>CAZZVT010000140.1:0-9264 GCA_964657545.1 uncultured Jatrophihabitantaceae bacterium
TCGAGTACCTCGTCGGCAACGACGGCGTGATCAGCTTCCTCGAGGTCAACACCCGACTGCAGGTCGAGCACCCGGTCACCGAGGAGACCTCGGGAATCGACCTCGTCCGCGAGCAGTTCCGCATCGCCGAGGGCGAGAAGCTGCGCATCACGTCCGATCCCGTCCCGCGCGGGCACGCGTTCGAGTTCCGGATCAACGGCGAGGACCCGGGCCGCAACTTCCTGCCCGCCCCCGGCGCGGTGACGAGGTACGTCGAGCCGGCCGGGCCCGGCGTGCGCGTCGACTCGGGCATCGAGGGCACGTCGGTCGTCGGCGGCGCCTTCGACTCGCTGCTGGCCAAGCTGATCGTCACCGGCGAGACCCGCATCGAGGCGCTCGAACGGGCCCGCCGCGCGCTCGACGAGTTCATCGTCGAGGGCATGGCCACCGCGCTGCCGTTCCACCGCGCGGTCGTGCGCGACCCGGCCTTCGCGACGTCCGACGACGAGCCGTTCACGATCTTCACGCAGTGGATCGAGAAGGAGTTCGACAACCAGATCCCGGCCTTCACCGGTGGTGCCGACGCAACCGAGGACGACGCGGAGCGGGAGACGGTCGTCGTCGAGGTCGGCGGCAAACGCCTCGAGGTGTCGCTGCCCGCCGGCTTCGGCGGCGGTGGCGGCGGGTCGACCCGGAAGGCCGCGCCGAAGCGTTCGGCCGGCAAGAAGGCCGGCGCCGCGGCGTCCGGCGACTCCCTGACCGCCCCGATGCAGGGCACGATCGTCAAGGTCGCGGTGGCCGACGGCGACACCGTCGAGGCCGGCCAGGCCATCGTCGTGCTCGAGGCCATGAAGATGGAACAGCCCATCAACGCGCACAAGGGCGGCACCGTCACCGGGCTGTCCGCCGAGGTCGGCGCCGTCGTCACCTCCGGCTCCGTCCTCTGCGAGATCAAGGACTGATCAGTCCCCGCGCTTCGCCCGGATCTTGTCGATCATCTCGCCGCGGCGCCGGGCGAGTGCGGCCATCTCCTCGGTGCGGCGGCGGATCGCGGCCTCGTCGGCGGTGCCGGTGAAGACCATCGCCCAACCGCCGTCGCCCTCGAGCTGCGGGACACGCTCGACGAGCCGCTCCTGCTCGACGTGGTGGGTTCCGCTGAAGGCGTGATCGTCGTCGACCACCGCAACGAGGACGTGCCCGTCGGGGACGTCGGGCAGCGCGGCCACGATGTGCTCGGCGTGCTCGGCGAACACCGCCGCCGCCTTCTCCTTGCGCTCGGCCTCGGCGCGCGCCTCGGGCGAGAAATCTCCGTGCATCGTCATCGGGTGCCTCCGCGGCGGGTCAGGTCAGGTCGTCGTGCAGCATCAGGCGACGGGCCGCCTCGGCGATCGAACCCGACAGCGCCGGATAGACCCCGATTGTTCCCGCCAGATCGTTGACGGTGAGCCCGCGCTGAACGGCGAGCGTCAGCGGGAAGATCAGCTCCGAGGCCCCCGGCGCCACGACGACCGCCCCGATCACCGCGCCGGTGGCGTGCCGGCAGAAGAGTTTGACGAAACCCTCGTGATGACCCTGCATCTTCGCGCGCGGGTTCGTGGCCAGCGGCAGGGTCACGGAACGAGCGGGCACCTCGCCGGACTCGATGGCCTGCGAGCCGATGCCGATCGTCGCGATCTCGGGATTGGTGAAGATGTTCGCGGCCACGGTCTTCAGCCGTAGCGGCGCGACCGCCTCGCCGAGCGCGTGCCACATCGCGATCCGGCCCTGCATGCCGGCCACCGAGGCCAGCAGCAGCACGCCGGTGCAGTCGCCGGCCGCGTACACCGAGGGCACGGTGGTGCGCGACACCCGGTCGACGGCGATGAAGCCGTTCGCGTCGAGTTCGACGCCGACGTTCTCGAGCCCCAGGCCGTCGGTGTTCGGCACCGACCCGACGCACATCAGCGCGTGCGAGCCACGGACCTCGCGGCCGTCGACGAGGTCGACCACCACGCCGTCGTCGGTGCGGCGCACGGCGGCCGCGCGGGCCCGCTTCACCAGCGTGCCGCCGCGCTGGGTGAACACCTTCTCGATGACGTCGGCGGCGTCGGCGTCCTCGTTGGGCAGCACGCGATCACGGCTGGACACCAACGTCACGGGAACGCCGATCTCGCAGTAGGCGCTGGCGAACTCCGCGCCCGTCACACCCGACCCGACCACGATCAGGTGCTCCGGGACGTCCGCGAGGTCGTACATGTCGCGCCACGACAGGATGCGCTCGCCGTCAGGGACCGCGGTGGGCAGGACGCGGGGCGTGCCGCCGGTCGCGAGCAGCACGACGTCGGCCTCGACCGATTCCGAGACAGAACCCTGGTCGTCGACGACCTCGATGCGGTGCGTACGCGCGGGCTGATCCGCGGCGAACCGCCCGCGTCCGACCAGGACGGTGACCTCTTCGCGAATCAGACGCTTGGCGATGTCGTCGGACTGCTGCTGGGCGAGATCCTTGATGCGACGGTCGACCTTGCCGATGTCGACGAGCACCTCGCCCGAGCTGCCGACGCCGACCCGCGGCGCGTCGCGCAGGGCCGTCACCCGGTCACTCGTGGCGATCAGCGTCTTGCTCGGCACGCAGTCGGTGAGCACGCACGCACCGCCGATGCCGTCGCGATCGATGACCGTTACCTGGGCCCCGAGCTGCGCGGCCACCAGCGCCGATTCGTACCCGGCCGGTCCGCCCCCCACGATCACGATGCGCATCACGCAGCCATTGTCCCCGCTGACCGGCCCGGCTCGGTACGCTCCCCCCGGATCGGGGGCGACCCGGATGCCGACCGAAGGAGCAGGGTGAGCGGTTCGTCCGGCGGGCTGTACGCGGCGTACGGCTCCAACATGGACCCTGAGCAGATGCTCGAACGGTGCCCGCACTCCCCCGCCGCCGGGGCCGGCTGGCTCACCGGCTGGCGGCTCACCTTCGGTGCCGAGGACCACGGGTGGGACGGCGCGCTACCGATGATCGTCCCGGACTCGGGCAGCCAGGTCTTCGTCGCACTCTACGAGGTCTCGGCGCAGGATCTGACCGTCCTCGACTCGTGGGAGGGCGCCGACACCGGGCTCTACAGCCGCATCAGGCTGCGGGTCTCGACGTTGGACGGCGACGTCCTGGCCGCCGGTTACATCCTCGACGGCTACGAGGGCGGCCTGCCCTCGGCCCGCATGATCGGGCTGATCGCCGACGCCGCCGAGGCCGCCGGCGCGCCGACGGAGTACGTCGACGAACTGCGCGGGCGACCCTGCCGCTCGCTCGGGGAGTAGCTCGGCTCCCTTAGCTCGCGGCGTGCTGGCGGGCCAGTACTCCGATGCGGTCGATCGAGAAGATCTCCTCCGACAGCAGCGTGGCCAGGCCGAGCAGGCCCGCGCGCGGGTCGAGCTGGCTGCGGACGATCTGCAGGTTGCGCGTCGCCAGCGGTAAGGAGCGCCGGTAGACGACCTCCCGGATGCCGGCCAGCAGCTGCTCGTCGGCGCTGGCCAGCTGCCCGCACACCGCGATGACGCGGGGGTTGAACATGTTGACCGCGTCGGCGACGGCGAGGCCCAGGATCCGCCCGGCCCGGCGTAGCAGCCGTTGCGCGTCGGTGTCACCGTTGCGGATGCAGCGCAGCACGTCGTCGACCGTCTGCACGTCCTTGCCGGCGGCCGCGAGGTCGCGCGCGAGCGCCCACCCGCCGGCGTAGGCCTCGACGCAGCCGACGTTGCTGCAGCGGCACACCGGCTCGTGCTCGGCGCCCTCGGGCAGCGTGAGATGGATGTGCCCGATGTCGCCGGCCGCACCGTCGGCCCCCCGGTGCACCTGGCCGTTGAAGATCAGCCCGCTGCCGACACCGGTGCCGACCTTGAGCATGATCATGTGGGCGACGTCGGGGTAGGTGGAACGGTGCTCGCCCACGGCCATCGCGTTGACGTCCTTCTCGACGACGACCGGGGCGGTGTACCGGGGGGCGAACCAGCCGGGGATGTCGTAGCGGTCCCAGCCGGTCATGATCGGCGGGCTCACCACCCGGCCGGTGGCGAAGTCGACCGGGCCGGGAACGTCGATGCCGACGCCCATCACGTCCGCGGCGCCGCGGCCGCCGCGCTTGAGCAGCTTGTCGAAGTGCGCGCTGACCTGCGTCAGCACGGCATCGGGGCCGGACGAGATGTCGGTCGCGTCGTCGACCTCGGTGAGCACGGTGCCGCCGAGGTCGCAGATCGCGACCCGCATACCGGTGGCACCGATGTCGGCGACCAGCAGCACCCCGAGCCCGCGGTTGAGGGAGAACAGGCCGGCCGGACGCCCGCCGGTCGAGGTCCCGTTCTCGACGGCGACGACCAGGCCCGCGCCCATGAGCTCCTCGAGACGCTGGTTGGCGGTCGAGCGCGACAACCCGCTACCCCGGACGACGTCGGAGCGCGTCAGCGCGCTGCCGGCGCGGAACATGGCCGCGATCCGGAACAGATCGGCGACGCCGGCGCGTGCCGCCGAGCCCGTGCCGAAAGAGGTCACCGCGGTCTGCTCCTAGGTCGGCGATTGTCCCAACAACTTATTTTACCGTGAGACTTGCTTTTGACTAGCTCTAGCCTAAAGTCTGTCACTGTCAGCTCAAACTCTGGGAAACGAGGAGTTCAATGCCGGTCATATCACGGCCCTGGAACAGCCCGGTGACAGTCGTCGCCGCGACCGCGGTGGCGCTGCTCGCGCTGTCCGCCTGCGGGTCGAGCACGAGCAGCACGTCCGGCGCCGCGAAGGGCTCGGGCAAGATCGCCGTCGTCATCAAGGGCCTCGACAACCCGTTCTTCCAGACCATGGAGTCCGGCGTGAAGGCCGGCGGGAGCTCCGCCGGGGTCAGCGTCGAGGTCCAGGCCGCCACCTCGATCACCGACACGACCGGTCAGGCCGACAAGCTGGCCACCCTCGCCACCCAGGACTACTCCTGCTTCGTCGTCAACCCGATCAGTGGGACGAACCTGATCCAGGGCATCGCGCAGATCGCGGCGAAGAAGAAGACGATCGTCAACATCGACTCCCCGGTCGACGCCGGCGCGGCGAAGAAGGCCAAGGCGACCATCGCCACCTACATCGGCACCGACAACATTGCCGCCGGCAAGCTGGCCGGCGGCGAGATGGCGAAGCTGCTGCCCAGCGGCGGCACCGTTGCCGCGATCGGCGGCATCTCCGGTGACGTGACGAGCGCTGCGCGGATCACCGGGTTCAAGAGCGGCATCGCGGCGCAGTCGTCGATCAGCTTCCTCACCACCGTCGCCGGCAACTGGGACCGCCAGGTCGCCCTGACCCAGGCCACCACGCTGCTGCGGGCCAACCCGAACCTGGCCGGCTTCTTCGTCGCCAACGACGACATGGCCCTCGGCGTCGCCCGCGCCATCGCCACCGCCGGCAAGACCGGCAAGGTCAAGGTCGTCAGCGTCGACGGGCTCAAGGAGGCCGAGCAGGCCGTCCAGTCCGGCAGCCTGTCCGCCGTCGTCGCGCAGTACCCCTACGCGATCGGCCAGATGGGCGTCGAGGCCTGCAAGGCCGCCGACGAGGGCAAGGAACTGCCGAGCAACGTCAGCGCGCCGGTGGAGCTCATCACCCAGGCCAACGCCGCCAAAGCGCTCGCGGTGACGCCCAAGCCCTTCGGTGCCTACGACGACCCGTTCACCGACCTGCTGAAGTGACCTCTGACGTGACACTCACCCGTTCGGGAGACGACGTGCCCACCGACAACCCCCCGGCCCCCCGGCCCCGGATCGGCCGGGGGCTGCCGCCGCTGAACGACCTCTCGGTGTGGGCCGAGTGGGCGGCGCTCGTCGGGCTCATCGTGCTCGTGATCGTCTTCCAGAGCGCGAACTCGACGTTCCTGTCCACCGGCAACATCGAGGCGATGCTCGTCTCCGCCGCGATCCTGATCGTCCTGGTGGTCGGCCAGACGTTCGTGATCACGACGGGGGGCATCGACCTGTCGGTGGCCTCGACGATGACGTTCGCCGCGGTGGCGTTCGGGCTCACCTACGAGCACTCCTCGAGCTTGCCGCTGTCGTGCGTGCTGGCCGTGGTGGCCGGCGCCGCGATGGGCGCCGTCAACGGTCTGCTGGTGTCCGTCGGCAAGATCACCGACTTCATCGCGACGCTCGGCACGCTGTCGGCGGCGTCGGGCCTGGCGCTGATCATGGCCGGCGGCAACCCGATCACCGTCATCGACTCGACGCTGCTGACGCTGTCCAGCGGCGGGATCGGGATCTTCGGATACTCGTTCATCATCGCCGCCGGCGTCGCGCTGATCGGGCACGTCGTGTACTTCCGGACCCGCTTCGGCACGCACGTCCTGGCCACCGGCGGGTCGGCCGAGGCCGCGGCCGCCACCGGCGTGCGCACCGACCGGGTCAAGCTCGCGGTCTACATCATCTCCGGCACCCTCGCCGGGATCGGGGCGATCCTGCTCGTCTCACGGGTCGGCGCTGCCGAACCGGCCGCGAACACGTCGTACCTGCTGAACTCGGTGGCCGCCGTCGTCCTCGGCGGCGTCAGCCTCTTCGGCGGCCGGGGCAACGTGATCGGGCCGGTGCTCGGGGCGCTGCTGCTGACCGCGCTGACCAACGGCCTGACACTGCTCGGCGTCTCGGAGTTCTACCAACCGCTGTCCGTCGGCATCGTCGTGGTGCTGGCCGCTCTCCTGTCGAGGTTCCAGAAATGACCACAGCAGTGACGTCGGACCTGATGACCGTCTCCGGGGTCTCGCTGTCCTTCGGTCCGGTCCGCGCGTTGGTGGACGTCGACCTCACAGTCCGCCGTGGCGAGATCACTGCTCTCGTCGGCGACAACGGCGCCGGGAAGTCGACGCTGGTGCGCTGCATGTCGGGCATCCACAAGGCCGACGAGGGCCGGATCACCTTCGACGGCGAGGTGACGCAGTTCCACTCCCCCGACGACGCCCGCAACGCCGGCATCGAGACCGTCCACCAGAACCTCGCCCTCGTCGAGGACCTCACCGTCTGGCAGAACCTGTTCCTGAACCGGGAACTGGTGATCGGCAGACCCCCGTTCGCGTTGCTCGACCGGCGCGGGATGAAGCGCGAGGCCGAGCGGATGGTGTCGGCCCTGGCCGTCAACGTCCCGGCCGTCACCTCCCGGGTCCGGCGGCTGTCCGGCGGCCAGCGTCAGGCCGTGTCGATCTGCCGCGCGGCCAGCTTCAGCTCCAAGCTCGTGATCATGGACGAGCCCACCGCGGCGCTCGGCGTCCAGGAGACCGCGAAGGTCGAGCAGCTCATCCGCACGCTGCGCGACGACGGCCACGCCGTGCTGCTCATCAGCCACAACTTCGAACAGGTCCTGCGCCTGTCCGACCAGGTCTGGGTCATGCGAGCCGGCCGCTGCGTCGGCGGCCGCCGCACCAGCGAGACCACCGGGGAGCAGATCGTCGGCCTCATCACCGGCGCCATCCCCGCCTGACCTCAGACCGCCACCCCGTTTGCGCACACGCCACTCAGCCGCCACAAGGAGCACCCCGTCATGCCCGTCACGACCCTCGCCAACCCCATCGGCGTCCACGCGCTCGTCTGGGCGGGTGACACCTCGCCGGCCTCGGTGACCACCGCGATCACCGCGACGGCCGAGGCCGGCTACGACCTGCTCGAGCTGTCGCTGCACGACTCGCTGAACCTCGACGTCGACGCCACCCGCACCCAGCTCGAGGCGGCCGGGTTGGCCGTGGCCTGCTCGCGCGGGCTGGCGTTCGACGCCGATGTCTCCAGCGACGACCCGGCCACCGTCGCCCGCGGCGCGACCCTGCTCGCCGAGTCGCTGGACATCACGCACCGTCTGGGCGGGACGGTGCTCACCGGCGCGCTGTACAGCGCCCTGGGCAAGTACGACCGCCCGCTGTCCGTGGCCGGACGGCGCAACGTGATCGCGGTACTGCGCGACCTGGCCACCGCAGCCGCCGGGTACGGGATGAGTCTCGGCCTGGAGATCTGCAACCGCTACGAGACCAACGTCATCAACACCGCGGCCGACGCCCTGACGCTCGCCGACGACATCGGCGCCGACAACGTCATGATCCACCTCGACACGTACCACATGAACATCGAGGAGGACGACTTCACGCGTCCGGTGCAGCTGGTCGGCGACCGGCTGGGCTACGTCCACATCGGCGAGAACCACCGCGGCTACCTCGGCTCCGGGCACCTGGACTTCGCCGGGTTCTTCGGGGCCCTCGCCGCCGTCGACTACACCGGCCCGATCACCTTCGAGAGCTTCTCCTCGGCCGTCGTCGCCCGCGGGCTGTCCAACGACCTCGCGATCTGGCGCAACCTCTGGACCGACGGCGCCGACCTGGCCCGGCACGCCCACCAGTACATCGTCAAGCAGCTGTCGCTCGCCGGCACTGCCGCCTGAGCCGGTGCGCACCGACCCCGACCTCGCCGAGCTCTGCAGGCGCATCGACGCGTTGGTGTCCGAGCGGGCCGGCCGGCGTGTGCTCATCGGGATCACCGGAACACCCGGGTCGGGCAAGACCACGCTCGCGGAGGCGCTCGTCGCGGCGATCGCGGGCGGGCCGTGGATCGGCTCGCGCGTCGCCCACGTGCCCATGGACGGATTCCACCTCGCGGACGTCGAGCTTCAGCGGCTGGGGCGGGCCGACCGCAAGGGCGCCCCGGACACGTTCGACCCGGCCGGCTACGCCGCGCTGCTGCGCCGTCTGCGCACGACCTCCGACGTGGTCTGGGCGCCGGCCTTCGACCGAGAGGTCGAGCAACCGATCGCCGGCAGCATCCCGGTGCTGCCCGCTGCCGAGGTGATCATCACCGAGGGCAACTACCTGCTTCTCGACGATCCGGTGTGGCGCAGCGCCCGCGCGGAGCTCGACGAGGTCTGGTTCTGCGATCTCGACGACGACGTCCGGCGCCGCCGCCTCGTCGAGCGCCACATCCGCTTCGGCAAGGCACCCGGGGAGGCGCAGCGATGGGTCGACGGGCCGGATCAGCGCAATGCCGAGCTCGTGAGCGCCACGCGGGTCGACGCCGACCTCGTCGTCCGCGAGATCGCCGAGGGTGCCGCCGACGGTCAGCCGTAGAGCTCGCGATCGTGCTCGTTGATCTGCACGCACAGCGTCGGGATCCGGCAGACCGACGGGAGCGACCGCTCTCATCGATGTTCCCACGACGGTGTCGCCTGCACCCTGAATCGCCGATCGCGCGTAGCTCAGATCGGTCGTTGTAGCCATGTGGGTGGGATCCAGACGGGTGTGTGGTTGTGCATCTCGATGCGGAATC
>CAZZVT010000141.1:0-9162 GCA_964657545.1 uncultured Jatrophihabitantaceae bacterium
AGGTACATGCGCCCGATGACCTTGGGGTCGGTGGTGCGCAGCATCATCGACAGGTACGAGCCCTTGGCGCCCTCGCGCTCGGGGTAGGGCCGGGCGATGATGGGCTGCGGTTCGACCGGCCCCGGCGCGGCCGAGATGGGCGACTCGGTGGTTGTGCTCATATGAACCCCTCACGTGCCGGATCGGCGTCCCGCCAGAGATCGACAGGCTCAGACAGGCGCGCACGTCCGTCTACCGGAAATGGTAAACGTCGCGTCCGACGACAGCCGCACCGGGCGTCGATCAATCCACATGTAAGAAGCGTGTGAAAAATACCCGTGTTCGGTTACGCTCGTGCGAATCGTCGAGGGCCACCGGGTAGCCGAGCCCGGCCGCGACGAAGATCAGGAGGCCGGATCACGGCAGGAGGCTCGCCCACGGTGCCCAGCACTCGCCGGCGCTTCGATGTCAGACCTGGGCCCGCGGCGTTCCGCGCGGCTCCCTCCGGCATGCTCGCGGCCCGTCCGACCCGGCCTCAGGCGCTGGCACTGCTCGCGGTCCTGGCCCTGGTCACCGGCACCGTGGTCGCCGCCTCCTACCTGGTGCGCCCCGATCGGGCCCGCTCGTTCGAGCTGTTCCACGGCTCGGTGCTGCTGGCCGATTCCGTCGCGCCGGTGGCCGTCGATCTGGCCAGTGGACGTCCGACGGTCCGGCTCATCGACGCCGACGACCAGGTCGGCGCACGCTCCGGTTCCGACCTCGCCGTCACGCCGATGACCGGTGGGACGCTGCTGCTGAACCGCACGACCGGTGAGTTCAACGTCGTCGCGGCGACCGGATTCGTGGTGAAGACGAACGGCGGCGTCCCGATCGCGAAACGGGCGGGCTCGACGGGCGCGACGGCGATCAGCAGCGGCAACCTCGCCTACATAGAGCAGACCGGCCCCACCGGCACTTCGGTCTACCTGGTCGGTCAGACGACCGTCGAGACGGCCAGCAACGTCGATGCCCGCGTGCGGCCGCGCGCCTTCCGCTCGATGACCGAGGCCGGCAGCACCGAGCCAGGCGCCGCAGCCAGCGCGGGCGGCAGCCTGTGGCTGCTGCTCGGCAGCGGCGACCGACGGGTGGTCCGCCGGCTCGAGGTCCCGCCCAACAGCAGCGCCGGCGCGACCCTTCGCAGTACCGACCACGGGCGCGTCGACGGGCCGGCCGCGCTGGCCTCGGCGGGTGACGTCGTCGGGGTCGCGTCGGCCGGCGGAATCACGGTGTACCGGGGCTCGAGCGTCATCGGCTCGGCCCGCTTCCCGGCGGTGACCGGCCTCGACCGCGTCCTGGCCGCGACGAACGGGCAGGGTCGGTTGTCCTTCCTGTTCCACGGCAGCGCCGGCTGGAGTGTCGCGTCGATCGGCGCGGACGGCCGCGGGCTGCGCGGACCCACCCGGCTCACCGGGCTGCCGGACAGCGCTGAGCTCAGCACGCCGGCGGCGAGCGGCGGCTCGCTCTACACGATGGACACCACGTCCGGTCAGCTGGTCCGCATCGGTGCCGACGAGCACGTCGCGACGATCCCGGGCGCGGCGAGCTACCCGCTGGCCGAGCAGGACGGCCGGGTCGTCGAGCCCGGCGGCTTCGGCGACGGGTACGTGATCGCCCGCGGGCCACGCGTCATCTACAACTCGCCCACCCACCTGGATGCGCTCGTCGTCTTCACCGACGGCAGTCACCGCCCGGTAACCGTCGAGAAGAGCTCCGCCGTATCGGTCAGCGCCGCCGGTGGCGCCGAGTCACTGACCCGCAGCCGGGTCGACGCGACCTCTCCCCGCACCACGCCGACGCCCACCACCCGGCCGAAGGCGGACAGTCCGGTGAACGACAAGATCGACTGCAAAACGATCCGGCAGAAGCCGCACATCCCGACGATCACGACGGCGACGCCGGGTTCCCGGTCGGTCGCGTTGAGCTGGACGTATCCGTTGCTGAGCACGCAGGACTGCGCACCGTCGACGTACCGGATCGACATCACGCTGGTGAGCGCCGACGCGCCGTCGCCACCGTCGTCGGTCACCGTGCAGGGGCAGCAGAGCGTCAACCTGGCGGGTCTGTTCCCCTCGACGCAGTACGAGATCTCCGCCGTCGCCTTCATCAACGGCCAGGGCACCGGGTCGGCGCCACGGCTCATCACCACCGGGCCCGAGGGGCCGGCCGCGCCGAAGGACGTCCGCGCCACGACCGACTCCGGCGGCGACTGGAACATCACCTGGAGTTCGTGCGGCTCGGGACGCGACGGCTGCGTCGCGGCGTCCAGCTGGAAGGTCGTCCCCGAGTTCTGTGACGGGCAGGAGCTGTCCGGCGCACCGCCGGCGATCTCGGTGACGGCCGATCCGACGTCCGTCGATCAACCACCGGCCCAGCTGCGCGGCAACGATGCCCTGCTCGGGCGCGGCGTGCGCTTCCAGGTCGAGGGCATCGGCGCGCAGGGCGCCGTCGGCCGTCCGTCGAGCTACACCGCGTGCACCTACAGCTGGTCGGCGCCGGTCGTCGCCGACATCTCGGTGGCTGCGAGCACGCCGCCGAACACGTCGACGCAGTCCACGTCCAGCACGACGGCGACGGTGACGTTCGCCAAGGGCGCCGTGCACGACCTCGGCGGCGTCGGTGGCGACCTGACCTACCAGCTGCTCGACTCATCGGGCTCGGTCGTCACCACCGAGGGGCCGACCACCTCGACGTCGGCCACGCTGAACGGTGTGCGGGCCGGCACGAGCTATTCGGTCCGGGTGGTCGCCCGCCCCCCGCGCCACCCGCAGGCCGCCGTCACCACACCGGCAGTCCCGGTCGACGCGGCGATCGCGGACTGGCCGGTACCGCAGGTGTCGGCGACGTTCACGAACACCGACGCCACCACCGGCAGCCTGTCGGTGACGGTGTCCCTGCCGGACGGCACGGACACCCGAGGCGAGACCTTCGACCTCAGCGATGCCGACCTGACGTGCGGACAGGCCTCGTACCAGCTCACGCGCTCCGACGTGCGTTCCGGCCAGACCCTGGTCTTCGACGCGATCCCCCGCGCCACCTACAACAGCCTGGACGCGCCATGCAGCGTCACGCTGGCGCTCGTCCAGGACGCCGACACGCAGACCGACCCGCCCCTGTTCGGGGCGTCGGCGTCACCGTCCGCGACGTCGGCCACGGTGCCCATCGACCCGCCGTCGCAGAGCTCGACCGCGAGCGACTTCCACGCCCAGTGGGGTGGCAGCACGAGCAACCCGCAGATCGTCGTCACCTACGACGGCGGCGACGAGCTGGCACTCGCGTCGAACTGGGTGATCACGGCCACGAACGCAACGACGGCCGACTGCGGCACGAGCAGCGCCGCACCGACCGCCACCATCGAAGTCGAGCAGTCGTGCATCAGCCAGGGGGGCCGATTCACGGTCTCGATCAGCTACGACTACCTGCTCAGCCACGTCGCCTTCACCGGCATCGCCGTGTCGGGCGACGCCCCGCAGCCGATCGATCCGTCCGCCATCTCGTTCACGGCGGCCTGGTCCACCGATCAACCGAGCGTGACCATCAGCTACACCGGCAGTCAGGCCCGCTCGGACCTCGCCCCGCTGGCCTGGACCGAGACCGTCACGTCGAACGGCGTCACCTGCGGCACCAGCACCGCCAACCCGGCCGACGGCGACCCGAGCGTCGCCGTCGACCTCGGTACATGTCCCGTCGCCGACGCCACCGGCAAGGCCTCGACCTACAGCCTGGACGTCAGCTTCACCGACCCCGTCACCGGCACGCACGATTACACGTTCGGCATCACCGGGACGCCGCACCCTTGACCAACCCTCTCGGTCCCGTCCACCGCCACCGCCACACCGCCTCGTCGAGGAGCAGCCCGTGTCCAGCCCCGTAGACGCGATACCCCGCGTCGCCCACGACGTCGAGCGGCTCTGCCGCAACATCGGCATCGCCATCCAGGGCAAGGCCGACGTCATCCGTCAGGTCGTGATCTGTCTGCTGGCCGAGGGGCATCTGCTGCTCGAGGACGTCCCGGGCACCGGCAAGACCTCGCTGGCGCGCGCGCTCGCGTCGTCGATCTCGCTGAGCTGGCACCGCATCCAGTTCACGCCCGACCTGCTGCCCTCCGACGTCACGGGCGTCTCGATCTACAACCAGGCCAGCGGCCGCTTCGAGTTCAAGCGCGGCCCGATCTTCGCCCACATCGTCCTGGCCGACGAGATCAACCGGGCCTCACCCAAGACGCAGTCCGCGCTGCTCGAGGTGATGGAGGAGGGCACGCTCAGCACCGACGGCGAGGTGCACCGGATGGCCCGTCCGTTCATGGTCGTGGCGACCCAGAACCCGATCGACATGGAGGGCACGTACGTCCTGCCCGAGGCGCAGCTCGACCGCTTCCTGATGAAGGTCACCGTCGGTTACCCGAGCAGCGAGTCCGAGGCCGAGATCCTGCGCACGCAGAAGTCCGGGTCGACCGCGACGTCGCTGCAGCCGGTGCTCAGTGCCGCCGACGTCTCGGCCATGATCGACATCGTTCGACACGTCGAGGTGGCGCCGGCCCTCGAGCAGTACATCGTCGCCGTCTCGACGGTCACCCGCACGATGTCGGAACTGCGGCTCGGGGTGTCGCCGCGCGGCAGCCTCGCCCTGCTGCGTGCGGCCCGGGCGTGTGCCGCGGCGTCCGGTAGGCCGTACGTCGTTCCCGAGGATGTGAAGGCGATGGCGCCGTTCGTGCTGGCGCACCGTGTCATCCTGCAGCCCGACGCCGAACTGCAGGGCCGCACCGGTACGGAACTCGTCGCGCGCGCCGTGCAGTCGGTGCCGGTTCCGCGCGTCGTGTCCGCGCTGTGATGTCCGGCCCGGCCGCCAGGCAATGACCGCATTCGGGCTGGCGACCTTGCTGGCAGGCCTTGCCTCACTGGCATTGGGGCTGACCTTCGACTGGGTGTCGTTCGACCTCGTCGGCCTCGGTCTGCTCGCGGTCCTCGTGCTCGGCCTCGCGGTGGTCGCGCGTCCGTCGCGGCTCGCGATCGACCGCGAGATCCAGCCGCCGCGGGTGCCCAAGGGATCACCGGCGATCGCGTTTCTCACCTTCGCCAACCGTGGCCGCCGGACCGTCCCGGTGACCATCGCGACGCAGGCCTTCGGCGCCCAGCGGGTGCGGACCGTCATCCCGAAGCTGCGGGGCGGCGAGCGAGGTACGCGGGCCTACCGGCTGCCGACGACGCGTCGCGGGGTGTTCGATGTCGAGCCGGTCGAGCTCACCCGCCGCGATCCGTTCGAGCTGTTCCGGCGCACGCGCAAGCAGGCCGAGGTCGAACGGATCTGGGTGTACCCGCGCGTCGTCGGGCTCCGCACGCTGCCCACCGGCCAGACGCGCAACCTCGAGGGACCGTCGTCGGACACCTCGCCCCAGGGCAACATCACCTTCCATCGGCTGCGCGACTACGTCGACGGCGACGATCTGCGTCTGGTGCACTGGCGCTCGTCCGCGCGGGCCGGGAAGCTGCTCGTCAGGCACAACGTCGACACCTCGCAGCCCTACACCGTCGTGCTGCTGGACCTCCGTCCCAGCCTCTACACCGAGGCGGACTTCGAGCAGGCGGTCGACATCGCTGCGTCGGTGGTCACCGCGTCCTCGGCCAACAAGTCGCCGGTCGAACTCCGCATCACCGACGGCACCGTCGTCGGCGGTCCACGACTGCGCAACGCCACGCCGCTGATCGATCACCTGACCGGTGTCGAGGCCTCGGACAACGGCGATCTGCGGACCGAGTTGCTCCGCCTGCGCCGCAACCGTGGCGGCACGTCGCTGATCGTGATCACCGGCGAGATCGACCGCGCCGATCTGCCACACATCGCCGCGCTGCGCAGGCGCTTCGACCGGCTCGTCGTCGTGTCACTCGATCCGCACCGCACGCCGGTCCCCCGTTTCCCTGGGTTGCGGATCATCGTCGGCGCCGACGCCGACGAGGTCGCGCTGGCGTGGAACTTCTCGAACTCCCGCGGATCGGTCGCGCGATGATCCGCCGCGCCGTGCCGTTCACCGTCCTGCCGCTGGCGCTCATCGCGACGGCGCTGGCCAGCTCGCCGTGGCTGCGCGCCTACCCGGCGAGCGTGCTGGCCGTACCGCTGTTCGGAGCGGCGGTGCTGAGCCTGCTGGTGCCGATGATCATCGTGGGTATCGGCGTCCGTCGGCTGTGGCAGACCGCGCTGTTCGAGATCGCGATCTACGTCTTCTACACACTGCTCGTCGCACTGCACGAGCCCGCGGGCTTCGCTCATCTCTACGACGGGATCGCACACGGTCCGGCGCAGATCCTGAGCTACGCGTTGCCGCTCGTCAGCCCGCGCACGCTGCTCGTGGCGCCGGTGACCCTGTGCTGGATCGCGGGGACGGTGGTGGGTGAGTGCGTGGCGCGCGCATGGCACTCACTGCTGGCGTACGTCACGCTGCTGGTCACCTTCGGCCTGGCGTACGCAGCGAGCGTCCGTGGCATCACCGGCAACGCCGACGGACGCCGGTACGACACCCTTCTCGCCGCCGGCTTGCTGCTGACCCTGCTGCTGATGCGCGGCGCCCAGGCCTGGATCGAGCAGGACCTCGACGCCGAGACCGCACAACCCGACGGCGTGCTGCCCCTGCGCGGGCTGGTGATCGCAGCCGTGCTCTCCGTCGTCGTCGCCCTCGTCGCTGCGGTCAGCGTGCAGTCCTCGGCCTTCTCCGGACCACCGGCGGCGCCTGCGCGCACACCACCGCTCGACCGGGGCACCACTTTGAGCCCGGTCGGCTTCGTGGCCGGTTTGCGTCCGAGCGAACCGTCGAGCTCGGCCCGCACGCTGTTCACGGTCACCCTGGACCGCCGAGCGTCGTCCTACATCGGCGTCGCCGACGTCGACACCTACGACGGCGACGGGTGGTCCTTCCGGCGCACCTTCCGTCCGTCGGGTGGCGTCGTGCCGGCCGACACCGATCCCGGCCTGCACCCGCAGGGTGCGACGGTCACCCAGCAGTACCGCATCGCATCGGGTGCGCTGGCCGGCGGCGCATGGATGCCGTTCCTCTACCGTCCCGAGGCGGTCACGGGGGCATCCGTCGACGTCGACACCGCCAGCGGCATGGTCGTACCGGCGGGCCGGCTGCGTGCCGGCTCCACGTACACCGTGCGTTCGGCCGCGACGCACGGCGACATCTCGACGCTGCCCGCCTCGGCCTCGATCGCGACCTCGACGCCACCCACCTACCTCAGCGTGCCCGCAGCGGTGGGCCAGTCCCTCGGGACGGTCGTGACGTCGCTGGCCGACGAGACCCACACCAGCAGCAACAACCAGCTGGCCTTCCTGCAGGCGCTGACCCAGGATCTGCGTACCCACTACACGCTGTCCGGCGGCCCGGCGACACCGACGCCCTCGGCATCGCCATCTGCGTCACCCCCTGCATCTCCGACGCGGACCAACACGTCCGTGGCGAGCGGCGGCACCGGATTCGCGAACGTGCTCGCCTCGATCCTCGGGCCGACCCGGGCCGCGACGCCCGAGCAGTACGCCACCCTCGTGGCCCTGGTCGCACGCCAGATCGGCGTGCCCTCGCGGGTCGTCACCGGCTTCCGGTTGTCGCGCTCGACGAGCGTGTCGGCGGGCACCCACCGCGTCACGACCGCCCAGGCCTGGACGTGGGTCGAGATCCCGGTGCAGGGGCAGGGCTGGGTGGTGCTCGATCCGTCACCGGCGACCTACGGCGCGCAGAAGACGTCGCCCGGTGCGAGCGCCCGCCCGTCGCTCAGCCCCACCCCGACCGTGACGCCGAACGGGCTCGTGACCCAGTCCAGCAACGGCAATGCGGTTGCCCCGAAGAGCTCGACCGGTGACAGCAGCACGATCTCGCCGACCTCGTGGACGGTGCTGATCATCGCGATCGTCCTGGCGTCGGGCGCGCTGGTCCTGCTGCTGCTCGTACTGCGCAAACGGCTGCGCGTACGCCGCCGCCGACGCAGCCGCGACCCGCGTCGACGGTTGGTCGGTGCCTGGCAGGAGGGTCTCGACGTGCTGGTCGAAGCAGGCCTGCCGGACCTGTCCACCCTGACGAGCGCCGAGGTCGCCGACCGCACCCAGCTGCAGTTCGGCGACGAAACCGCGGTCCAGGCGCGCTACCTCGGAGACTCGGCCAACGCGGCGATCTTCAGCCCCGCGTCGCGGATCGGCGACACCGATGCCGACGCCGCCTGGCGGGCAGAGGCCGTGCTGCGACGCGCTGTGCGCGGGCGGTTGAGCTGGCCGCAGCGGGTGTCGGCGCAGCTGCGCTACCACCGGCCGCAGGTGCGCCCGCGGCCCCGTCAGCGTGCGCACTGACCGCAGGAGCGCTAGCCGATGATGGCGGCGCGCTGCCGGTAGGCGTCGAGCAGGGCGTGGATGTAGCGCACCTCGCCGACCGGTCCGCGGGTGGCGGCCAGCTCGACGGGCCCGGAGCTCGTGATCGCCACCAGCCGCGCATCGGTTCCGTCCGCCTCGATCCGGGGCTCGAAGCCGAGCACCTCGGCCCACGAGATCGTCGAACGCCGCATGCGTGCCCGCAACGACAGACCGGAATCGTCGACCACCATCGACGCCGTGCCCGCACGCAGGGTCACCTTGCTGCGCAGGGACATCGGGTCAAGCGCGAGATCGCCGTAGGAGGCCGGGCCGACCTGGGCCTGCGCGGCTCCGCGGAAGGCCCAGGTGGGGACGGATCCGGTACCGGCGCCCTGGTTGCCGGGCCGATCGACGCGCTGCTCGGCGGGCTCGTCGAGAGACGGTCGGTCGGGCACACCAACGGGCGGGATCGGGTACAGCGTCGGCCCGTTCCCGGTCGCGGAACTGCGAGCGTCGACGACGGGGTCGACCTGCGCCGGGGTCTCGTCGGGCGTCTCGGGGGCCGGCTCGGGTGTGCCTTCGCGACAGGATCCGGTGACGATCAACGAGTATTTTGCCCATTGGTCGACGCGAAATCCGCTCCAGCTCCCGGACGATCCTCTCGCCTATGTTCGCGATTGGCAGCCGACCATTCTGCGTGATTGGGAATGGATGAACCGCGACGAGTTGCGCTCGACGCCGTATTTCAACGAATTTCTGCATCCCATGGGCGCCGAGCAGTGCATGTTCATCCGCTTGGGGCTCGAAGGCACGATGATA
>CAZZVT010000142.1:0-9091 GCA_964657545.1 uncultured Jatrophihabitantaceae bacterium
GACGATCCGAGCCAGCGCGTCGACGCCTGCGAGGCAGTCGTCGCGCTCGGCGTGTTCGGCCGGTGAGTGCGAGACGCCGGTCGGGTTGCGGACGAACAGCATGGCCGACGGGATGCCTGCCGCCGCCAGCACTCCCGCGTCGTGCCCGGCGCCGGTGTCGAGCAACGGCGCGTCGTCGAGCAGATGGGCGAGGCCGCCGGCGAGGGTCGCGTCGAACGCGGTCGCGCCCGTCCAGGACTCCTCGATGAGCTGCCCACGCAGGGCCTCGACCTCGGCCCGGACGTCGTCGACGACGGCCTGCACCTGACCCTCGGTGGCGGCGCGGGCGTCCAACCAGACCGTGACGTGCGACGGGATCGCGTTGACGCCGTTGGGCGACACCTGCACCTTGCCGCAGGTCGCCACTGCTGCGTGCCGCTCGGCCGCGGCCCGCACTGCGAGCGTGACGTGCGCGAAGGCGATCATCGCGTCATCGCGGTCGGCCATCAGGGTGGTGCCGGCGTGGTCGGCCCTGCCGGGCAGGTCGACGCGCCAGCGCCCGTGCGGCCGGATCGCGGTTCCGACGGCGACCGCGCGGCCGAGGTCGACCAACCCGCGGCCCTGCTCGACGTGCAGTTCGACGAAGGTGCCGATCCGGGCCAGCGCCTCGGGATCGGCGCCGAGGCGCTCGACCCGCCGACCGGTGGCGGCGAACGCGTCGGCCAGCGACGTCGCGTCGGCGTCGGTCAGCGCACGGGCCCGGTCGGCGTGCAACGCACCGGTGATCAGCCGCGACCCCGCGCAGGCGATCCCGAACCGGGCACCCTCCTCGTCGCCGAAGTTCACGACCGCAACCGGACGGGTGAAAGCCCTGCCCCGTAGGGCGTCGAGCGCAGCGAAGGCACTGACCACCCCGAGCGGACCGTCGAACGCGCCGCCGTCGGGCACCGAGTCCAGGTGCGAGCCCAGCACCAGCCCGGGGCCGTCGGCGTCGGGATCGCCGAGCCACGCCCACTGATTGCCGGCACGGTCCTCGACGAGCTCGAGACCGCGCGCGCCCGCTTCGCCGGCGAACCATTCCCGCAGCGTCGCGTCCTGCGCCGTCCATGCGAACCGCCGGTACCCACCCGAGCGCGGGTCTCGCCCGACCGGCTCGAGCGCCGACCACATCGAGTCGAAGCTCAACCGGACATCCGATGACACAAATGACCAATTCTGGTTATCGGACCACCGAAGTGACCATCCGTTCGACGTATCGAGTGACCAGTTCTGGTCATATCGCGCCGCATTCGACCAACGCTCACACGCCTTCCGTCATCGGGACACGCACCGCCCGCTCGGCGGCGACCTCGTCGGCCCGGTCGTAGCCGGCGTCGACGTGCCGGATGACGCCCATGCCCGGGTCGTTCGTCAGCACCCGCTCGAGCTTCTGCGCCGCGAGGTCGGTGCCGTCGGCGACGCACACCTGCCCGGCGTGGATCGAGCGGCCGATGCCGACGCCGCCCCCGTGGTGGATCGACACCCAGGTCGCACCGCTGGCCACGTTGACCATCGCATTGAGCAGCGGCCAGTCGGCGACGGCGTCCGAACCGTCGGCCATGGCCTCGGTCTCGCGGTAGGGCGAGGCCACCGAACCGCAGTCCAGATGGTCGCGGCCGATGACCAGCGGCGCGCTGATCTCGCCGCTGGCGACGAGCTCGTTGAACCGCACACCGGCCTTCTCGCGCTCGCCGTAACCGAGCCAGCAGATACGCGCCGGCAACCCCTGGAAGTGCACCTTGTCCTGGGCCAGCTCGATCCACCGGGCCAGCGACTCGTTCTCGGGGAACAGGTCCAGCACGGCGCGGTCGGTGCGCGCGATGTCCTTCGGGTCGCCGGACAGCGCAGCCCACCGGAACGGGCCCTTGCCCTCGCAGAAGAGCGGGCGGATGTAGGCCGGCACGAACCCCGGGAAGTCGAACGCCCGTGTGAGGCCGGCGGTGCGGGCCTCGCCCCGGATCGAGTTGCCGTAGTCGAAGACCTCGGCCCCTTTGTCCATGAACTTCACCATCGCCTCGACGTGGCGGGCCATGGACGCCTGCGCCCGGCCGGTGAACTCCTCGGGCTTGCGAGCTGCGTAGTCGTGCCAGTCCTCGAACTCGACGCCGATCGGCAGGTAACTCAGCGGGTCGTGCGCGGAGGTCTGGTCGGTGACGATGTCGATCGGCGCGTCGTTGGCGAGGAACTGCGGCACCAGGCTGGCCGCGTTGCCGAGCAACCCGATCGACAGCGGCCGGCGAGCGGCCCTGGCCTCCTCGGCCAGGCGCAGCGCGTCCTGCAGGCTCGACGCCTGGACGTCCAGGTAACTGTGCTCGATCCGACGCCGGATGCGCGACGGGTCGCACTCGATACAGATCGCGACGCCGCCGTTCATGGTGACGGCCAGCGGCTGGGCGCCGCCCATCCCGCCGAGCCCGGCGGTGAGGGTGATGGTGCCGGCCAGTGTGCCGCCGAAGCGCTTCTGCGCCACCGCGGCGAACGTCTCGTATGTGCCCTGCAGGATGCCCTGGGTGCCGATGTAGATCCACGAGCCGGCGGTCATCTGCCCGTACATCGTCAGGCCGAGGTGCTCGAGGCGGCGGAACTCGTCCCAGTTGGCCCAGTCGGGCACCAGGTTGGAGTTCGCGATCAGTACCCGGGGCGCCCACTCGTGGGTGCGCATGACGCCGACCGGCTTGCCGGACTGCACGAGCATCGTCTCGTCGCGCTCGAGCGTGGTCAGGGTGCGTACCAGTGCGTCGTACGCGCCCCAGCTGCGGGCGGCTCGACCGGTGCCGCCGTAGACGACCAGGTCGTCGGGACGCTCCGCGACCTCGGGATCGAGGTTGTTCATCAACATGCGCAGCGGGGCCTCGGTCTGCCAACTCTTCGCGGTGAGGGTCGTGCCGCGGGGGGCACTGACCGGGCGGGCACCGTCCATGATCGATCTCCTTCACGTGGCGTGATGTGTCCTGATTGCACACCGTTCGAGGCACTCGTGGAGTCCGCGCGCGCACTTCGTGGTCTGAGATCTCAGACGTAGCATCGGGCATGGCCACCGTTCCCGCCGCCGCGCAGACGCTCGACATCCTGCGGTTGCTCAGCACGCAGGCGGGCCCGGTGCCGGCCGCGGTGATCGTCCGCTCCCTGGGCCTGCCGCGCTCGACCGTCTACCACCTGCTCTCGACACTCGTGGACTCCGGTTTCGTCACCCACCTGCCCGAGGACCGGCGTTACGGGCTCGGGATCGCCGCCTACGAGCTGGGCACCGGGTACACCCGGCAGGCTCCGCTGCAGCGCCTGGCCCGGGTGCCGCTCGCCGAGCTCGTCGACCGCACCGGGCACACCGCGCACCTGGCCGTGCAGCACGGGCGCGAGGTCGTCTACGTGATCGAGGAACGCGCGCCCGGTCGGCCGCCACTGGTCACCGACGTCGGCGTGCGACTCCCGGCGCAGTCGACGGCCAGCGGACGTGCCCTGCTCTGCGCCCTGCCCCCGGCGCAGATCCGCGCGCTGTTCCCCGACGCTGCCGCATTCGTGCTGCGAACACCCGCGAGCCCGCGTTCGCCGACGGCGCTGCGGACACTGCTCGCCGACGCCCGGCGGCGTGGCTACGCGGTCGAGGACGGCGAGGTCAGCGACGGCTGGGCGTCGGTGGCGTCGGCGGTGTTCGACCACTCCGGGCATCCGGTGGCCAGCGTGGCCACCACCTTCCCGTCGGTGAGCACTGCCGCTACCGACCGCGAGCGGGCAGCGGTGGCGACCCGGCGCACCGCCGACACGCTGACGCGGCGAATCGGCGGCGTCGTGCCCGATCGGTCGGGTCAGATCGAGCGGACCCGCTCCTCGTAGGCCTCCCGGACGGCCGGATCGACGCCCGCGGTGAAGGCGCTCTCCGCGCCCAGTGCGCGGCCCAGGTACTCGCTGATCCGCTGTGGCAGGAAGGCCTGCGAGAGCGTGATGGCACCGGCCAGCTTGGTGACCCGGACCCGCGGGCGGGGTCGCACGATGAGGCCGGCGATCGCCGCGGCGACCTCGCCCGGCTCGGCGTTGCGCATGCCCTTCGTCCCGGAGGTGCCGGCGACCAGCTCGGTGTTGGTGAAGAACGGCATGACCTGCGAGATGGACACCCCGGATCCGCGGTACTCGCGGCGGGCCGTCTCGGTGTACGCCTTCACCGCGTGCTTGGTGGCGCAGTACGTCGCACCGCCGGGCACGTAGCTCTCACCGGCCAGCGACGACACGTTGATGACGTGCCCGCTGCGACGCGGCAACATCCGCCCGAGCGCCTGCTTGGTGCCGATGATCACGCCGAGCAGGTTGATCTCGACGATGCGGCGGCTGACCGCGTCCGCCTCGTCGGCCGTGGCGCCCAGCGGCATGATGCCGGCGTTGTTGATCAGCACATCGACCGGACCGAGCACGTCCTCGACATGGTCGAGGAAATGCTCGAAGGAGGCCGCATCGGTGACGTCGAGGTGGGCGTAGGCGGTGATGCCGAGCTCGCCGACCGCAGCCTTGAGTCGTTCGTCGTCGACGTCACCGATGGCAACGTGCGCACCGTCGGCGATCAGCCGCTGCGCGGTGGCATAGCCGATGCCGCGAGCTCCCCCGGTGATCGCGACGACCTTGCCTCGAACAGTTCCTACCTGCGCCATGCCGACCTCCGGGTCTCGCAACGTCTCTCGCCCGGGATCCTCGCACGGCCAGTCGATGACCCGCAGGTGATCTCCACCAGAAATCACGCACAGTGATCAACTGCCGAAAATTGTCACTGTGCGATGCAAACCCGCAGTTGATCACGTGGGAATGGATGCAGATGGTGACGATCAGTGATCGTCATTGACTCTGCGTGGCCTGCTGGTGAGCTCGGCGCTTGTCACTGTCAGCAACGATGGTCACTCTCGGTAGCTCGACAATCTGTCACTGTCAGTAGTTGAAACACACTCTACGTCTCGCGTCAGAAGGCCTTAGCTCCCAAATCTCAGCCGAGATTGATACACAGCGTCAGAACCGAAGACAGACGGTAACAACATTCCATTGCGGCCGATTCCGGCGATGCATAATTATTCGCACTCTCCGCTGTCATCACTCACCGTAGCTGAGAAACGTAGAGCGACAACATGACACAGAGTGAGCAGTATTCGAATGCTCGCTGAGATGCTCACTCATCGTCACGGCACACGACCGAGAGTCACCAATTGACCCCTTATCGGGGCAATGTCACGGAGAGTACTGAACCAGCTACTGAAAGTAGTCTGTGACCGTCTGCGAGCTAGAACTACGGTGTGTGATCGTCAGCGGCCGACGCCGGCAGCGTCCATGCCGCGGAGTTCCTTCTTCAGCTCGCCGATCTCGTCGCGCAGCCGGGCCGCGACCTCGAACTGCAGTTCGCGGGCGGCGCCCAGCATCTGGTCGTTCAACTGCTGGATGAGGTCGGCCAGCTCGGCACGTGGCATCTCGGCGACGTCGAGCCCGCCGCCGGCGTTCGCGCCGACGCCCACGACACCGGGCGACACGCCCTTGCCGTTCGCTCCGCGACCACCCCGGCCGGGTGACGGCGCCTTACCCCGTGACTGAGAGCGGCCCGACCCACCTACCGGCACCCCACCGGACAGCAGCTCCTCGGTGTCGGCTGCTTCCCGGTTCAGCATGTCGGTGATATCGCCGATCCGCTTGCGCAGCGGGGTCGGGTCGATGCCGTGCTCGACGTTGTAGGCAACCTGCCGCTCACGGCGGCGGGAGGTCTCCTCGATGGCGGTGGCCATCGACGGGGTGATGGTGTCGGCGTACATATGCACCTGGCCCGACACGTTGCGAGCCGCCCGCCCGATCGTCTGGATCAGCGATCGCCCGGAACGCAGGAAGCCTTCCTTGTCGGCGTCGAGGATCGACACCAAGGACACCTCGGGTAGGTCGAGTCCCTCGCGCAACAGGTTGATGCCGATGAGCACGTCGTACTCACCCATCCGCAGCTCGCGCAGCAGCTCGATGCGGCGCAGCGTGTCGACCTCGGAGTGCAGGTAGCGGACCCGGATGTTCATCTCGAGCAGATAGTCGGTGAGATCCTCGGCCATCTTCTTGGTCAGTGTGGTGACCAGGACGCGCTCGTTCTTCTCGGTGCGGTCGCGGATCTCGTGGATGAGGTCGTCGATCTGGCCCTTGGTCGGCTTGACCACGATCTCGGGGTCGACCAGACCGGTGGGGCGGATGACCTGCTCGACGAAATCGCCCTGGACGAGATTCATCTCGTAGTCGCCCGGCGTGGCCGACAGGTACACCGTCTGGCCGATCCGCTCGACGAACTCCTCGAACTTCAGCGGTCGGTTGTCCATGGCCGACGGGAGCCGGAAACCGTGGTCGACGAGCATCCGCTTGCGGGACATGTCGCCCTCGTACATGCCGCCGGTCTGCGGGACGGTGACGTGCGATTCGTCGATGACGAGCAGGAAGTCCTCGGGGAAGTAGTCGAGCAGGCAGTTCGGGGCGCTGCCCCGGGCGCGCCCGTCGATGTGCATGGAGTAGTTCTCGATGCCCGAGCAGAAGCCGACCTGACGCATCATCTCGATGTCGTAGGCGGTGCGCATTCGCAACCGCTGCGCCTCGAGCAGCTTGTTCTGGCCCTCGAGCTCGGCCAATCGGTCGGCGAGCTCGAGCTCGATGCCACGGATGGCCGTCTCCATCCGCTCGGGACCCGCCGCATAGTGGGTGGCCGGGAAGATGAAGACCTCCTCGACCTCGCGCACGACCTCGCCGGTGAGCGGGTGCAGGTAGTACAGCCGCTCGATCTCGTCGCCGAACATCTCGGCACGGATCGCGAGCTCCTCGTAGACCGGGAAGATCTCGACGGTGTCTCCCCGGGCACGGAACGTGCCACGGGTGAAAGACAGGTCGTTGCGCGAGTACTGGACGTCGACGAGGTGGCGCAGGATCGACTCGCGCTCGATCTGCTGGCCGACCCGCAGGCGCACCGTGCGGTCGACGTACTCCTGCGGGGTGCCCAGGCCGTAGATGCACGACACGCTGGCCACCACCACGACGTCGCGCCGGGTGAGCAGCGACATGGTGGCCGAGTGCCGCAGCCGCTCGACCTCGTCGTTGACCGAGGAGTCCTTCTCGATGTAGGTGTCGGTCTGCGGGACGTACGCCTCGGGCTGGTAGTAGTCGTAGTAGCTGACGAAGTACTCGACCGCATTGTTCGGCAGCATCTCGCGCAGCTCGTTGGCCAGCTGGGCGGCCAGGGTCTTGTTCGGCGCCATCACCAGCGCCGGGCGCTGCAGCTTCTCGATGAGCCATGCGGTGGTGGCCGACTTGCCGGTGCCGGTGGCACCGAGCAGCACGACGTTCTTCTCGCCCCCTCGGATGCGCTTCTCGAGGTCGGCGATGGCGGCCGGCTGGTCGCCGGACGGCTCGAAGTCGGAGACGACCTCGAAGGTGCCGCTGGTCGGCCTGATGTCGGAGCGAACGCGCATGGACCCACGGTACGAGAGGGGTACGACAACGCGCGGTCGGCGGCTCGACGGGCCCGTGAGCAGGGCCCCACCGGGACGCAGGCAGACTTGACCCCATGCCCGACGAGACGCCAGACCTCACCGCGGACGAGCAGTTTCCGCAGCCGCCCGACCGCAGCCGCGCGGCCGCGCTCGTGGGGGCGGGTCTGTCGGTGGTGGCCGGCGTGCTGTGCATCGTCGCCCCGTTCCGCGCCGTCTACACCCTGCGCGCTCAGGGCATCAGCGCCTCCTTCGACGGGTGGGGCCGCTACGACCTCGCCACCGGGTCCCAGCACGGCCCGCGCTACGGCATCGCGCTGACCGTCGCCGCACTCGTGTTGGTCGTCGCGGCCGCCACCCGGTTGCGCGACCTGCGCCCGGTCGCTGCCTACGACCCCGACGTCGACGATCCCGAGGCCGAGGTAGCGGACGTCGAACCCGCGGCCACCGGAGACGACCGGCTCGCCGCCGGCGTCGGCATCGGTGGCTCCGCACTGCTGCTGGGCGTGCTCGCGGCGGTGGCGCTGAACATCGAGAGCACCGTGTCGAATGCGAACTCCATCGCCGACACCGGTGGCACGAGGACTGCCGTCGACGTCGGTGGCATGCTCTGGTTCCTCGTCGGTGCGTGGGTGGTCAGCGTCGTCGCGCTGTACCTGCCGTGGCTCGAGGCCCGCCGCCGCGGCTGACCCGGACGTTGTGGGTAGTACGTACGGGCCCGGTCGTTCTGACAGGCTGAACACCCCTGAGCCGAGAGCGACCGACACCGATCGGTCCCGCGACGCCGACATTGAGGAGCCGCACGTGCAGATCTGGCCCGGAAACCCGTACCCCCTAGGCGCGACCTACGACGGTGCAGGGACGAACTTCGCATTGTTCAGCGAGGTCGCCGACAAGGTCGAGCTCTGCCTGTTCGACGCCGAGGGCACCGAGACCCGCATCGAGCTGCCCGAGGTCGATGGCTTCGTGTGGCACGTCTTCCTACCCAACATCGAGCCGGGCCAGCGCTACGGCTACCGGGTGCACGGCGCCACCAAGCCCGACGAGGGCCTGCGCTGCAACCCCAGCAAGCTGCTGCTCGACCCGTACGCGAAGGCCATCGACGGCACCATCGAGTGGGACGAGTCGCTGTTCGGCTATCACTTCGGCGACCCCGACAGTTACAACGACGACGACTCGGCGGCCAACCTGCCCAAGTGCGTCGTCATCAACCCCTACTTCGACTGGGGCGTCGACCGCCCGCCGCGCCGTCCCTACGCCGACACCGTCTTCTACGAGACACACGTCAAGGGCATGACGATGACGCACCCGGACGTGCCGGAGGAACTGCGCGGCACCTATGCCGGGATGGCGCACCCGGTGGTCATCGAGCACCTCACCGAGCTGGGGGTCACCGCCGTCGAGCTGATGCCGGTGCACCATTTCGTCAACGATTCGACGCTCGTGGAAAAGGGTCTGAACAACTACTGGGGATACAACACGATCGGGTTCTTCGCACCCGATCACAAGTACAGCTCCAGCACCTCGCCGGGCGGCCAGGTGCAGGAGTTCAAGGCCATGGTCCGGGCGCTGCACGAGGCGGGCATCGAGGTCATCCTCGACGT
>CAZZVT010000143.1:0-9048 GCA_964657545.1 uncultured Jatrophihabitantaceae bacterium
GACGATCCCGGGCCGGTCCTCGCGCAGCGCGCGGCCGATCGCCACGCCCCGTCGCTGACCGTCCGGCGCGCCGGTGACCACCACCTGCTGCTCGAGGCCGGCCCGGCCGAACTCGACCTCACCGTCCGGTTCTGGATCCACCTGCTGGCGCAGGCTCTGCGCGATGCCCGCCTGGCCGGCGTCCATGAGCTCGTCGAGGGCGTTCGATCGCTGCTCGTCCAGGTCGACCCGCTCGACCTGCCGCTCGCTGCCCTCGCCGAGAGGCTGGTCGGGCTCGCGGCCGAGGTTCCCGACCCGGCGACGGTCACGCTAGACGTGCGCGAGGTGACGCTGCCCATCGCCTTCGACCATCCGGCGGCGCACGAGGCGATGGCCCGCTACGCCCGCTCGGTGCGGCCCGACGCCCCGTGGTGCCCGGACAACGTCGAGTTCATCCGACGCATCAACGACCTTCCGGAGCGGGCCGACGTGTTCGACGTCGTCACCGACGCGACCTATCTCGTGGTCGGGCTCGGCGACGTCTACCTGGGCGCGCCCGTGGCCGTGCCCATCGACCCGCGGCACCGCCTCGTCACCACCAAGTACGACCCGGCCCGCACCTGGACGCCGCAGAACGCCGTCGGCATCGGGGGCGTGTACCTCTGCGTGTACGGGATGGAGGGGCCCGGCGGTTACCAACTGATGGGCCGCACCGTGCCGGTCTGGCACCACGTCCCGGGCTCGGGCGAGCGCCCGTGGCTGCTGCGGCAGTTCGACCGGCTGCGCTTCGTGCCGGTGTCGGCCGACGAGCTCGCGCGACACCGCGCCGCGGTGCACGACGGGGCACCGCTGCAGACCCGGCCGTCCACCTTCTCCCTGGCCGAGGTCAGGCAGCTCGAGACCGAGCACGCCGAGGAGATCGCGACCTTCCGCACCCGCCGGACCGCAGCGTTCGACGCCGAGCGCGCGGCGTGGGGTGCCCGATGACCCGCGTCGGCGTCGACCAGCCGGCCTTCACCTCCCGCTTCGACGAGGACACGCTCGAGCGGTTGTCCGCGGAGCTGGGCGACGGACCGCTGTCCGGCCTGACGGTGGCCGTCAAGGACAACATCGACGTCGCCGGGGTGCCGAGCACCGCCGCCTGCCCCACCCGAACCACGCCCGCCGCCGGCCATGCCACGGCGGTGGCGCGGCTGCTCGCCGGGGGTGCGCTGCCCATCGGCAAGACCAACATGGACCAGTTCGCGACCGGCCTGGTCGGCACCCGCTCGCCCTACGGCGCCTGCCATTGCGTGTTCTCCGACGCGCATGTCAGCGGTGGCAGCAGCTCGGGCAGCGCGGTGGCGGTGGCCGCCGGCCTCGCGTCGTTCGCGCTGGGCACCGACACCGCGGGCAGCGGACGGGTACCGGCGGCGTTCAACGGCCTGGTCGGGACGAAGCCGTCGCGGGGGCTCGTGCCCAACACCGGGCTGCTGCCGGCCAGCCCGTCGCTGGACTGCATCTCGATCTTCACCCGCGACGTGGCGCTCGCCCGCACGGTGTTCGACGTGCTCGTCGGCCCCGACGCCGCCGACCCGTACTCGCGGCCGATGCCGGTGACACCCCCACCGGGCGTCGCGCGGCGGATGCGGGTGATCGCCGTCCCGGACACGTCCTCGGTGCTCGACCTCGACGACATCCAGCGCGACGCCTGGAACCGCGCGCTCGAGCACGCGGCCTCGGTGGCGACGCTCGTGCCCGTCGACATCACGCCGTTCCTGGACGCGGCGCAGCTGCTGTACGGCGGCGCGTTCGTCGCCGAGCGGCTCGCGGCCTTCGGGGCGCTGCTGGAACCCGACGGCCCGCACCTCGATCCGGTGGTCCGCTCGATCGTGCTCAAGGCCCGCGCGCTCGGCGCGACCGAGGTGTTCGACGGTCTGGACCGCCTGGCCGGCCTGCAGGCGGTCGCCGCGCGGACGTTCGTCGTTGCCGACGCGCTGCTGCTGCCCGTGACCCCTGGACACCCGACGCTCGGCGAGGTGTCGGCCGATCCGATCGGCGTCAACGCCCGCCTCGGCACGTACACGAACATGGTCAACCTGCTCGATCTCTGTGCGGTCGCAGTGCCGGCGGGCGAGCGGGCCGACGGCCTGCCGTTCGGGGGGCAGCTGATCGCGCCGGCCTTCGCCGACCGTCCACTGCTCGACCTGGCAGCCCGCTGGCTCGGTGAGCCGGTAGCCGAGCCGGCCGTCCCGCCCGGGCGCACCCTGCTCGCCGTGGCCGGCGCGCACCTGACCGGTCAGCCGCGCAATGGTGACCTCGTGGGCGTGGGCGGCCGCCTGCACTCGCGGGTACGCACCGCCGGCGGGTACCGCATGTACCGCGTCCCGGGGCCCTTCCCGCGGCCCGGGCTGGTTCGCGCGGACGGGCCCGACCACGGTATCGAGATGGAGCTCTGGGACGTCCCGCAGCAGGGGCTCGGGCTCCTGCTGCCGACCGTGGCTGCCCCCCTCGCCCTCGGCCAGGTCGAGCTCGACGACGGCACCACGGTGACCGGGTTCGTCGCCACCGACATCGACGCTGCCGAGGACATCACATCGTTCGGCAGCTGGCGGGCCTACCTCGCGAACGGGCGGTCGTGAGGCAGCGCACGACCGGGCCCGGGTAGCGTCGCGGCGTGACGGACGCATTCGACGTGGTCGTGGTCGGCGCCGGACTGGCGGGGCTCAACGCGGCGCTCCGGGTGCACAGGGCGGGCCTGTCGGTCGTCGTGCTCGAGGCCTCCGACGCGGTCGGTGGCCGGGTGCGCACCGACGCCGTCGGCGGCATGCTGCTCGACCGGGGCTTCCAGCTGCTGAACCCGTTCTACCCGCGGGCCCGCGCCGATCTCGACCTCGCCGCGCTGGACCTGCGCAGCTTCCAGGCCGGGGCGATGGTGAGCCGCGCCGAGGGTGATTTCGTGGTCGCCGATCCGCTGCGCTCGCCGCGTGACCTGCCGGCCGATCTGCGGCTGCCGGTGGGCTCACTGCGCGCGAAGGCCGGTTTCCTGCGCTGGGCAGCGGCGGTGGGGTTCGGTCCGGCCCGAAAGATCAAGACCGGCCCCGATCGCAGCCTGGCCGACGAGCTGCGGCGACGCGGGCTCGAGGGTCCGCTCACCGAGTCGATCCTGCGGCCGTTCCTCGCGGGCGTGCTGGGCGAGGACGAGCTGCGCACGTCGCGGCGCTTCGCCGAGCTGATCATCCGGTCCTTCGTGCGCGGCACGCCGGGGGTGCCGGCCACCGGCATGCAGGCAATCCCCGACCAGCTCGCCGCCGGTCTGCCGCCGGGCACCGTCCGCCTGGCCACGCCCGTGACGTCCGTCCAGGGCGGCGTTGTCAGGTCCGGGGCAGGTGAGATCCGGGCCCGGGCGGTGATCGTCGCGGCCGATCCGGTGACCGCGGCGCAGCTCGTCGGGCTGCCCCGGCCGGCGATGAACGCCCTGACGACCTTCTACCACCGCGCGCCCGTCTCGCCTGCGCAGCGGCGGCTGCTGCACCTCGACGGTGACCGGCGTGGTCCGGTGGTGAACACGGCGGTCATGACCGACGTCGCGCCGGCGTACGCACCCGGCCACGCCCTCATCGCGTCCAGCGTCCTCGGTTCGGATTCCTCCGCCGAGCTGGAGGAGCGGGTCCGCGTCCAGGCCGGGCTGGTGTACGGCATCGACCCGGGGGAGTGGGAGCACGTCGCGACGTACCCGATCGTGCACGCGTTGCCCGCGACACCGGCGGGAACGCCGCTACGCAAGTCCATCCGGCTCGACGACACGCTGTTCATCGCCGGTGATCACCGCGACACCGCCTCACAGCAGGGCGCACTGGTGTCGGGTCGGCGGGCGGCCGGTGCGGTCCTCGTGCAGCTCGGCGTCCCGCTGTCCCCAGGTGCATGACGCTCAGCTCAGCAGCGGCCGGACACCCTCGGCGAACGCGTAGGCCTCCTCCAGGTGCGGGTAGCCGGACAGGATGAACTCCTCGATTCCGGCTGCGCGGTACTCGCTCAGGCGCTCGGCGACCTGTTGGTGGCTGCCCACCAGCGCGGTGCCCGCTCCGCCGCGGACGAGCCCGATGCCGGCCCAGAGGTTCGGCGCCACCACCAGCTTGTCGCGGGACCCGCCGTGCAGCGCGATCATGCGCTGCTGCCCGACCGACTCGAGAGCCCGCAACCGCTGCTGCCCGGCGGCGATGGTCGCGTCGTCCAACCCGGCGATCAGCGCGTCGGCATCGGCCCAGGCCTGCGCCTCGGTGTCGCGGGTGATGACATGGACGCGCAGGCCGAAGCGGATCCGGCGCCCCCCCGACGCGGCGAGTTCCCGGACCCGCTGAACCTTCTCGGCGACGAGAGCCGGTGGTTCGCCCCACGTCAGATAGCAGTCGGCCGCCCGCGCCGCCACCGGCAGCGCGGCGTCCGACGAACCACCGAGGTACACCTCCGGAACCGGGTCGGGCGGCTCGCGCAGCAGCGCGCCCTCGAGCTCGTAGAACCAGCCGTGATGATCGAACTGCTCACCGGCCCAGGATCGTCGCACCACCTGCAGGAACTCCTCGGCGCGAGCGTAACGGGTGTCGTGCTCGGCCCGGTCGCCGTAGCCGCGCTGCTCGGCACTGCTGCTGCCGGTGACGACGTTGAGCAGCAACCGGCCCCCGGACAGGTGCTGGAAGGTGGCAGCCATGTGCGCGGCCAGCGCGGGTTCGATCAGCCCCGGGCGGAACGCGACGAGGAACTTCAGCCGTCGGGTGGCCGCGATGAGCGCCGCGGTGACGACCCAGGCGTCGCCGCAGTGCGCGCCGGTCGGGGTGAGGACGGCCTCGTAGCCGAGCGAGTCGGCCGCCCGGGCGACCTGGGTCAGGTAGTCGAGCGTCCCCGGCCGCCGAGCGGACCGGGCGGAGGACCCCCCGATGCCCAGGCCGTGGACGCCGGACGACAGGCTGCGCCCGTCACCGCCGGTGGGCAGGAACCAGTGGAATCTCGGCGGGCCGAGCAGGTCGTCACTCATCGTCGCCACCCACCAGCACCTTCTCGAAGCACAGCGAGTACGGCAGCGCCAGATAGAGCCCGAAGATCGGGATCCGGGTGTAGCCCGCGCGGGTGTAGAGGGCCGCGGCCTCGGGTTGCCGGTCGCCGGTCTGCAGCACCACCCGCCGTGCGCCCGCCCTACGGGCCGCCTGCTCGACGGCGTCCAACAGCAGCCGCCCGACGCCCCGACCCCGCACCGCTGGGTCGACGAACGTCCGCTTGATCTCCAGCGCGGTGGGGAACAGGCCGCCGGGGACGCGGCGCAGGGCGATGTGCCCGACACCCCGGTCGCCGAGGTAGGCGACTGCCGTGTAGACGGCTTCGAGCGGGTCGACCTCCATCTGCGCCGGGCGGGGCATGGTCTCGCTCCGGTCGGCGTAGCGCGGCAGCACCTCGGCCGTCATCGCCGCGCGCAGGGCGACGGCGGTCGGCTCGTCCCACGCCACCTCGCGGACCTCGAGCGTGTGCGGATCGGCAGACAGGCGTTCGTCGTTCGTCACTTGCACATCCTTGCCTAGCGAAATAGTCGTAACGTTCATTCCGTTGCAGCCTGAAGGACCGTCCGACCACTGCCGGCCAGCGATGAGGGGGACCTCGTGCCCGACACCCCGACCCAGCTGCACCTTGCCGTGGCGCTCGACGGCGCAGGCTGGCACCCCGCAGCCTGGCGCGAGCCGCAAGCCCGGCCGCGCGAGCTGTTCGACGCCGCGTACTGGATCGACCTGGCCCAGGAAGCCCGGCGTGGGTCGCTGGACCTCGTGACGTTCGAGGACGCGCTGAACCTGCAGTCCGAGGACCGGTTCACCGCCGACGACCGCACCGACCGGGTCCGTGGACGGCTCGACGCAGTGCTGCTCGCGGCCCGGGTCGCGCCCGTGGTGGCAGACATCGGTTTCCTGCCCACCGCGAGTGTGACGCACACCGAACCGTTCCACCTGTCGAAGGCGATCGCCACGCTGGACTACGTCAGCGGCGGGCGCGCCGGCGTCCGGGTGCAGGCCAGCGCTCGCCACGACGCCGCCGCCCACGTCGGTCGCCGCGAGGCGCCCGCCCGGCGCACCGATCGCTTCGACGAGGCCGCCGACTACGTCGAGGTACTGCGTCGGCTCTGGGACAGCTGGGAGGACGGTGCCGAGATCCGCGACGTCGCCACCGGGCGGTTCGTCGACCGCGACAAGCTGCACTACGTCGACTTCGAGGGTCGCTGGTTCTCGGTCAAGGGCCCGTCGATCACGCCGCGGCCGCCGCAGGGCCAACCGGTCGTCGCTGCCCTGGGCCACGCCAGCGCGCCGTACCGCCTGATCGCCCGAGCCGCCGACGTCGGGTTCGTCACGCCGCACGACGCCGAGCAGGCCGCCGCGATCGTCACCGAGATCCGCACCGAACAGCAGGCAGCCGGACGGGGCGAGGACCCGCTGCACGTGTTCGGAGACCTCGCCGTCGTGCTGGACGACTCCGAACAAGCAGCCCGCGACCGGCTCGAACGCCTCGACGCCCTGGCCGGCGCCGTATACGCCAGCGACGCCGAGATCTTCGTCGGCACCGCGGCGCAGCTCGCCGACCTGCTGGCCGAATGGCAGGGCGCCGGCCTCACCGGGTATCGGCTGCGACCGGCCGCGCTGCCTCACGACCTCGAGCAGATCACCCGCGCGCTGGTTCCGGAGCTGCGCCGTCGCGGCCTGTTCCGCACCGCCTACCCGACCGGCGCGGGGACGGGAACACTGCGCGGGCTGCTCGGCCTGCCGCGTCCCGCCAACCGCTACGCCACCGTCTGACCCGCCGGCCGAAGGGCACCGACATGAGCAAGCCGATCAAGCAGCTGCACCTCGCCGCGCACTTCCCGGGCGTCAACAACACGACGGTGTGGAGCGACCCGGCCGCGGGCAGCCACATCGAGTTCGACTCGTTCCGACGGTTCGCGCAGTCGGCCGAACGGGGCAAGTTCGACTTCCTGTTCCTGGCCGAGGGTCTGCGGCTGCGCGAGCAGAACGGGCGGATCTACGATCTCGACGTCGTCGGACGACCGGACACCTTCACGGTCCTGGCCGCGCTCGCCGCCGTCACAGACAAGCTCGGGCTCACCGGCACCATCAACTCGACGTTCAACGAGCCCTACGAGGTGGCCCGCCAGTTCGCCACCCTCGACCATCTGTCCGGTGGCCGGGCCGCCTGGAATGTCGTCACCAGCTGGGATGCGTTCACCGGCGAGAACTTCCGTCGCGGCGGTTACCTGGCCCAGAGCGACCGCTACGAGCGAGCCAGGACCTTCCTGCAGGCGACGTTCGAGCTCTTCGACTCCTGGCACGGCGACGAGATCATCGCCGACCGGCACAGCGGTCAGTTCCTCGACGCGCCGCGACCGGGCGCGTTCGAGCACCACGACGCCTTCTTCGACATCGCCGGGCAGTTCAACGTCCCGCGCAGCCCGCAGGGTCGTCCGGTGATCTTCCAGGCCGGCGACTCGCCGGAGGGCCGCGACTTCGCCGCAGCCAGCGCCGACGCGATCTTCACCCGGCACTCGACGCTGGCCGAGGGCCAGGCGTTCTACGCCGACGTCAAGGGCCGGCTGCCGAAGTTCGGGCGCACGCGCGAACAGCTTCTCATCCTGCCCGCCGCGACCTTCGTGCTCGGCGACACCGACGACGACGCGCAGGAGCTGGCTCGTGAAGTGCGCCGGGCCCAGGTCTCGCCGCAGACCGCGATCAAGCTGCTTGAGCAGCTGTGGAACACCGATCTGTCGGACTTCGACGTCGACGGTCCGTTGCCGGCCTTCGATCCGGTGCTGGGCGACGACCTCATCTCCCAGGGCCGGGCCAGCGCGCGCCAGTTCGCCAAGGATCCCGTTGCTCTCGCGAACGAGTGGCGGGCGAAGGCCGAGGCCGGCAACCTCACTGCCCGCGAGGTGGTCATCGAGACCACCGGCCGGCAGTCCTTCGTGGGCAGTGCCGACACGGTCGCCACAGCGATCAACGACCTCGTGCAGCAGGACGCCAGCGACGGCTTCATCCTCGTCCCGCATATCACCCCGGACGGGCTCGACCCGTTCGTCGACCAGGTCGTCCCGCTGCTGCAGGAACGCGGCGTGTTCCGCGCCGACTACGAGGGCAGCACGCTGCGAGACCACCTCGGCCTCGCCCCGCTCGACGCCGGTGCGGCGTCGTCGGCGGTCGCATCGTGACGTTGCGGAACTGACGGAGGTTCGACATGACCAACACACCGCTCGCCGTGCTCGACCTCGTGCCGATCTCGTCCGGCTCCGACGCGCCCCAGGCGCTGCGCAACAGCATCGACCTCGCGAAGCAGGCCGAACGCTTCGGCTACGCCCGCTACTGGTTCGCCGAACACCACCTCAATCCCGGTCTTGCCGGCACGTCGCCGTCGGTGCTGCTCGCCCTGACCGCGGGTGCGACGTCGAGCATTCGGCTCGGTGCGGGAGCCGTGCAGATGGGCCATCGCACCGCGCTGTCGACGGTCGAGGAGTTCGGCCTGCTCGACGCGCTGTATCCGGGCCGATTCGATGTCGGCCTGGGCCGCTCGGGTGGCCGGGCGAAGACGTCGAGGCAGCCTGCGCTCGTGGGTGCCGGCGCTGGCGTCGTCGACGGGCGGGCCCCGAACGGATTGCGTATCCCGCCGCGTTTCTCCGTCGCCCACCTGCTCGGATCGCCGCGCTTCGCTCTGCAGAGGACATTGCTGCAGCTGCCCGGGGCGCAACCGCAGGACTACGGCGAGCAGGTCGACGACGTGCTGGCGCTGCTCGCCGGCACCTACCGCTCACCCGAGGGGGCGGATGCGCACGTCGTCCCCGGCGAGGGCGCCGCCCTCCAGTTGTGGATCCTGGGCAGCAGCGGCGGTGAGAGCGCGCAGGTCGCCGGCGCCAAGGGGCTGCGCTTCGCGGCGAACTACCACGTCAGCCCGGCCACCGTGCTCGAGGCCGTCGAGGGCTACCGGGCCGCCTTCGTCCCTTCGGCCGAGCTGGCAGCGCCGTACGTCAGTGCGTCGGCCGACGTCGTGTAGAGCTTGTCGTTGATCTCGTGGGAG
>CAZZVT010000144.1:0-8973 GCA_964657545.1 uncultured Jatrophihabitantaceae bacterium
CAGCCCCTTCGCGCTCGTCGGTGCTCGCCTGACGGGAGACGGAGCGCAGCAGCGGGCTCAGCTCGAGCAGGTGCGGCGGGCGATTCGCGAGGTCGACCCCGCGGCGCCGCCGGCCATGGTCTGTGTCGAGGGAGCCGGGCCGGGTGTGGCAGTGGACCTGCAGGACGGCCATGCCGCTGCCGCGCCGGGCGTCTTCGTCGACGCCCGGATCACGGTCGGGTCGGTGGTTGACGGGGTCCTCGCGTTGACGCTGCCCGGGTAGGGCGACGGCCGGGGACAACAGCGCAGAGGATCAGAGCGCCGCGCCGTCATCGTCCTCGTCGCGGTGGAAGTCGCGCACCCGTGTCAGCAGTATCCCGACGCCGACCAGCAGCCCGGCGATGCCGAATACCCGCGCGATGTTGTCGGGCAGCCCGACGACGGTGCCGGCCGCCAGCAGGAAGATCGCGAACACCAGCACCAGGATGCCCAGCACCGCGGGCAGCGAGAGTCGGGGCAGTGGCGGCGGGGGCGGCGGGACGTAGTGGTCGTCGTCGAGCCACTCGGGTTCGGCTGCGGCGGCGGGCTGGGCCAGCCGCGCGCGCCAGTCGGAGTCCTCGCGGGTCAGGTCGCGCTCGGCCTGCCGGATCGCGGCGTGGGTGTCGACGTGCCAGTCGGCGACGAGCTCGGCGAAGATCGCGTCGGTGTCGAGCCCGACGAGCGGATCGCCGGCCTCGGACAGCGACACGGGGGATTCGGGCACGTCGGCGGCGGACGAGCCCAGGGCGCGCACGGCGGCCCGGACGATCGTGCGTGCGTCGACGCGTTCCTCGGCCGCGACGAACAGCCGACGGTGATCGGCGGCCTCGAGTTCGTCGAGGTAGGCCGCGATCCGTGCCCGCGCCAGCGCGGCCAGCAGCTGGCGGCCCACCTGCGCGTCGACGTCGGTCAGCGGCACGTAGGCGAGGGCGCGTAAGCCGTTGTCGAGCCGCTCGTGCGGCCCGGGCAGCTCGTGAGAGGTCACCGGATCACCCCGGCAGTGAGCGAGCGGATGAACTCGACGCTGCCGTCGAAGATCAGCGGCGCATCGTTGTCGAGCGTGGCGACGTGGTAACTGTTCTCGAGGAGCACCTCGCGGACGGTCGTGTTCACCGCGTGCCGCGTGAGCAGCTGCGCAGACAGCGGGTCGACGACGTGGTCCTCGCGCGAGCGGTAGAGCAGGATCGGCGCTCGCACCGCGGGGAGGTCGGTGACCGTGCGCTTCCAGAGCTTGTACAGCGAGGCGAACGCGATCACCGGGGTGCGGTCGGCGGCCTCCTCCACCACGCCCGGTTTCTTGATGTCACCGCCGATCGCGGGTCGTGAGCGGACCGCCCACGCGATGTAGGGCGCGAGCTTCGCGTCGAAGCGCTGCGTGCCGAAGGCGGGGTTCACGAGCACCAGCCCGGCGATGCCCTCGGGGTACTGCTCGGCGAGCCGGGTGACCAGCGTGCCGCCCATCGACAACCCGCAGGCGAACACCGTGTCGCAGGTCCGCGCGAGGTCGAGGTACGCGTCCTCGATCGCGCCGTACCACTGCGGCCAGCGGGTGCGGTTGGTCTGCTGCCAGGTGCCGCCGTGCCCGGGCAGCAGCGGGAGCCGGACGCTGTATCCGGCGTCGGCCAGGTGCTGCGCCCACGGCCGCATGCTGGCCGGGGTGCCGGTGAAGCCGTGGCTGACGACGACGCCGATGCGTCGGCCGTCGACAAGCCCGCCGTCGGACGAGAACGGCTCGTGATCGGCGGTCGGGTCTGCGGTGGCTGCCAACGGTCCTACCTCCTGCGCTGCGCCCTCCCATCATGCCTGGCCGCGCGGGCATCGGCGAGAGCGGTCCGGCGAGCTGTCGAGAACTTGGTGCCCGACCAGTGGCAGCACTACGCTCGGCGTCATCTCCGCCCGGGATTCCGGGCGCTGCGCTCGAGGAGGAGACCGGGTAGTCCATGGGATTCTGGTTGGCCAAGTTCGTCATGATCGGGCCGTTGCTCCGCCTGCTGTGGCGACCCTGGATCGAGGGCCGCGAGAACATCCCGACCGACCGGCCGGCCATCCTGGCCAGCAATCACCTGTCGTTCTGCGACTCCTTCTTCCTGCCTCTGCTCGCCCCGCGCAAGGTCACCTTCCTGGCCAAGGCCGAGTACTTCACGACCCCCGGCGTCAAGGGATTCCTGTCCCGGATGTTCTTCGCCGGGGTCGGCCAGGTGCCCATCGACCGCTCGGACTCCGATGCCTCGCGAGCGGCGCTGAACACCGGCGTGCGGGTGCTCGGATCGGGGCCCAACCTGCTCGGCATCTACCCCGAGGGCACCCGGTCGCCCGACGGCCGGCTGTACCGCGGCAAGACCGGCGTGGCCCGCATGGCGCTCGAGTCCGGCGCGGTCGTCATCCCGTGCGCCATGGTCGACACCCGCACGATCCAGCCGCCCGGACGGCTGTTCCCGAAGCTGCGCCCGCGCCCCGGAGTGGTCATCGGCAAGCCGCTCGACTTCACCCGCTACGAGGGCATGGTCGGTGATCGCTTCGTCGAGCGCTCGATGACCGACGAGATCATGTACGAGCTGATGCAGCTGTCCGGCCAGGAGTACGTCGACCAGTACGCCGCCAACGTGAAGAAGGCGCAGGGCGGCGACGAGTCCTTCGGCGCGCGCGAGCGCGCCGCCGCCTCGGTGCGCGAGCTCGGCGATCGCTACCCGGACTCCCGGGCGTCCTGACCTGCGTGCGGTACTTCTACGACTGCGAGTTCATCGAGGACGGCAGCACCATCGAGCTGGTCTCCATCGGCGTCGTCGCCGAGGACGGCCGTGAGTTCTACGCGGTCTCGACCGAGTTCGACCCGTCGCGCGCGATCGACTGGGTCCGTCGCAACGTGCTCGACAAGCTGCCGTCGCCGGCCGACCGGGCGTGGCGCTCGCGCGAGCGTATCCGCGACGACCTGCTGGCCTTCCTGACGGAACCGGGCGAGCCGGTCGAGCTGTGGGCCTGGATGTCCGCCTACGACCACGTGGTGCTGTGCCAGTTGTGGGGTGACATGCGTGCGCTGCCCCGGGTGATACCGCGCTTCACCCACGAACTGCGACAGCGCTACGAGGACGCCGGCTCACCGCCGTTGCCGGCGGCCCCGCCCGACCAGCACGACGCCCTGGCCGACGCCAGGCACAACCTCGCACGCTGGCGAGCGCTGGGCACCTAAGGTCGGGACATGCGGATAGGTGTGTTGACGGGTGGCGGCGACTGCCCGGGGTTGAACGCCGTGATCAGGGCGGTCGTGCGCAAGGGCGCAGGAGTCCACGGCCACGAGTTCGTCGGTTTCCGCGACGGATGGCGCGGTCCGCTCGAGAACACCACCATGCCCTTGGGTATCCCGGAGGTTCGCGGCATCCTGCCCCGCGGCGGCACGATCCTCGGCTCGTCGCGCACCAACCCCTTCGCCGTCGACGGCGGGGTCGATCGGGTCGTCGAGAACCTGCACGGTCTCGGCATCGACGCGCTGATCGCCATCGGGGGCGAGGACACCCTCGGGGTCGCGGGCAGGCTGCACGAGCGTGGCGTGAACGTCATCGGCGTGCCGAAGACGATCGACAACGATCTCAACGCCACCGACTACACGTTCGGCTTCGACACCGCCGTCAACATCGCGATGGAGGCCATCGACCGGCTGCACACGACGGCCGAGTCGCACCACCGTGCGCTGATCGTCGAGGTCATGGGTCGCCATGCGGGCTGGATCGCCCTGCACGCCGGGATGGCCGGTGGCGCCAACGTCATCCTGATTCCCGAGTTCCCGTTCTCGATCGAGCGGGTGTGCGCCTACGTCGAATCCCGTTTCCAGGCCCACTACGCGCCCATCGTCGTGGTGGCCGAGGGGGCGCTGCCGGCCGACGGTGGCGAGGCCGTGCTCCAGAAGGGGCTCGACGCCTTCGGCCACGCCAGGCTCGGCGGCATCGGCGAGTGGCTGGCCAACGAGATCGAGAAGCGCACCGGCAAGGAGGCCCGCACCACGGTGCTCGGGCACATCCAGCGCGGCGGTACCCCGACGGCGTTCGACCGTGAACTGGCCACCCGTTTCGGCCTGCATGCCGTCGACGCCGCCACCGACGGCGACTGGGGAAAGATGGTTGCGCTGTCCGGCACGAACATCGTGCGGGTGCCGCTGGCCGATGCAACCTCCGAGCTGAAGCTCGTCAGCCACGAGCGCTACGTCGAGGCCGAGGTGTTCTTCGGCTGAGCACCGGCCGTTGATCCGTGACGGGCGAGTCCCAGCTCGTCGTTGAAATCCGAGCTGGGACCCGCGCAGCCACGCTATCCGCGCAGGCGACGCCACAGTGAGCCCACAATGAGCCGTGGTTCCGGACGACCGGCAACTGCGCGCGTCAGGTTCGGTAGGCGTCTCGTCGAGTGATCGCCCGGCTGGCGGGGGACCGTCCCGCTCGTCGTCCGCATCTGAGATTATCTGCCTATGGCGATCACAGGCGTCGTCGCACGCGTGAGAGTGGACGATCTCGAGGCGGCGGTGCCGTTCTACGAGGGTCTGGAAAAGATGACGGCACGCCGGTTCAGCTTCGGTTCGGCAGCTCTGGCCTCGATCGGGTCGTTCCTGCTCTTCGCCGCCCCGGGCGAGGACGGCGATCGCCTCGCCAACGTCGCCGCAACCCTCACGACCGACGACCTCGACGCGCAACTGGCCGAGGTACAGGCACTCGGCGCGAGCGTGGTCGCTCCCGCGACGAGTACCCCGAACGGTCGACGGGCGATCGTGCGCCACCCGGACGGTGTGGTCGTCGAGTACGTGGGGCGCTGAGACCGTGCCCTATCCCTTCGCCTACAGCATCGCGACGCAGACCTTCCTCGATGTGCTCGAAGCTGTCCGTGAGGAAGCGGCGCTGTCGACGACGAACCAGGCGTTCACGGTGCTCGAGGGCGTGCTGCGCGTGTTCCGTCGCCGAATCGGCGTGCAGGAATCGTTGCGCTTCGCCGACACACTGCCAGTCGCGCTGCGCGCGTTGTACGTCCACGACTGGGACATCGAACAGGAGCAGCGCCCGTTCGAAGACCCGATTCACCTTGCCGATGAGGTGCGCTCCCTACGCCGCAGGCACAACTCCGCCCCCGACTCGGCCATACCCGATGTCGCCCGCGCGGTCCGCCGTTTCGTCGTTGCTTCGGAGTTCGACGGGGTGCTCAGTTCCCTGCCCCCCGGTGCGATCCAATTCTGGTCCGGCCACGACCTGCCGACCTGGAGATGGGCATGCATTGCAGACGAGTCGTGCGAGCCGGCACCGGGCTAGCATCGGGAGATGCTGGGTGACCGGTGGGGTGTGACCGATGCCGAGGTCGCGCGCCGGTACCCGTGTGACGACCTCGTCCGCGCGCCGGTGCTGCAGGCGTGGCGCGGTGTCACCGTGCGCGCGGCGCCGGCGCGGGTGTGGCCGTGGCTGACGCAGATCCGGCTCGCGCCGTACTCCTACGACTGGATCGACAACCTGGGACGGCGTTCGCCGCGTCAGCTGCGCGCGCTGCCCGACCCGGCGCCGGGCGAGAGCTTCACGGCCACCGCCGGTCGGCCGGTCGGCCGGGTGCTGTCGGTGATGCCGGGCGAGCACCTGACCGGCGAGATCTTCGGGGCGGTGATGTCGTACGTCCTCGTGCCGCAGGCCGATGCCACGCGGCTGCTGCTCAAGATCGTCATGGCACGCCGACGCTGGCTGGCTCCCGCCGTGTCGATGGGTGACCTCGTGATGGCGCGTCGTCAGCTGTTGACGCTCAAGGAACTGGCCGAGGGCTGACGCTCAGTCCTGCGTCACCTTCTGCACCGAGGCGGCGAAGATCTGGCGGACCGACGCGCCGAGCGTGGCGCTGAACTGGCTGTCGGACTGACCGTCCGACAGCCCCTCGAGCAGGGCGCGCGAGAAGCTGGCGATCATGCTGTGGTCCTCGACGAGTCTGGCGCAGGCGTCGTCGCGGTCGTAGCCGCCGGACAGCGCGAGCACCTGCAGCACTCGCGGGTCGGCAGCGAGGTCGGCGTACAGACCGGTCTGTGTCGGGATGGTCAGTTTGAGCATGATCACCGCGTCGTCGGGCAGCGCATCGACGCGGGTGCGCAGCGCGTCGTGCAGCAATGCCTCGGCTTCGGCCTTGTGCGGGCTGGTGATGCTGACCTCGGGCTCCAGGATCGGCACCAACCCGGCGGCCGAGATGCGGGCCCCGACCTCGAACTGCTGGTCGGCGATCGCGGTCACGCCGTCGGGGTCGGCATCCTTGATGACCGAGCGCATCTTCGTGCCGAACATGCCGTGGGAGTTCGCCCGTTCGAGCAGCTCGTCGAGGGTGTCGATCGGCTTCATCAGCTGGACGCCGTGCGCCTCGTCGGCCAGGCCCTTATCGACCTTCAGGAACGGCACGATCTGCTTGTCGTCCCACAGGTAGCGGCCGGTCGGCACGCCGTGCACCTCGCGGTCCATGGTCTGCTCGAACAGGATCGCGGCCAGCACGTGCTCACCGTCGAAGGACGGATCGGTGACGATGCGGGTGCGCATCTCGTGGACGAGGTCGAACATCTGCTCGTCGTTGCCGTAGCGGCTCTCGTCGATGCCGTACTCGGCCAGCGCCTTGGGGGTGCTACCGCCGCTCTGATCGAGGGCGGCGAAGAAACCGCGTCCGGACCTGATCTTCTCGAGCTGGTTCGTGTTCACGCCGAGTCCTTTCCCGATGCGTTGCCGACCAGAGGCCTACCCGGATCCGAGGTCGGCGGAGCGGTTGTCGGTCGGCTCGTCCACCGTGGGGTGAGGCGCGCACGCAGGATCTGCCAGACCGCGTGCACCCCGGCCACACCCCAGGCGCAGAGCGCGAGCAGGGTCGCGGCGACGATCCCGTCGAGCCAGTAGTGATTGCCCGTGACGACGACGATGAGCACCGTGAGGACGGCGTGCGCAGGGCCGATCCAGCGCCACCGGCTCGGGCTGACCCGCCACACGTACCACCCCACGAGCACCGCCCAGGCGACGTGCACCGACGGCATCGAGGACAGTTGATCGGCGGCCAGGCCGTTGCCGTAAACCGACTGGTTGTAGAGCAGCCCGGTGTCGACGATGCCGTTGTCCAGCATGCGCGGGGGAGCGACCGGGATGAGCTGGACGAGCAGGCAGGCCAGCGTCGTCCAGGCCATGACCTGGCGGATCGGGCGGTAGCGGTCGCGGTGTCGGACGAACAGCCAGAGCAGGAACAGCAGCATGCCGGTGAAGTGCATGGTGGCGTAGTAGAGGTTCGCGGCCTGCACGACCAGGGGATGCCCGAGCACCAGGTGCTGCGTCCAGCGCTCGGACGGCAGATGCAGATCGTGCTCGATCCGCTCGATGGTGCGGGCGTGGGCGAACGCGCCGGTCGTGCCGGCTGCGGCCAGGCCGCCGACGTACTGCCACAACCCGTACAGGAAGCCGATGATCGAGATCTCGCGGGCGAACGCACCGACGGTGCGGGCCCGCGCGTCGGGTACGGCGGCCAGCGCCACGCCACTGCCCATCAGCACACCGGCGAGACCCCAGGACTGATCGATGGTCAGCGAGACGGTCTGCACAGAGAGGAAACTACCGTCGGTCAGGGCAGTTCGACGGTCTGCGCCCGCCGCAGCTCAGCCAACGCATGATCGAGCACCTCGTGCGGCGGCGTCCCGGTGGTCGTCGTCAGGTGGGCCACCAGCAGCAGCCCGTGCGCCAGCACCGCGTCGGGGGCCGGGCGCGGGGCCGACTCGTCGGAGTCGGAGTCGGGGTCGGTGTCGGGTTCCGCGATGCCGACGGCCGCGGTGAACGCGAACAGCAGCGCGCTGCCGTCGAGTCCGTCGTACCAGGGTGCGGCCATCTGAAGGCTTCCCCGCAGCACGCGTTCGGCCTCCTCGGCGTCGAGGCCGTCGGGGGCGGCGCGTTCGAGCAGGTCGAGGGTCGCGGTGCCGAGCAGCACGAGCAGCTGCTCGCGATCGGTCCGGTGCAGGTCGGCGACGGCCTCGTCGAAGGCGCCGGCATCGGCGGTCATCGCCGCCTGCACCGCCGCGTCGACGCCGAGCGCCATGGTGCGCGCCGACCCGTTCCAGGCCCGGTAGCCGCCGGTCATCGGCGTGGCAGCGTGGCCGTGACCAGGTCGGCGATGATCGCGTACCCGGCCGTGCGAGGGTGGATGTCCTGGAACTCGCAGTAGTCGGTCAACGTGCAGATCTTGGCGACCGGCACCGGGATCGTGCCGTACGGCGCGAGCGCGGTCGTCTGCGTCAGGGACCCGTAACTTCCGAAGGCGGCGGTGACGTCGACGAAGCGTCCACCGACCGCCTCGTACGCCTGTTGCAGCTGCGGATTGATGAACGACTTGAACGCGGTCACCGACAGCGGGGCCAGTGACCGCAGGGTCGCGTTCGTCGACAGCAGGTTGCCGAGCAGGACGTCGGGATAGGTGGTGCCGACGATGCGTGTGCTCGCGCCGGCAGCGGCCCGGACCTGCGACAGGATCGAGTCCAGATTGCTGCGGGCGCTGCTGATACTGGTCGACAGGCAGCTCAGGGCGTCGCTGCGGATGCCGCAGGGGATGACGTCGTTGCCGCCGATCGACACGGTGACGAGCGCGATGTGCCCGCGATGCGCCTTCAGGAAAGCCACAGCGGCTGCCGTCTGTGTCGTCGAGTAGTGCGGCGCGCCGGGGCCGTACTGGTCGGTGGCACAGCCCGGCGACGACAGCATCGACTGCGTGGTCGCGCCGCCGCAGCCGAAGTTGACGAGGGTGTAGCCGTAGCCCTTCGCCCTGGCCCTCGTGACCAGCTGGTAGGCGAATCCGTCGGTCGTCGTCCTGCCCTTGCCGCGGGAGGTGCCCTGGTAACCGGCGGCGTAGGAGTCCCCGAGCGACACGTAGTACTGCGCGCCCGACCCGGCCGCCGCGGACGGAAACGTCGAGCCGGTCGGGGTCGATGCCGTCGTGCTCGGG
>CAZZVT010000145.1:0-3382 GCA_964657545.1 uncultured Jatrophihabitantaceae bacterium
CCATGTATTACGAGCGTCATACACCCTGGAATCACTGACCTGCGTCTTGGCGCGACACACCCGAAGAACGGCAGACTCCACGGCGCGACGTCAGTTCGGAACGCGATCATGTCTGAGGTGTCATCGACGGGCCGGTACGCAACGGCTGGCCAACGCGTTCAGGTGGCGCAGGGCGGCGACGTAGGACCCGATCAGGGACGTCTCGCAGTACGTGATGTGCAGTTCGGCGCAGTGCGCGCGGACGAGTCGCTGCGCCGTGCGCAGCGAGGCACGTGGCATGTTCGGGAACAGGTGATGCTCGATCTGGTAGTTCAGGCCGCCGAGCAGCAGATCGGTGAACCAGCCGCCACGCACGTTGCGGGAGGTGAGGACCTGGCGGCGCAGGTAGTCGACATTCTCGTCCGGGCCGATGATCAGCATGCCCTTGTGGTTGGGGGCGAACGAACAGCCCATGTACAGCCCCCACACACCCTGGTGGACGGCAACGAAAACCAGCGCCGTCCACGGCGACATGATCAGCAGCACCGCGGCGAGGTAGACGACCGCGTGCGCCGTCAGCAAACACAGCTCGATTCGGCGGTTGCTGCCGCGCACGCGCCGTTCGGCGCCGCGGCGCAGCGAGGCGAGGCTGGCCAGATGAAGGTTCACCCCCTCCAGGGTGAGAAGCGGGAAGAACAGCCACGCCTGCCGGCGAGTGATCGCGCGGCCGAGCCGTCCGGTGCGGGACGCGACCTGGGCCGTGGTGAACGCCAACACGCCATCGCCGATGTCAGGGTCATGATCTTCCTTGTTCGGGTTGGCGTGGTGCCGGTTGTGCTTACCGATCCACCAGCCGTAGCTGAGACCGATCAGCAGGTTGCCGACCAACTGTCCGAACAGATCATTCGCCCGGCGGCTGACAAAGATCTGCTGATGGCCGCCGTCGTGACCGAGAAAGGCCATCTGCGTGAAGACGACCCCCAGTACCGCTGCGGTGACGCACTGCCACCACGAATCGCCGACCCGGACGATCGCAGCCCACGTTGCGGCATACAACCCGAACGTCGCCGTGATCCGCACGGCATAGGAACCGGGTCTTCTGCGTAGCAGTCCTGCGGATCTGATCCGGCGACCCAGTGTGGCGTAGTCACTGCCCCGGTCGGCCACGGCGACCGATCCACCCGCGGTCAGGCTCGTCAACGAACGGCCCTGGCGTCGGCGCCACCGCGAGAAAGCGAGCGCCGGTGTCGATCACGGATATATCGCCGAGAGGAGGTCAAAACACACCAGATCCAAGGGGGGAATCGTGACACGATCCGGCCTTCGAACCGATGGTTCAGAGTGCGCCACCGACGTTCGGGTTGGCAGTGTCGCAACCGATCCAGGTCTACCAGAACTCGCTCTGCGAACCATGAGCGATGTCCGACTTCTCAGCTGTGATTCGGCTGGGCGGCGGTACGGCGGTACGGATCAGGCGAAGAAGCCCAGCGGTTTGGGGTCGTGGTTGGCGAGCACGTTCTTGACCTCCTGGTAGTTGTTCAGGGTCTGCTGGTCGGTCTCGCGGCCGTACCCGGACTGCTTGTAACCGCCGAAGCCGGCGCCGGCCGGGTACTGGTTGTAGGTGTTGACCCAGACGCGTCCGGCCTTGATGTCCTGACTGGCCCGGTAGGTGACGTCGGTGTCGCGGCTCCACACACCGGAACCCAGCCCGTAGATGGTGTCGTTGGCGATGCCGATCGCCTGGTCGTAGTCGGAGAACGACGCGACGGTGACGACGGGGCCGAAGATCTCCTCCTGGAACACCCGCATGTCGTTCGTGCCCCGGAAGACGGTCGGCTGGATGAAGTAGCCGCCGGCGAGGTCGCCGGGCATCTCGGCCACGGCACCACCGGTGAGCACCTTCGCGCCCTCCTGCGGCCCGAGTTCGAGGTAGGCGGAGATCTTCTGCACCTGGTCGAGGCTGTTCTGCGGACCCATCTCGGTGGACGTGTCGAGCGGGTCGCCGACGGTGATGCGCTCGACACGGTCGACGGCGTCGTCCAGGAAGCCGCCGGACATCAGGCCGTCCTGCAGCAGCGCCCGCGACGGGCACGAGCAGATCTCGCCCTTGTTCAACGCGAACATGGTGAAGCCCTCGACAGCCTTGGCGTAGAAGTCGTCCTTCACCCGCGCGACGTCGTCGAAGAAGACGTTCGGCGACTTGCCGCCCAGCTCCATCGTCGACGGGATGATGTTCTTGATCGCATAACCCATGATCTCGCGGCCGGTGGCCGTCGAGCCGGTGAACGCGACCTTCCCGACGCCGTCGTGCTCCACCAGCGGGCGACCCAGCGCGGCGCCGCTGCCGTTGACGACGTTGATCACCCCGGCCGGGAGCAGGTCGGCGATCAGCTCCATGACGTACAGGATCGAGATCGGGGTGGCGCTGGCCGGCTTGAGCACCACGGTGTTGCCCGCCGCGAGCGCGGGGGCCAGCTTCCAGGCAGCCATCAGGATCGGGAAGTTCCACGGGATGATCTGCGCGACCACGCCGATCGGCTCGTAGAAGTGGTACGACACGAGGTCGGCCGACAGCTTCGCGATGTGTCCCTGCTGGGTGCGGACAGCGGCTGCGAAGTAACGGAAGTGATCGATCGCCAGCGGGATGTCGGCACCGAGCGTCTCGCGCACCGGCTTACCGTTCTCCCACGACTCCAGTACGGCGATCGACTCGAGGTGTGCCTCGAGCCGGTCGGCGATGGCGTTGAGCACCGCGGCGCGGTCGGTGGTGGTCGTGGCGGCCCAGCCTGTGAACGCCGACGACGCGGCCGAGACGGCCAGGTCGATGTCCTCGACGGTGGACCGGGCGAACTCGGCGATCGGCAGCCCGGTCGCGGGCGCGAGGTCCTCGGCGTAGTTCCGCTTCGTCGGTGCCCGCCAGTCGCCGCCGATGAAGTTCTCGTACCGCGTCTTGAGCGGCACGATCGAGCCGGTCGAGCCGGGGCGGACGTAGATCGTCGGCGCCGCGGGTGTCGTGACGACCGGGGCGGTGATGGTGGGGGTGGGCGCGTACGTGGTCATGGTGTCTGTCTCCTCGATCGGTGATGGAGCCTCAGATGCGGATGGTCAGAAGGTTGTGGACGGAAGTGACTCCCGGCGCGGACCAGGCGAGGTGCTCCGCCTGCTTGCGCTCTGCCCAGGTGTTCACATGGCCCTCGAGGGTCACGGCGCCCGTTCCGTCGGCAGTCACCTTCAGGTTCTGGCTCTCGACCTGGGCGTTACGGACGTAGGCCGCCTCGATGACGTTCTTCAGATTTCCGGCCGATACCTGCGGCTTGATGCCGACGTTGTTCACGATCCCGTCGACACCCCTGAGGTAGCGGACGGCTTGCATCGCGGCCTCACGCTCGAATTGCCAGTGGAC
>CAZZVT010000145.1:3482-8901 GCA_964657545.1 uncultured Jatrophihabitantaceae bacterium
GACGGTGCTCGGGACGTTGACCGCGCTGTCGAGAGCGTGGCCGGCGTCGCGGGCGATGTCGGTGTCGTTGGCAGTGCCCCAGTTGCTGCGCACCGTGAGTTCCTCGGCGATCGCGGTCACGCCGTGGACGCGCATCGCGGCCTTCTCGGCCAGGCGGCGCTCGGGCAGGGTCTCGACCTCCCCGGACAGCGTCACCGCGCCACGGTCGACGGCCACACCGATGTGCGTGCCGTTCACCTCGGGCGACCACTCGAGTTCGTCGAGGACCGCGGTCTTGAGCTTGGCATCTGAGACGTTCTGGGTGAGTGTCATGACTCCAGCCTGATCGCGGTCCGAGCAAGCCCGTAGGGCCCTACGTCATGGGCCTCCTGGGTGCTCACCGGGTTCAGCCCGGTATCTCGTTGTGCAGGACGGCGGCGCCCCCGAACCGGCCGTGGGCCAGGTCGGCGAGAGCCTGTCCGGCGTCGGCCATCGGGTACGCGGTGGTGGTGACGCGGATGGCGAAGCGCGCCGCCAGGGCCAGGAACTGCTCGCCGTCCGCGCGGGTGTTGGCCGTGACGCTGCGCAGGTTCTTCTCGTGGAACAGGTCGGTCCCGTAGACCAGTGACGGGATGTCCGACAGCCAGATCCCGGCTACCGCAAGCGTGCCGCCGGGGGCGAGAGCACGCATCGCGACCGGGACGAGATCACCGGCCGGGGCGAACAGGATCGCGCCGTCCAGCAGCTCGGGCGAAACCCCGTCGGCCGGACCGACGGAGTCGACCCCGAGTTGCCGGGCGAGAGCCTGGTTGTGCTCCCCGCGGGTCAGCACGTGCACGCGCATCCCGAGGTGCAGCGCGATCTGCGCGGTCAGGTGGGCGCTGCCGCCGAAGCCGTAGATCCCGAGCGCCTGGCCCGGACGGACCTCGCTGCGCAACAGCGAGCGGTAACCGATGATGCCGGCGCACAACAGTGGTGCAGCCTGCTCGTCGGGCAATGCCGCGGGCAGCCGGTAGGCGAAGGCCTCGTCCACCACGCACTGGTCGGCATAGCCACCATCGAGGTTCCACCCGGTGAAGCGCGGTGAGTCGCAGAGATTCTCCTGGCCGCGGCGGCACTGGGGGCAGCTGCCGTCCGTGCTCGCCAGCCACGGGATGCCGATGCGGTCTCCGAGCGCAAAGCGTTCGGCGTTCGACCCCAGGGCGTCGACGACGCCGACGACCTCGTGGCCCGGCGTCACGAGGTGGTGCTGGGGTTGCAGGTCGCCCTCGACGAGATGCAGGTCGGTGCGGCACACCCCGCAACAACTGACCCGGACGCGTACCTGGCCCGGTCCGGGCACCGGCGTCTCGCGCTCGATGCGGCGCAGCGGCATCGAGTCGACCGGGGCCGGGTGCTCGAAAACCCAGCTCAGCACGGCGAGGAGAAGAGCATGGTTTTTCTTTCTTCAGCAATGGATGCAGCATCAGCCGACGTAGGCGTGGAGCCCGGTGAGCAGTGCGCTCAACTCGGCCTTCGCGTCGCCGAACAACATGGCGGTCTTGGGGTTGGCGTAGAGCTCGTTGTCGATGCCGGCGTAACCGTGCCCGAGCGAGCGTTTGATGACGATGACGCTCTTGGCCTTGTCGACGTCGAGGATCGGCATGCCGGACACGGCGTTGCCGGGTCGGCGGGCCGCGGGGTTGGTGACGTCGTTCGCGCCGACCACCAGCACCACGTCGGTGCTCGCGAAGACCGGGTTGATCTCGTCGAGGTCCTTGAGCTGCGTATAGGGCGCGTTGGCCTCGGCGAGCAGCACATTCATGTGCCCCGGCATCCGCCCGGCGACGGGGTGGATGCCGTAGCTGACGTCGACGCCGTGATCGGTCAGTGCCTGGGCGAGCTCGACGAGTTCGTGCTGGCCCTGTGCGGCGGCGAGCCCGTAGCCCGGGACGATGACGACCCTGGTGGCGTAGGCGAGCTGGAGATCGGCGTCGTCGACGGTGACCTCACGTACCGACGCGTTGCCGGCCGCGACCGGTGCGCCTGCCGCGGCGTCGCCGGTGCCGAAGCCGCCGGCGATGATGTTGATCAGCGAGCGGTTCATCGCGGTGGCCATCAGACTGGTGAGGATGGCGCCGGCCGCGCCGACCAGGGCGCCGCCGATGATTAACGGGGTGCTGCCGATCACGAACCCGGCCATGGCCACCGCCGTTCCGGTGAACGCGTTGAGCAGGGAGATGACGACCGGCATGTCGGCGCCACCGATGGGCAGCGTGGCCAGCACACCCAGCCCGAGGGCCGCGACCGTGAGCACGCAGAGCAGCGGCACCCCGCCGTGCCCGGCGGTGTAGACGACGGCCGAGCCGGCCGCGACGACGGCGAGCAGGGCGTTCAGGGCCCGACCGCCGGGGAACGTCAGGGGCTTGCCGTCGATGATCCCGGCGAGCTTGCCGCCGGCGATCAGCGATCCCGAGAACGTGATCCCGCCGATGAGCAGGTCCAGGACCGTGGTCAGGGTGGTGCTCACCGGTTGCTGCGCGAGCGCCGTCGAGCCGGTGTGACCGATGGCGTCGCTGAACGCGATGAGGGCTGCCGCCCCGCCACCGACGGCGTTGAAGACGCTGACCAGTTGCGGCATCGCCGTCATCTTGACCCGTCGAGCGGTGAGCAGCCCGGCCGCGGCGCCGATGGCCAGCCCGATCACCAGGACGGTCACGCCGGTCGCGGTGATCACGCGGTCGTGACCCAGCACGACGACCGTCGTCGCGACGGCCGCGGCCATCCCGGCCGCGGACAGCTGATTGCCCGAGCGGGCCGAGCCGGGCGAGGTCATCCGGTGCAGGCCGAGGATGAAGCAGACCGCGGCGGCCAGGTAGACGACATGCACGGTCGTGTCGAAGCCGGTCATCGCGACACCGGCGCCTTGGAGTGGGCCTCTTTGGGGTGGGCCGGCTTGGGGTGGGCCTTGAACATCTCGAGCATCCGGTCGGTGACGACGTAGCCGCCCACGACGTTCATGGCCGCGAAGGCCGCAGCGAAGAGTACGAGGACGTAGCCGAGGGCCGAGTCGGCGGACGCGGCCAACACCATCACCCCGACCACCACGACACCGTGGATGGCGTTCGAACCCGACATCAGCGGGGTGTGCAGCGTGGCTGGGACCTTCGTGATGACCTCGAACCCGACGAGCAGGCTGAGCACGAAGATCGTGATGTCGGCGAAGAGCAGCGGAGTCATCGGGTGTCCTGTCCGGTGGTGACCAGCGGGGAGCGGGCGGCGGCTGCGGGGTGGACGATCGCGCCGTCACGGGTGATCAACACGCCGGCGGTGACCTCGTCGGCGGTGTCGAGTTCGAGCCGGCCGTCGTGGACCAGGTGGGCCAGCAGCGCGGCGATGTTGCGGGAGTACGCCGTCGACGCCGCCATCGGCACCGACGCGGGCAGGCGGCCCGCACCGATGATCGTCACGCCGTTGGCGCTGACGACCGTGTCGTCGGGTCTGGATCCCTCGACGTTGCCGCCGAGCTCCCCGGCTCCGAGGTCGACGATGACCGTTCCGGGGCGCATCGCCGCCACGGCAGCGGCCGAGACCAGCAGCGGCGGTCGACGGCCGGGGACCTGCGCGGTCGTGATCACGACGTCGAAGGTCCCGATGGCCGTCACCATCGCAGCGGCCTGCGCGCGTTGTTCGTCGTCCGACAGCGCGCGGGCGTAGCCGTCCGGCTCGGTCCGCTCAGGCGACGGTGCCGGGGCTGCCGGCTGATGCAGATCCAGGAACGTCGCGCCGGTGGAGGCGATGTCGGCCCGGGCCGCATCGCGGACGTCGTAGGCGGTGACGATCGCACCGAGCCGCCGGGCGGTGCCGATCGCCTGCAGCCCGGCCACGCCCGCACCGAGGACGAGGACCTTGGCCGGTCGTACCGTGCCCGCCGCGGTCATCAGCATCGGGAAGTAGCTGCCGTAGGCATTGGCGGCCACCAGCGCCGCCTTGTACCCGGCCACGTTCGCCTGGGAGGTGAGGGCGTCCATCGACTGCGCGCTGCTCAACGTCCGGGGCAGGCCGTCGAGGCTGATCGCGGTCACCCCCGCCTCGGCCAGGGTCCGCACGAGTTCCAGGTCGGTCAACGGCGCCAGCAGGCCGACCAGCGCCTGGCCCTGCCGCAGCGACGCGACACCGTCGCCGTCGGGCGGTTGGACGCACAGCAGCAGGTCGCACTCGGCGTAGAGCGCCTGCTTCGCGGCGATCCTCGCACCGGCCGCGACATAAGCCTCGTCCGGGAAGCCGGCACCCACGCCGGCTGCGGCCTCGACGGCCACGTCCAGCCCGATCCCGCGCAGCCGGGTCACGCCGTCCGGCGTCAGCGCGACGCGTCGCTCCCCCGCCGTCGATTCGCGCAACACACCGACACGCACGGGCGGAACGCCGGCTGCGGCCTCCGGTGGCACGGCTGGAGCCGTCACAGCTGAAACACCACACGGGCAGCGATCGCACCGCAGGAGACGTCGGCGATCGACTGGTTGACCTCGTCGAGCTTGCGGTCGACGACCACCACCCGCGTACGACCTGCCGCATGCAGGGCGAACACGTCGGCAAGATCGTTACGGGTACCCACGATCGACCCGATGATCGACTTACCGCCGATGACCGCGTCGAAGATCGGCACGCTCAACACCCCGTTGTCGGCAGGCATCGCAACACACACCAACCGCCCGCCTCGACGCAGCGAACGGAACGCCTGGTCGAACGACGCAGGTGACGCCGCGAGCGCGATCGCGACATCGGCGCCACCGCGGGCCTGGATCGCGGCGACCGGGTCCTCGGTCGCTGCGTTCACGACGTGATCGGCCCCGAGCTCGGTCGCCATCGCCAGCTTGCTGTCCTCGATGTCGACGGCCGTCACGAAGCCACCCGCGATGCGGGCGTACTGCACCGCGAGGTGTCCGAGGCCGCCGATACCGAAGACCGCGACCGACTCCGCAGGCGCGACACCGGCGACCTTGACGGCCTTGTAGGTGGTGACACCGGCGCAGGTCAACGGCGCCGCGTCCCGCGACGGGACGCCCTCCGGGACCAGCGTGGCGAAGGCAGCCGGCACGACGGCGTACTCGGCGAACGTCCCGTTCACCGAGTAACCCGAGTTCTCCTGCCTCTCGCACAGCGTCTCGCGGCCGCTGATGCAGTACCGGCACGCCCCGCACGCGGAGCCGAGCCAGGCAATCGCCACCCGGTCGCCGACCTGACGCGCGCTCACCCCGGCGCCGAGCTTCTCCACGAATCCGATGCCCTCGTGCCCGGGCGTGAACGGCAGTCCCGGCTTCGCGGGCCAGTCGCCGTGCGCGGCGTGGATGTCCGTTCCGCACAGCCCACTGAACTCGATGCGCACCAGCACCTCGCCGGCGCCGGGCTCGGGGACGGGCACCTCCTGCAACTCGAGCGGCGCGTCGAAGGCGGTGACCAC
>CAZZVT010000146.1:0-8799 GCA_964657545.1 uncultured Jatrophihabitantaceae bacterium
TCGGCGTCATAGCAATGATCTACGAGGCACGTCCGAACGTCACCGTCGACGCTGCCGGACTGGCCGTGAAGTCCGGAAACGCCGCGCTGCTGCGGGGTTCCGCGTCGGCGTTCCACAGCAACACCGCACTCGTCGACGTGCTCGCGGCCGCGGCCGAGAAGGCCGGCCTGCCGCGCGATGCGGTGCTCCAGGTCCCGGGCACCGATCGCGCCAGCGTCGATCACCTGCTGCGGGCACGCGGGCTCGTCGACCTGGTCATCCCGCGCGGGGGCGCCGGGTTGATCCAGCACGTCGTCGAGAACGCGACCGTGCCCGTCATCGAGACCGGTGTCGGCAACGTGCACGTCTACGTCGACGCGTCGGCCGACCTCGACGTCGCCGAGCGCATCGTCGTCAACTCCAAGACCTCACGCGTCAGCGTCTGCAACTCGGCCGAGACGCTCTTGGTGCACCGTGCGGTCGCCGATGATTTCCTGCCGCGGATCACGTCGGCGCTGCAGGGCAGGGGCGTCGTCGTGCACGGTGACGCTGCGTTTGCCGCGCTCGACGGCGTGCAGGCGGCGACCGACGACGATTGGGCGCGCGAGTACCTGTCGCTGGACATGGCTGCCCGCGTGGTCGACGACCTCGACGACGCGATCGCGCACATCCGGCGCTGGTCGACCGGGCACACCGAGGCGATCGTCACCCGCGACCTCGCCGCGGCCCGGCGGTTCACCGCTCGCGTCGACTCGGCAGCGGTGATGGTCAACGCCTCGACGCGCTTCACCGACGGCAGCGAGTTCGGTTTCGGCGCCGAGATCGGTATCTCGACGCAGAAGATGCACGCCCGCGGTCCGATGGGGCTGGCCGAGCTGACCTCAACGAAGTGGATCGTCACCGGCGACGGCCACGTCCGCTGACGGCTGCCCGTTCAGATCGCCGCGGTGGCCTTGAAGAAGGTGTAGCAGAACACGCCGTCGGGCTCGGCCGTCCTACGCAGGGCACGGACGCCGTCGTCGAAACGCTCGGGTTCGATCAGGCCCGCGGCGACGGCCGGCTCCCGGACGCCGTCGATCATCGCGGTGAACGTTCGGCGGACGAATCCGTCGGCAAGATCAGGACGGCCGCCGTCGACGTAGACGGTGCGGGGGGAGACCCGCACGTCCTGCCAGCCGGCGCCGGTCAGCAGCGGGTACAGCCGGCGCCCGATCATGGCGTCGCCCCCGGCATTGCGCTGCAGGCTCACCTGGCACGCGATGGCCTCGTGCGCCGCAGAACTGTCGGGGTGGAAGTACGTCGAACCGTGGTCACCCTCGACGACCGTGATCGAGCCGCCCGGGCGGACCATGGCTTGCAGCCGCACGAGTGCGTCGGCCGGGTCGCGCAGGTGCTCGAGAACGAAGCAGACGAAGACGTGGTCGAAGGATGCCGCGGCCAGCGGACCGTCCGGACGGGGGAGATCCGCGATGTCGGCCGCTGCAACCCGCACGTTCGTCAGTCCTTCGTCCTCGATCCGGCGCGACGTCTCGGCGAGCGACGGCAGGGACACGTCGACGCTGGTGAACCGGGACCCGGGCTTCGGTGAGCAAGCGTCACGGTCTGTGCGCCCACCCCGCAGCCGAACTCCAGCACGGTGCTGCCGTCCGGATAGCTCGTGTCGTCGTGCAGCAGGTCGACCAACGTGTCGGCCTGCTCGCCGAGCCGGGTGTTCTCGTCCACGTGATATCCGTGGACGTACTGCTCGAACATCGTCATCGTCTCGATCACTTTCATCAGCAGGTGTGGGTCGTCGTCGTCGTCCAGAGCAGTGGCCAACCGGTCCCGCAGCACGGTTGCGCGGCGGAGCGCGGCAGTCAGTTCGTCGAGGTGCTCGCGCAAGGTCGCTGCTGGGTTGGGGTCCTGTTCGTCGAGCAGGTCGGCGACCTGGCGTAGCCGCAGTCCGGTGCGTCGCAGGGCCAGCGCGCGATAGAGCCGCGTGATCTCGGCAGGACCGTAGCGACGGTGCCCGCTGCCGGATCGCGTCGGAGTGACAACTCCCATCTCGTCCCAGTGGCGCAGGACCCGGACCGAGAGCCCACAGGCTTGCGACAGCTCCCCGACGCTCCAGGTCGGGCGGCTGCCGGTCATGTCCCGAACGGTAGGTCCTCACACCGTGGGAGGGGCAAATCCTGCGTCGGCACCTTGTCTACCAAATCACTTGGTAAATTGACCGGATGGCCCTGCCCGACTTCCTGATCGCCGGGGCTCCCAAGGCGGGTTCGACGGCGTTGCACGCCGCGCTCGTCCAGCACCCGCAGCTGTTCCTCTCGTCGCCGAAGGAACCGAAGTACTTCCTGACCGACGGGCGTCCGCCGTCGCCGGACACCCAGCGCGGCCCGGGTGACGCGCACAGCGCGCAGGAGTGGATCTGGCGGCGCGACCGGTACGAGCGGCTCTTCGACCCGGCACCGGCCGGCACGCTGCGCGGCGAGAGCACGCCGTTCTACTTGTGGGACACCGCGGCGCACGCGCGGATCGCGGCGACCATTCCCGACGTCCGGCTGATCGTGGTCATCCGCGACCCGGTCGACCGCGCGTACTCGAACTGGACGCACCTCTGGGCCGACGGTCTCGAACCCGAGAGCGACTTCCTGACCGCCTGCAACCTCGAAGAGGACCGCGCGGCTGCCGGGTACGCCCCGTTCTGGCGCTATCTGGGCCTGGGGCGCTACGGCGAGCAGCTGGCGTCGCTGTTCGAGCACGTCGGCCGCGAGCAGGTCTACGTCGTGCGCTACCGCGAGCTGATCGACGCCCCGGCGCAGACCCTCGACGGCATCGCGACGTTCCTGGGTGTCGACGCCGGGGTCGTCACCTCGATCCCCGGTTCGAACGTCACGGCGTGGGCCGGGCACGGCGCCGTCAACTCGGGGCTACGGCTGCTCGTGCGCGGCGGTGCGTCGCTCGGGCGGCACGTCGACCCGCGGGTCTGGCGGCAGGTGCAACGTCCGCTGCTCGCAGCGCTGCAGCGCGGTCCGGGGCACCGGCCGTCGCTGCCCGTCGAGGTTCGCCGCGAGCTCGTGGCGCGGGTACGCGACGACGTCGGGCTGCTCGAGGACGTGCTGGGCCGCTCGTTTCAGGACTGGCTGGGCGACTCGGGGCGTGGCACCTTCGCGGTGCGCAGCTCGTTGGCTCCGTCGGAGCGCGACGCCTCCCAGTAGACGCGGGTGCCGGTCAGCGACTCGGCGAGGCTGAGATACCGCAAGGTATGTCCCTCAGGCGTCGGCCCCGCCACCGCGACGAACGAGTCCGGTCCGACGCCCTCGGCCAGCCCTGTTCGTTCGAACCAGTTCTCCTGCGCCGAGGCGCGTCCGTCGTAGAACGCGAGCCACGACGTCCCGCTGCGCACGACGCTCGTGATCCGGGCTCCGCGCGCGTCCCAGGTGCCTGCGGTCGGCGCCAGGGCGGTCGAGTGCTCGGTCCAGATCAGGCCGTCGTCGCTGGTGAGGTACACCGAGGTCATCCGGTCGGCCTCGTCGTCGCCGCCGTCGAGCGGGTGGCGACACGCCCACATCTGCCAGTCGGGGCCGCTGCGCCGTACGACGATGTCCTTCCACGCCGTCATCGCCGGGTCGCCGGGCAGGACGACGGTGCGCTTGCCGTCGGCCAGGGTCGCGAGGTCGTCGGACTCGATCGTCTCGACCCACCAGTGCTTCGAGCCGCGCGCCGAGCACGAGACGTACAGCCGCCAGCCGCCGTCGTCGAGTGCGACGAGGGCGGGTCGCTCCAGCGAGGCGCAGTCGAACTGCTCGCTGGTGACGGTCGCGACGGTGTCGAAGTGCACGCCGTCCTCGGACCTCGCCACGACGTTGGCGTAGCCACGGCCCTCGGTGACCGGCCGGCGCAGGCGGTAGGCGAGGTAGAAGGCGTGGTCGTGCCAGAGCGCGGACGGGCCACCTGCCCAGAACCCCACGCCGTGGCCGGGTGGATCGATCGCCACCTCGTACTCGGCGCCGGCGATGAGGTCGAGGATGTCGGCCGCCTGAGTCACTCGACGACTCTATCGACGGCCGCGCCTGCCCGCGGCGCAGGGCGTGCAGCCCCCGATTGCGACCGCACCGGCGCGGGGTTAGCTTTATCGGCATTCATCCCGGTGCTTAGTCGGAGACTCGATGCCCACTCCCTCGATGCCCATTCACCTTCGCCGCAGTGCAGGCGCTGCGTGCGCGCTGCTGCTGGCCCTGGCCGCGCTGATCGCTGCACCGGCCGGGCGCACGTCCGCCGCGACGCCCGCCCTGCAGGTCGGGGTCGGTCAGGCCGACATCACGCCCGTGACCGGCGGGTTCAAGGGCGGCTGGGCCTGCTCGTGCGCCAAGGCGCTGGGGCAGCACACCCGGTTGTACGCGCACGCGGTCGTGCTCCAGCGCGGAACGCAGAAGGTCGCCCTCGTGACGGAGGACCTCGCCTTCCTGGGCGCGGGCATGATCCGTGATGCGGCGTCGCTGCTTCCCGGTCGCGGGTTCAGCGAGAGCAACATCATCGACTCGGCGACGCACACCCACGGCTCGCAGAGCGGGTTCATGAACTTCGGCTCGTACAACTCGGTCCTGCCGTCCACCGGCAACCCGCTGCAGGGCAAGATCGTCGACACCGCCACCGACCAGACGATGTACAACTTCATGACCCGGCAGCTCGCGGCCGCGATCGCGCAGGCCGACGACTCGCTGGCCCCGGGCGAGGTGGGCTGGGGCCGCACCACGCTGTCCGGGCTGACGCAGAACCGCAGCCTCGAGGCCCACCTCGCCGACTACGGCATCGACGAGCCGCCGGGCACCGGCTCGGTGTCGCAGGACCCCCACGGCTACGCCGGCACCATCGACCCGGCGGTCGACCTGCTGCGGGTGGATCGCCTCGTCGACGGGCACACCGCGCCGATCGGCGTGTGGACGACGTTCGCCAACCACGGCACCGTCGACAAGGAGAACTTCTCCTACTTCACCGCCGACCACCAGGGCGCGGCCGAGCGCACGCTGGCCGACGCCATCCGGCAGGCGGCCGGGCTGGCCAGCTCGGCGACCGTCGTCACCGCGTTCGCCAACTCCGACGCCGGGGACCAGTCCTCGGGGTTGACCTACTCGGGTCCGGCGGACGCCGAATACGTCGGGCGCCGCGAGGCGCAGGCCATGCTGGTCGCCTGGCGCGACGCCGGCAGCCACCTCACCGCGACCCCCACCCTCGCTCTGTCCTGGACGCGACAGTGCATGTGCGGCCAGTCCGCCGACGGGCACGCCACCTCCAGCACGCCGGTGCTCGGCCTCGCCCAGGCCGCAGGCTCGGAGGAGGGCCGCACGGTGTTCAGCGACCTCGGCCTCGCCCACGAGGGCGACCGGCTGCCGGTCGACGCCGGCACCCAGGGTCGCAAGATCCCGGCGCTCACCGAGCAGGGCAACATCCCCGCCGCTGTGCCGTTGACCGCATTGCGGATCGACGATCACCTGGTCGTCACCTGGCCCGGTGAGCCGACGCTCGGCGTCGGCAACATGGTGCGCTCGGCGGTGTCGGCGGCCACGGCGTCGGCGGGCATCAAGCAGGTGGTGCTCGCCGGGTACGCCGGCGAGTACGTCGACTACTGGACCACCCCGCAGGAGTACGAGGCCCAGCACTACGAGGGCGGGTCGACCGTCTACGGCGAGTACGCGTCGGTCCTGGTCAAGAACGAGATCGTCGACCTCGCCACCCGGCTGGTGCAGGGCCGCGCAGCCCCGACCGCGTACGCCTACGACCCCAACAACGGCGTCCACGTCACCGACGCCGCTTACGGCTCGGGCGCCGCCACGGCGATGGTGACCGCGCAACCGTCGACGTCGGCGCGGCTGGGTCATCCCGCGTTCGCCTGGACCGGCGGCGCGGACGGCCTCGACCGCCCGGTCGACCGCGCCTTCGTCAGCGTCCAACGCTCGGTATCAGGCAGCTGGCAGCCGGTCACCGACGACCTCGGCCTGCAGGTGCTGTGGAGCGTGGACAGCTCGGGCCACTACGTCGCCCAGTGGGAGGTCCCGCCCTCGGCGGCCACCGGCAGCTACCGCTTCGTCGTCACCGCGAAGAACTACACGCTGACGTCGACGCCGTTCACCGTCACGCCCGCCTCGACGCTGACACCGGTGGTGTCGGGCGGCACCGTGACGCTGCGCAACCCGGCTGCCCGCGTCAACGCGGACTGGACCTACCGGCCCGCGGTCGTCACCGGTCCGGACGTCACCTTCGTCGTCGACGGGCGCCGGGTCGAGGAGAAGTCCGCCGGCTCTTCGGTGGCCGTGCCGAGCGGCACCAGCGTTGTTGTTCCGGCCGGCGGGGCCCGCGACCCGTGGGGCAACAGCAACGCGACGGCGGTCACCGTCCGCTGAGCCGGCGGCGTGCTGTCCCCGCCTGGCACTTCCGTGGCGTGAGGACGACACTCTGCCTTTCAGCCAGTGCCACCGACGCAGGGGGTTTCGTCATGACGTACTTCGTCACGGGAGCGACCGGGTTCATCGGTCGCTTCCTGCTCGCGCAGCTGCTCGAGCGCGAGGGGACGATCTACGCCCTGTGCCGGGCCGGCTCGCTGGACAAGCTCGACGAGCTCAAGACGCGCCTGGGCGCCGACGACGACCGCATCGTGCCGATCATCGGTGACCTGTCCAAGGAGCGGCTCGGCGTCGACCCGGAGACGCTCGAACGGCTCGACGGCACGATCGAGCACTTCTTCCACCTCGCCGCGATCTACGACCTGACCGCCGACGCCGACAGCCAGTACGCAGCGAACGTCGAGGGCACCCGGCACGCGCTGGCGCTGGCCGGGGCACTGCACGCCGGGCATTTCCACATGGTCAGCTCGATCGCCGCGGCCGGGCTGTACCGCGGGACGTTCACCGAGGACATGTTCGACGAGGCGCAGGACGTCGAGCACAACCCTTACTACAAGACCAAGCACGAGTCCGAGGGCGTGGTGCGTCGTGAGTCGCCGGTGCCGTGGCGCGTCTACCGCCCGGGTGCGGTCGTCGGCAGCTCCGTGACGGGCGAGATCGACAAGATCGACGGGCCGTACTACTTCTTCAGGACGATCCAGCGGCTGCGTGGGGTCACGCCGTCCTGGCTGCGCGGCGTCGGCGTCGAGGGCGGCGAGATCAATCTCGTCCCGGTCGACTACGTCGCGAAGGCCATGGACTACATCGCCCACCAGCCCGACCTCGACGGCCGCACGTTCCACCTCACCGACCCGGAGGCGTTGACGGTCGGCGGCCTGCTGAAGGCGCTGACCAAGGCGGCCAAGGCGCCGCAACCGTCGGTGAACCTCGACGCGCGGATCCTGCCGTCGCGGCTGACCGCCACGCTGAGCAAGCTGCCCGGCGCCAAGCAGCTCACCGATCTCGCGCTGGCCGAGCTCGGCATACCCCGCGAGATGTTCGCCTACCTCACGTACCCGACGCATTTCGACTCGACGAAGACGCAGGCCGTGCTCGCCGGGTCGGGCATCGAGCTGCCCCCGTTCTCGCTGTACGCGCAGCATCTCTGGGAGTACTGGGAGCGGACGTACAGCCCGGACCGCCGCAAGGACAAGCAACTCGCGAGGGCGATCAAGGGCAAGACCGTGATGATCACCGGCGCGTCATCGGGAATCGGGCGTGCGACCGCGCTGCGGGTCGGGGCCGCCGGCGGACGCGTCATCCTCGTCGCCCGCGGGGTCGACAAGCTCGAGCAGACCAAGCTGGAGATCGAGGACCTCGGGGGCCTGGCGTTCGTGCACCGCTGCGACCTGTCCGACGTCAGCGACATCGAACGGATGGCCAAGGAGGTGCTGCAGGAGCACGGTCGCGTCGACGTACTGGTCAACAACGCCGGCCGGTCGATCCGTCGCTCGATCGCCCTGTCCTACGACCGGATGCACGACTACGAGCGCACCATGCAGCTGAACTACTTCGGCCCCGTACGGCTGGTCCTGTCGCTGCTGCCGGTGATGCGCCAGACCGCGCCGGACGGTCGCAAGGGCGGGCACATCATCAACGTCAGCTCGATCGGCGTGCAGACCAACATCCCGCGCTTCTCGGCCTACGTCGCGTCGAAGGCCGCGCTCGACGCGTTCTCGCGTTGCATCGCCTCCGAGGTCGTCGACGACGGCGTGCACCTGACGACGATCCACATGCCGCTCGTGCGTACGCCGATGATCGCGCCGACGAAGATGTACGACCGCTTCCCGACCATGACGCCGCCCGAGGCCGCGGACATGATCTGCAAGGCGATGATCCGCAAGCCCAAGAAGGTCGGCACCACGCTGGGCAACGCGGGGGAGCTGGCCTACCAGGTCGCGCCGCGCGGCGTCGACGTCGTGCTGAACGCGGGCTACAAGCTGTTCCCCGACTCACACGCGGCCCGGGGCAGCGGCCCCGGTGGTGGCTCGCGGTCCGATCAACCCTCGACAGAGAGCGTCGCGTTCGCGCACATCCTGCGCGGCGTCCACTGGTAACCCGCTGCGCGCACCCCGCGTCATCGGGTCGCAGAATTGTGGATCAACCCGGCCGGGTTCGGGTACACCGTGGCCTGAGCGCCACATCGGAGGAGACGGTATGAGTCACAGCATGGACGACCGAGACCGCGCGGACGAGCGCCTTCCCGAGGACGTCCCGCCGGAGCCGGACGCGCAGCCGCTCGACTGGAGCGCGAGCACGACGGCCGGCAGCTGGTCGTCCCCCGAGGTGCCCTACGAGGTGGACACGACCTCGACGACGGGCGAGCAGCCCGCCTATCGGAGCGACCCGGCGGACGCGGCACCGGCGCCGACACCGACACCGACACCTCAGGCGTACG
>CAZZVT010000147.1:0-8790 GCA_964657545.1 uncultured Jatrophihabitantaceae bacterium
CGCTCACGTGTTCTATTCTATCCCAAACAAGCCCATCTGAATACCTGCAGCCCAAAAAATCCGGGGAATTCTGCAACAAGATCAGCAGTGAAACGCAACCCGACGGCCGGACCGAAGCAGCTCCCTCAGTACTTGACGCTGAAGCTGAAGTCGTAGGACGAGCCGGCCTTGTTGCGGGCGTGCAGCCGCATCTGACCGCGGGCCGTGGCGTACTTGCCGGTCCCGCCGGTGATGGCCAAGGTCGAGTCGCGGGTGTCGTAGAACGGGCCGGTGACGACCAGCGATCCGCCGTGCAGCGTCGTCGTCCAGGTGCACTCGTAGGCCGCACCCTTGACGGTGCGCACGCACGAGCCGTTGTCCGAGCCGACCCGTTTCTTGTTCTGCTGCCCGTAGATCGGGTTGGCGAAGGTCAGCACGTCGCCCACACTGTCGTCGGTGGCACCGGTGTCGGTTGTGGTGTCGGTGATCGCGCGCTCGACCACGGTGAAGCTCGACTTCGACTGTGCGCCGGCGGTGGCTGCGTCGTCGACGACGTAGGACGCGGCGGCAGCAATCGAGACGGCTACTGCGGCGACGGCAAAGGACTTACGCATGGTGGGCTCCAAGGGATGCGACAGCGCGGACCCGTATTCTTGTCATAGGTTGCAGGGCTGAGGCGTCCAGACCTGACGAAACCCACTGCGAGTTGATCGGCATGGTTGACGGCCAGCCACCGCTTCTCGCCCGCCCGTCGCACGGGTTGCTCGCCCGGCACGGCTGGGTTTTGCTGGCCGCACCCGGCGGGGCGTTGCTGCTGGCCGGCATCGACGCGACTGGGCGCCGCAGAGCACCCGGACGTTCGTCTGGCCGCACGACCACCCGCGCCATCGTCGAGCACCGTGCATCTCACGGCGACCCTGGATCGGGACACGACGGTGTCGCGCGGGCGCTCGACGAGCTACACCGACCAGGTGTCCTACGCCGTGTCCGGTAGGGCCGAGCACGACGTCAGCATCTCGGCCACCGGGGCCGAGCGGGCCGGCGACCCGATCAGGGTCCTCGTCGACCCGCACCGCCCGCGGGACGCCATCGCCGCCACCAACCACGGTTACGGCTCATTGGCCCAGGGCGTCGTGGGCAACGATCGGCGACGCTGCAACCCGGGTGACTCGCCTCGGGGCTGCTCCGCACGGACGGCCGTCCGGGTGCCAGGATGGGGGACGGCCGTGAGCAACAGCCTCGCGCCATCGACCCGCCTTCCTCATCGAGCAGCCACAACGAGGTGACTGCGCATGACCCGCACCGAAGCAGGACCACCCGTGACAGCGACCGTCGACCCTGCGGTGTTCACGAAGCGGTACCTGGCCCATGGGTCGACCCAGCTGCCCGGCCGTACCCCGAGCGATCTCAGCGCTCTCGCCCGTGACGTCCTGCGGTTCGGCGCCACCCGGCCGTGGGGCCAGAACCTGCTGCGGGTGCTCGACCTCGACGGTGAGACGACCGCGGTCGACATCGTCTCCGTCGACGCGCCGTACATCGTCGAGTCGCTCGTCGCCGAACTGCACCGCAGCGGTCGTGGCCCGGTCCGGGTGCTGCACCCCCAGCTGGTCGTGCACCGCGACCCCGACGGTGTGCTGACGGCCGTCCTTGACATCGACGACAACGCCGACGTGCCCGCGGGCGCGCTCGTCGAGTCGTGGGTGCACGTCGAGGTCGACCTCGTGCCCGACGCCGAGCACGACGCTCTCGGCGAGGCCCTGCGCGGCGTGCTCGACGACGTGCTCTGCGCCGTGTCGGATGCGCCGCAGATGTATGCGCTGATCCGTTCGCTGGCCGGCCAGCTCGAGGCCGAGCCCGGCGAGTTCGACCGCGAGACGAGCGAGGAGGCCGGCGCACTGCTGCGCTGGCTCGCCGACGGCAACTTCATGATCCTCGGGCACGCCGAGTACTCACCGAACGAGCTGGCCAGCCCGCGGGTCCAGGCGCCCGGCGACGTCGAGGGGGTGTTGCGCGGCGCGGCCCGCATCTCACCGCTCGAGCTGCTGCCCGCCTTCCGCAGCGGCGCCCCGCTCGTCATCTTCAAGTCCCCACTCGTGTCGACAGTGCGCCGCTCGGTGCACTACGACTGCGTCACGGTCGTCACCCCGAACGGTGGGTCGTTGCCGCAGCGCATCCACGTCTTCCTCGGGCTGATCACCAACGCCGAGGACGGCACGGTCGGACGCGTGCCGGTGGTGCGTCGGCGCATCGGCGAGATCCTGCTGCGCTCGGGTGTGCGCGCCCAGAGCCACACCGGTCGACGACTGCTCGCCGCGCTGCGCACCCTGCCGCGTGACGAGCTGCTCGAGGCCCCCACCGGCGATCTGCTGCGCCTGGCCCAGCTCGTCGTCGACCGTGCCGATCACCGCACCGTCGGCGTGTTCGCCCGCACCCACCTGAACCGGGACTTCGTCACCGTCCTGGTGTACTTCCCGGCCGACCGGCTCGGGCCCGAGACCCGGCACCGCGTCACCACGATCATCAACGACTACTGGCCCGGCGAGATCATCGGCCACGACGATCGGATCGTCGAGCTCGACCTCGCCCGTATGCAGCTGCTCATCGCGATCCGTCCGGGCACGCAGCCGCCGTCGCCCGAGCGTTCGCAGGTCGAGGCCGAGGTCGCCCGGGCCACCCGCCGCTGGAGCGACGACCTCGCCGATCTGCTCACCGTCGCGGTGGGCGAGGACGACGCCGAACGCCTGGCGCGCAGCTACGGCGGTGCGCTGCCCGAGGCCTACAAGGAGGACTTCGACGCCGACAGCGCGGTGCGCGACATCCTGCGGCTCGACACCCTGCCGGCCGACGACGGGCTCGCCTTCGACCTCTACATCCCGCGGGACGACAACGGTGCCGACCGGCGGCTGAAGGTCTTCCGCACCGGGCAGGCGGTGTCGCTGGCTCGCGCCCTGCCGGTCTTCACCCAGATGGGGATCGAGGTCCTCGACGAGCGGCCCTACGAGCTGCAGTTCGCCGACGGCCGGACGGTGTGGATCTACGACTTCGGCCTGCACCTGCCACCCGACACTGCCTTCGACGAGGTCCGCGCGCGCAACATGATCGACGCCGTCCGGCTGCTCTGGCTCGGCGAGATCGAGCAGGACGGCCTCAACGAACTCGTCGTCCGCACGTCCATGACGTGGTGGCAGGTCAACATCCTGCGGACGTATGCGAAGTATCTGCGTCAGGCCGGCACGAACTTCAGCCAGAGCTACCTCGAGCGGTCACTCGTCGACAACTGCGCGATCTCGCAGGCGATCGTCGAACTGTTCGAGTCGCGTTTCGACCCCGACCGGGCGGGCGAGGCCCCGCTCGTCGACTCCGACGGCGCGCAGGTGGGGCGCACGGACCTGATCGAGGCCCAGCTGGCCGAGGTCGTCAGCCTCGACCAGGACCGCATCCTGCGCTCGATGCTCTCGCTCGTGAATGCGACGCTGCGCACCAACGCCTACCGGACCAGCAGCGTCCAGGGCACCGCGATCGCCGTGAAGCTCGACCCGCGGCGCATCAGCGACCTGCCTCAGCCGCGCCCGCGCTTCGAGATCTGGGTGTACTCGCCGCGCGTCGAGGGGGTGCACCTGCGCTTCGGGCCGGTCGCGCGCGGCGGGCTGCGCTGGTCCGACCGGCGCGAGGACTTCCGCACCGAGATCCTCGGGTTGGTCAAGGCGCAGATGGTGAAGAACGCGGTCATCGTGCCTACCGGCGCCAAGGGCGGCTTCGTCGCCAAGCGGCTGCCCGACCCGGGCAAGGACCGGGACGCGTGGCTGGCCGAGGGCGTGGCCTGCTACCGGAGCTTCATCTCGGCGCTGCTCGACGTCACCGACAACTACGTCCCGTCCCCCGACGGCGGCCAGCAGGTGCAGCCGCCGCCGCGCACCCGCCGCTACGACGCCGATGACCCGTACCTCGTCGTCGCCGCCGACAAGGGCACCGCGACGTTCAGCGACATCGCCAACCAGATCGCCGTCGACCGCGGCTTCTGGCTCGGCGACGCCTTCGCCAGCGGTGGCTCGGTGGGCTACGACCACAAGGCGATGGGCATCACGGCGCGCGGGGCCTGGGAGTCGGTGCGCTACCACTTCCGCGAGCTCGGCATCGACACCCAGACCCAGGACATCACCGTCGTCGGCGTGGGCGACATGTCCGGCGATGTGTTCGGCAACGGCATGCTGCTGTCCGAGCACATCCGCCTGGTCGCCGCGTTCGACCACCGGCACGTCTTCCTCGACCCGGCGCCCGATCCGCGCCTGTCGTTCGCCGAACGGCGCCGGCTGTTCGAGCTGCCGCGCTCCTCGTGGGCCGACTACGACGAGTCGCTGATCTCCGAGGGTGGCGGCGTCTACCCGCGCACGCGCAAGTCGATCCCGGTGTCGAGCCAGGTCGCCGCCGTGCTCGGCCTCGGTCCGGAGGTGACGAAGCTCAGCCCGACCGAATTGATCGGCGCGATCCTGCGCGCGCCCGTCGACCTGTTCTGGAACGGCGGCATCGGCACCTACGTCAAGGCCTCGACCGAGACCAACGTCGACGTCGGCGACAAGGCCAACGACGTGCTGCGCGTCGACGCGGCCGAGCTGCGCTGCCGGGTCGTCGGTGAGGGCGGCAACCTCGGGTTGACGCAACGCGCGCGCATCGAGTTCGCCCGGGCCGGCGGCCACATCAACACCGACGCGATCGACAACTCGGCGGGCGTCGACACCTCCGACCACGAGGTCAACGTCAAGATCCTGCTCGACCGCGGGGTGGCCACCGGTTCAATCACCCGCAACGAGCGCAACGAGCTGCTCGCCGCGGCCACCGACGACGTCGCCGCACACGTGCTGCGCGACAACTACGAGCAGAACGTACTGCTGGGTATGGCGCGCGTGCTGAGCCCCAAGCTGGTCGGCGTGCACCAGCGCTTCATGCAGGTGCTCGAGGACGCCGACGAGCTCGATCGGGAGCTCGAGTTCCTGCCCACCGACGCCGAGCTCAACCGTCGTGAGGCCGAGGGGGTCGGCTTGGTGTCGCCCGAGAACTCGGTGCTCATCGCATACTCGAAGATGACGCTGACGCAGCACATCGAGGACTCGACGCTGCCTGACGAGCCGTACTTCCGGCGGGTGCTGGCCGGTTACTTCCCGCCGGTGATCGCCGAGCGGTTCGCCGACCAGTTGGCGAGCCACCCGCTGCACCGCGAGATCATCACGACGGTCCTGGTCAACGACATGATCAACCGCAGCGGGACGACGTTCGTGCACCGCGCCGTCGAGGAGACCGGGGTCGACGTCGCGCACGTGGCGCGGGCGTACAGCATCGTGCGCTCGGTGTTCGATCTTCCGTCGTTGTGGGCCGAGATCGAGGCTCTCGACAACGTGGTGTCGACCCGGGCGCAGCATGCGGCGTACCAGGAGGTCCGGCGGCTCGTCGACCGCGCCACCCGCTGGCTCGTCGACCTGCGGTTCCCGATCACCGACGTCGCATCCGAGATCGAGCGGTACCGCCCGACCGTCGCCCGGCTCGGCTCGCGCACCCCCGACCTGCTGCGCGGCGGCGAGCGGCAGAATCTGCGAGCCGACGCAGCGAAGCTGGTCGATCTCGGCCTGCCCGACGGACTGGCCCTGCGATTGGCCGAGCTGCTCAGCGCGTTCCTGCTGCTCGACGTCGTCGAGATCGCCGACGTCACCGGGCTCGACGCCGCTGTGGTGGCCGATGTGCACTACGCGGTGTCCGCGCGGCTCAGCGTCGACGACCTGTTGACGCGGGTCACCCAGCTGCCGCGTGACGACCGCTGGTCGACGCTGGCCCGTTCGGCGGCCCGGCACGACGTCTACGCCGCGTTGGCTGCGGTGACCACGGCCGTACTGCGCGCCGCGGAGGCCGAGCAGTCGGCCGAGGCGCGCATCGAGACGTGGGTGAGGACGAACGCCGACCGGGTCGAACGTGCTCGCACGACCGTGACGGCCGCCCTCGAGCGTGAGCCGGCGGATCTGGCCACTCTGTCGGTGGCGCTACGGGCACTGCGTTCGGTGACCGGCACCTAGCAGGCCGCGTCGGGGCGCCTCAGATGGCGTGGCAGACGGGCACGCGGGCCCAGACCTGCTTGCCCTCGGCGACGTGGTTGACGCCCCACTCCTCAGCGAGGGCGGCCACGATGGTCAGGCCACGGCCGTTCGTCGATCCGGCGTCGACCTGCCGCGGGTTCGGCGCCTCGCTGCTGCCGTCGTGCACGCGCACGATCACGCTGTCGTCGGCGATGTCCCATCCGACGTCGAGATCCCCGACGTCGCTCGAGTGCACGACGGCATTGCCGATCAGTTCGGTGGCGACGAGCAGGACGTCGGCGACCGAGTCACGGGTGACCGACCGGGCGGCGAGATCCTCGCCCAGATGCGCCCGGACGACGGCTGCGCTGGCTGCGTCGTGTCGAACATGGAGTAGGCCCACGGCCTCGACTCCTCCTAGCGCAGCAACCACGATGACGTCGCCTCCGGTAGATCGGCGACACGGGTAAAGTTCCCGTGCGGACCGGGGAGGTAACAACAATCGCGCGTGCGTCGCTCAGCCGCACTCACGGTCGAGTTGGGCCTTCACCTCGCCCGGGTAGTCGCTGATGATGGTGTCGACGCCGAGGTCGAGCAGCATGCGCACGTCCTGCGGCCGGTCGACGGTCCACACGAAGACCTGGTGACCGCGGGCGTGTGCCCGGCCCACGAAGTCGGGGTCCGTGCGCAGCAGGTGCAGCCCCGGCCCGGCGATCGTGGCCCCCGCCGGCAACAGGCCCTCGCGGCGCACGGGCAGCAACCGGTCGAGCAGCAGCACGGTCGGGATGTCGGGGGCGAGCAGACGCACCCGACGGATGGCGGTGGGCGCGAAGCTCATGACGATCACGCGGCTGTTGAGATCGGGCGGCTCGCGCAGGCTGACGGGCGGGCCGGGGCGCCCGGCCCACCCGAAGCGGGCGAGCAGCTCGACGAGGGTCTTCTCGACGAGGCCGCCGTAACGGGTCGGGTGCTTGGTCTCGATGAGCAGGCGGACCTCCCGGTCGGCGTCGCGCACGAGGCCAAGCAGCATCTCGAGGGTCAGCACGCCGCCACCGGCCGTGCGGTCGGCCACCACGCCGTTGAGGTACGGGTCGTCGCCGGTCGGGTCCTTCAACAGCTCGTCGGCCGACGTCGGCAGGCCGCCGTGCCAGGACGAGAAGTCGAGCTCGTTCAGAGTGCGTAGATCGAACTCGCTCACGACGCCCTGGCCGTCGGACGTCCGGTTGACCGTCCGGTCGTGCACGCAGACGAGGTGACCGTCGCGGGTCATCCGCACATCGCACTCGAGGGCGTCGGCGCCCGCGTCGATCGCGGTCTGGTACGCGGCGAGCGTGTGCTCGGCGACGGCGGCCGACGCGCCGCGGTGGGCGACGAGCATCGGCCGCTGCGGCGGGTCGAGGACTATCCGCGCGCTGCGGGGTCTCATCTCTCCATGGTGACGCGTCCGGGTGAACCCTGGGTGACAACCCGCGAGCGATTTGGCCTACAGCGCTCAGATGACCTGCGCGGGGCCGGCGCCATCGGCCTGCATCGGGCGCCCGGCGGCGTCCCACGCCATCATGCCGCCCTCGAGGTTGACGGCCTGGTATCCCTGGTGCCGCAGCCAGGTCGTGACCTGGGCCGAGCGGCCGCCGACCTTGCAGACGACCACGACGGTCGCCTCGGGCGTGATCGGTCCCGGGTCGTAGGACAACCGCTGCGGCACCTCGTTCATCGGGATGTGCACCGCACCGTCGATGTGCCCGGCCGCCCACTCCTCGTTCTCGCGAACGTCGAGCAGCACGGCGTCGGACGGGATCTCGTCGACCCGAACGGTCGGGATGTCGGCTGGTCGCATCCGACGACGCTACTTCACGAGCCGCGACAGCCGGCGATCGGCGAGCTCGCGACCGTCCGTCTGGCAGGTCGGGCAGTACTGGAAGGCGCGGTCGGCGAAGGACACCTCGCGAACGGTGTCGTCGCAGACCGGGCAGGGCATGCCCGCGCGCGCGTGGACCCGCAGCCCGCTGCGCTTCTCGGACTTCAGCGTGGCTGCCTTCTGACCCACCGAGCGTCGGACGGCGTCGCCGAGGATGCTGCCCAGCGCTTCGTGCAGTCGGGTGAGCTCGTCGTCGGTGAGCTTGGACGTGTTCTTGAACGGCGACAGCCGTGCCGCGTGCAGGATCTCGTCGGAGTACGCATTGCCGACGCCGGCCAGCACCGCCTGATGCGTCAGCGCCTTCTTCAGCTGGGCCCGCTCGCCGGTCAGCACCCGGGCCAGTTCGTCGCGCGTGATCGTCAGCGCGTCGGGGCCGAGTGCTGCGATGCCCGGTACCTCGAGGGCGTCGCGGACGAGGTAGACGGCCAGCCGCTTCTGAGTCCCGGCCTCGGTGAGGTCGAAGCCGGCCACCGGTCCCTCGTCGAACTCGGGTCTGAGGTGTACCCGGACGGCGATCGGTCCCTTCCCGCCGGGACGCGGCGGTGCGGGCGGCAGCGACTCGCGCCAGTGCAGCCAACCCGCCCGGGACAGGTGGACGATCAGGTGCAGCAACCCGGCCTCGCCGGCGACCTCGAGATCCAGGAACTTGCCGTGCCGGCTCGCACCGGTGACCCACGCCCCGCTCAGGGCCGACAGCGGTGGGTCGAACGTCTTTACCGCGTTGATCGCCGCGACGTCCGCGCGCAGGATCGTGCGGCCCACCGCTCGTTCGCGAAGGAACGTCGCCAGTGCCTCGATCTCGGGCAGCTCGGGCATGGTGTCAGCTTAGGCAGT
>CAZZVT010000148.1:0-8762 GCA_964657545.1 uncultured Jatrophihabitantaceae bacterium
TCCTTCATGTACTGGATCTCGTCGGACTTCTCGCCCGGGTGGTAGTACGGCGGCAGGTCGGCCTCGAGCTGCTTGTCGCTGATCGGCAGGTACAGCCGGTCGCGGAACGCCTTGAGGTCGGCGGCGGTCAGCTTCTTCATCTGGTGCGTCGCGTTACGACCCTCGAAGGACTCGAGCGTCCAGCCCTTCACGGTGTGCGCCAGGATCACCGTCGGCTGGCCGGTGTGCGCCCGCGCTGCCTCGAACGCCGCGTAGACCTTGCGGTAGTCGTGCCCGCCGCGCGAGAGCTTGCGCAGCTCGTCGTCGGACATGCCCTCGACCATCTTGCGCAGCCGGGGGTCGGTGCCGAAGAAGTGCTCACGGATGTAGGCGCCGCTCTCGACGGTGTAGGTCTGGAACTGCCCGTCGGGCGTGGAGTTCATCTGGTTGACGAGGGCGCCGTCACCGTCACGCGCGAGCAGCGGGTCCCAGTCGCGCCCCCACACCACCTTGAGCACGTTCCAGCCCGCGCCGCGGAAGTACGTCTCGAGCTCCTGGATGATCTTGCCGTTGCCGCGCACCGGACCGTCGAGTCGCTGCAGGTTGCAGTTGACGACGAAGGTCAGGTTGTCGAGCTCCTCGCGGGCCGCGACACCGATGGCTCCGATGGACTCGACCTCGTCCATCTCGCCGTCGCCGAGGAACGCCCAGACGTGGGAGTTCGACGTGTCGGCGAGCCCCCGCGCCTGCAGGTAACGGTTGAAGCGGGCCTGGTAGATCGCCCCGATCGGGCCGAGGCCCATCGACACGGTGGGGAACTCCCAGAACTGCGACATCAGCCGCGGGTGGGGGTAGGACGACAGGCCGTACGGCGCGGCCGAGACCTCCTGGCGGAAGCCGTCGAGGTGCCGCTCGGTGAGCCGGCCCTCGAGGTACGCGCGCGCGTAGATGCCCGGGGCGGCGTGGCCCTGGAAGTAGACCTGGTCGCCCATCCCCGAGGCGAGGTCCTTGCCGCGGAAGAAGTGGTTGAAGCCGACCTCGTACAGCGAGGCGGCCGAGGCGTAGGTGGCGATGTGGCCGCCGACCCCGACTGTCTTGTTGGCACGTGTCACTGCGATCGCTGCGTTCCAGCGGATGTAGGCGCGGATGCGCCGCTCGATGTCCTCGTCGCCCGGGAACCACGGCTCGCGCTCGGGCGGGATCGAGTTGATGTAGTCGGTGCTGCGCAGCCCGGGCACGCCGACCTGACGCTCGCGGGCGCGTTCGAGCAGCTTGAGCATCAGGTAACGGGCCCGCTGCGGGCCGTCGGAGTCGATCGCCGCGTCGAGCGATTCGAGCCATTCCCGGGTCTCTTCGCGGTCTATGTCCGGGAGCTGATTGGGTAGGCCATCGGTGATGATGCTGAAACGGTCGCGGGTCACGCGCGTTCTCCCTTGCTCTGCGTTTCGATGCGTTGCGCTCCCGTCCAGTGAACACCCTGGTGAGCCGCTAGGGTCGCCAGTGGAGTTACTCGTAGGTAGTGCATCCGGCACCGCCTTGTGGCACTCGAGGAGGACGTCGTTGTGAGCCCGACCGCCCCGTCCGGCGACGGACCGGGAATCGCCGAGCACCTGGGACTCAAGCCCGGCATGATCGTCATGGAATCCGGCTACGACGACGACGTCGACGAGGACGTCCGAGAAAGCATCGCCGAGCTGATCGGCGACGACATGGAGGACGACGACACCGACGAGGTGGTTGACGTCGTCGTGCTCTGGTACCGCGACGGCGACGACGATCTGGTCGACGTCCTCGTCGATTCGATATCCCCGCTGGCCGACGACGGCTACATCTGGCTGCTGACTCCCAAGCGTGGTCACGGCGACTACGTCGAGCCCTCGGACATCGCCGAGGCGGCGTCCATCGCCGGCCTCTCACAGACATCCATCACGACCGTCGGCGACGGCTGGTCGGCTGCCCGGCTGGTCGGGCGCAAATCCCCTGGAGGCAAGAAATGACCGCTCCCGCCGTCGGTGACGTGGCACCCGACTTCACCCTCAAGGACCAGAACAACGAAGAGGTGACGCTGTCGTCGTTCCGCGGCGAGAAAGCCGTGCTGATCGTGTTCTACCCGTTCGCTTTCACCGGCATCTGCACCGGCGAGCTCACGCACGTGCGTGATCAACTCGACACCTTCCAGAACGACGACGTGCAGGTCCTGACGATCAGCATCGACTCGCCTTACACGCACAAGGTGTTCAGCGAGCGCGAGGGGTTCGAGTTCCCGCTGCTGTCGGACTTCTGGCCGCACGGTGCCGTGGCACAGGCCTACGGCTCGTTCCACGACGGCGGGGGGATGGCCATGCGCGGCACGTTCCTCGTCGACAAGCAGGGCATCGTCCGCTTCACCGAGCTCAACGGCCCGGGCGAGGGCCGCGACGCCGCCGAGTGGCAGGCCGCGATCAAGGCCCTCTGACCGCTCGGACGTACCCTGATGTCGTGATCCGAGCAGTGGTCTGGACGCTGCGCCAGCCGCGATACGCGACCCTGGCCGCGATCATGGTCGTCCTCGCGCTCGGGTGCGTCGGGGCGGGCACCTTCGAGCTGCACCGCTACCACGAGAAGCGGCACGACAACCAGGTCCTGCGGGCGAACGACCACGCCGCAGCGGTGCCGTTGACGACCGCTCTGGTGCCGCTCACCGGCGCCGGTGCGGCACACGACGCTCCGGGTGCCCTGACGATCCGATATCGCACCGTCACGGTGCGCGGCGTGTGGGACGTCGCCGACGAGCAGTACCTCGGCAATCAGTCGCAGGGCGGCGAGCAGGGCTTCGAGGTGCTCACCCCGCTGCGCACCTCGACGGGGACGTTGCTCGTCGCCCGTGGGTTCGTCGCTGCCTCGGCCACCGGGAACCGGCCCCGGGACGTGGCGGCGCCGCCTGCCGGCCCGGCGACCGTCCGCGGCCGGCTCTACACCGCGTCGAACGGCGACGACCACTCCGGACGCCTGCCGGCACAGGAGATCACCGCGGTGAACCCGACCCGCCAGGCCGCCCGCCTCAAGACGCCCGTCTACCAGGCCTACCTCGGTCTCACCGCGAACCAGCCTGCGACGACCGGGCTCGACGCGCTCTCCGCGCCGGACCTGTCCAACCCCACCGGCGGGGCCGGCGAACTGCAGCTGCTGTCCTACGTCGTCCAGTGGTACGTCTTCGCGCTGCTGGCGCTGCTGGCCCCGTTCGTGTTCGCCCGCGCCGACGCCCGGGAGGCACGGTTGCGCTTCCTGGGTCTCGACGACGCCGATGTCGAGTTCGACCTCGCGGCTCGCAAGCCGGTGGCCGCTGCCCTCGCGTCGGGCGGCAGCGTGCCGTCAGACCTGACACCTGCGGTGCGGGCGCGGGCCGAGCTCGCCCGGGCCGGCGCCGATGCCCAGTGGCAGGCCGCCGAGCGCCTCGCCGACCGCTACGGCCGCGTGCTCGGCCCGCGCCCCGACGCGGACCCGTCGGTGCGGCGGGCGCCGGTGTTGCGTGAGCCGTCGGGCCCGGACAGTTCCAGTGCACCGCACCGCAGCGGCGACGAGTACCACGGCACGTACAACGACTACCTCTGGTCGCTGGCCATGGCCGACGGCAACATCCCGGAAGCCCTGCCGGACGCCCGGACGCAGCGTCTGATCGAACCCGCGGACACCGACACGGACGGTTCCGACGGCTGACATCCGCCCACCTCACCGTCGAGGCGTCTGCCTGTACCCTCGGCGGGCGCGGTCAGGGTCGTGAAGGGCTGCGCGGACGGGCGTTTAGCTCAGCGGGAGAGCACTCGGTTTACACCCGAGCGGTCACTGGTTCGATCCCAGTAACGCCCACCCCCGGCAGCTCCGGCAGCAGAGCCGTCGTCCATTCTGCGGGCGCTCCTGCTCACCGCGCGGCCGCGTCAGCGGTGCGGGCCGACGAACCAGATGACGGCCACCGTCACCAGGACGATGCTCGCCCAGACCGAAACGCGCACCCAGCCTGGCGGAGGGTTCTCTGCGCTCCATCGCCGCGGCCTCGGGCTACCGACCCGCTGTGTTTCCACGGCCGTCAGCGTAGATGTGGTTGAGCGACTGCGGCGTGGGCTGATCCAATGCGTGCATGTATCTGCGCGACGTCGAGTTGGGCGACGTTGCCGCGTACGTGCGGATGCGGTGCGACCCGGCGATGATGGCGCATCTCGGCGGCCCACGGCCTCGCGAGGGCATGGAGGCGAAGTCGCGCGCGACGTCGCTGACGTTCACGCCGGTCGCGCGCTGATCTGCATGATGATCGTCGAAGAGCACGGTGTTGACGCAGTCGCCGGGACCGTCACCCTCTGGACCCACGAGATCGATGGAGCTTCAGCATCCGAAATCGGATGGATGGTCCTGCCTGAGCGGCAGGGCCGAGGACTGGCCAAACAGGCGGTGCGCTCAATGCTCCGCCGGGCCGGGACCGACGGCAGGTGGGGCATTGTTCACGCGTATCCGTCAGTGGACAACGCTGCGTCGAACGGCATCTGCCGCTCGCTCGGCTTCACCTTCGCGGGCGTAGCGGAAATCGTGTTCGCGGGGCTGCCGTTCCGGTCTAACCACTGGTGGACAGACCCACGCGCCGAACTCGACGTCTGATCGGACCGGGATCGATGCGGTCGCGACGTCACGGCCCGTTCGAGGGTCCGACCGCGTGCACGCGACGCACGAGCTGTTCGTCATATCGGAACGGTTACGGACAGTGAGCTCCAGACACAGAGGGGCTCGGGGGCGTTGCCGGGCGCTCGCCGCCGTCGAGGCGCGATACGTCCGTACGGGGTCAGCGGTTGCGGGGGCGGCGACACCCGGGCGGTCATCGGTCCGATCCGACGAGGATGTCCGTCGCGTTAGATCGCTGTCGAAGCGAGGGCCGAAGGTCCTTACACCCGTACACAGGCCAGGGGCAACGAAGTTTGTTTAATCGTTGCCGATATGTCACCGTCTCCGCAGGCCGCGAAGACGCCCCTTCCGGGGCATTCGCCGCACCGGGCAGGGATGGTGCGACGTGCCGGCGGCTCGACACCGAGCGCCGAGACGGGGCCGACCCGGGATCCCCGATAGCTGAACACAGGTCGCCACAACAGCCCAGCAGGGCGGCGACCGCTCGCCAGTGGCCGACCTACTGAGTCCCACGGCGACGGGGGAACGATCCGAAGTGATGGCGTACGACGCCGTCCAGGAAAGGCAACAACACACATGGCATCACGTTCATACGTGCCTCGGCACAGCACTGCCGCACCGTCCTGCGGAGCGGGTCGCCGCTCGGCGACGGTGCTCGCGGCATCGGTCGGTGTTGCGGCAGTCGCCAGCACCGCGTTCGCCGGCGTCGCCGAGGCGAAGTCCTCGGACACGGCAGTCTGGGACCGTGTCGCGCGGTGCGAGAGCACGCGCAACTGGGACATCAACACCGGCAACGGCTACTACGGCGGCCTGCAGTTCGACGCCCATACCTGGAAGGCCTACAACGGTGACAAATACGCCAGCCGGGCCGACCGGGCGACCCGCGCCGAGCAGATCCAGGTCGCCCGGCGCGTCCTGAAGAAGCAGGGCGCCGGCGCCTGGCCGGTGTGCGGCCCGCGCGCCGGACTCACCAAGTCCAGCGGCCACGCAACCTCCGCGGCCCTGCCCGCGGACGCCGGTGACGGACTCACCAGCGGCGCGGTCACCGTGACGTCCAAGCACAAGTCCACCAAGGCCAAGGCCTCGAAGCCGACGGTGACGAAGGCCAAGTCGCGCACCGTGCGTGGCGCCACGATCACCGTGCACCGTGGGGACACACTGAGCCGGCTGGCCGGCAAGCACCACATCCACGGCGGCTGGCAGGCGCTGTACCGCGCGAACAAGAGCCGGCTGCACAACCCGAACGTGCTGCACGTCGGTCAGCAGCTCCTGCTGCCGTAACTCTGCTGGACCAGCACAACCAGCAGCACCACCAGCGGCCCGGGCATTGCGCCTGGGTCGCTGGCCGATGCTGTTCGCGGGCTAAGAATTGGTCTGCCCTGCCCCTGCAATGACAGGCGCTCCTCGGCGTCTCCTTGGTGTGGTTAGACGCGATGATCGCCATGGCGGAGGGGTTCTGACGGGCATGAGCGGGACGGCGGACGGCGTCCGCGACGACGAGACGGCCGGTTTCGACGAACTGTACCGACGGCAGTGGTGGCCGATGGTGCGTCTCGCCGCCGGGCTGGTCGACCACACGGTCGCGGCGGAGGACGTCGTGCAGGACGCGTTCGCGGCGCTGCACAGGCGCTGGGACGACCTGGACGACCCGGCGGCGGCGATGGGGTACCTCGCACCAGCGTGGTGAACGGCTCCCGATCGGTGCTGCGCCGCCGGATGACCGCGCGCAAGCACCTGCGCGCGGTGTCCGAGGACAGCGGCGACCGTGTCGAGGACGCGGCCGTGCTCTCGTCCGAGCACGCGATCGTCCGCCAGGCGCTGGCCACCTTGCCGCAACGGCAACGCGAGGTGCTGACGCTGCGCTATCTCGCCAGCCTCGCGGACCCACAGATCGCCGCTGCCACCGGGCTGTCGCTGCCCGGTGTGCGGTCGGCGTCCAGCCGGGGGATCGCCGCGCTGCGCGGGGCGTTGGGAGGACAGCTGTGACCGACTTCGAGAGCCGGGTGCGCCGGCTGCTCAACGAGGATGTCGACCACCGACTGGGTGCCGAACGACCGGCCCCGCCGCTGCAGGCGACGAAACCTCGCGCCGGCCGACCCGCCACGCGCCGCCGGTCCAGGTGGCTGCCCACGCTGCTGGTGGCCGCGTGCATCGCTCTGCTGGCGGCCGGCACCGCGGCCGCGACCCAGATGCTCTCCTCGCCCGCCCCGGTCGTTCCGGCGACGGGCGGCCCCGCGCCGTCGTCGGCGGTCGTGCCGCCGTCGACGACCTCGACTCCCTCCGTATCGTCCCTGCCGACGCGGTCCGCCGCGACGAGTCCGTCGCACGTCCGGGTGTCGCATGCATCGAGCCACGCAACGAGAACTACGCCGTCGCCCACGCCGGCGACCTCGGTGCCGGTGAGCGCGTCACTGATCGTCCTGCCTGCGGGGTGGGAGGTACGCGACATGCAGCAGTACATGCCGCATGGCTCGACCTCGACGTTCGACCAGTGCCTGACCCCGAAGCGCCTGCCGGTGTCGACCGCAGAGGACGCGTGCCCGGTGATGCTCGCAGGTCCCATCGAGAAAACGTCCGACCTCGCTCCTGACACGGAGGGCGGATTCGTCGGGAACCCGCACCCGTGCGGGCAGTTCGAGACGTCCGTGTCGACGACGTCCGGTCACCGGCAGTTCGGTCGTCGGCGGGCGACCTGGCACCACTGGATCCATCGCTGCGAGAAGCGGTCGAACGTGCTCATCGAGCAGTACGTGGTGACGAGCGCGTCGGGCTACGTCCTGTACTCCGATCAGGCGACTCCTGAGATCGTGGCCGCGATGGCGACCATCGCCGGGAAGTCGCAGCTCGCCACGTAGTTCACCGACTCGTGGCCGAGTCGTGACAAAAGGGAGCAACACGGCGGTCGGCACGGCGTCTTTCGGGTGTAGGTCCACGAGGGACCCGATCCGGAGGCGATCATGAACGGAAAGACACTGCGACGGTCGATCGGCACGCTGGGATGCGTTCTGGCCCTGAGTGCGGGGACGGTCGGGGCAACGCTGCTGGTCGGCGCCGTCCCGGCGGGCGCCGCGACGGCGACCCAGAAGATCATCGTCCGCCCGGTGAACTCGCACCGGCGCGCCGTGAAGGGGTATCGCGTCGTCAAGTGGACGTCGAGCGTCAGCTGCACGTCGACGGCGGCGGCCGCGATCGACAACGGGATCGCGTTCTGCGGGTCCTCGGCCGATTACACGGTGGCCTGCTGGCACTCCTCCGACGCCGCGCGGGTGCTGTGCCTGCCCGATCCGCAGACCAAGGTGCTCTGGAGCGTCAAGCTCGTCGGGACGTTCCCGAAGCTGCGGGCGCCCGCGCACCCGCGACCGCAGGCGCTCGAGCTGAACAACGGTGACCGCTACCTCGTCCGCGACGGAGGCGCGGCGACCACGCTGACGCAGCACCCGAACTGGGTGGCCTACTACTACGGCGGCCGGCAGACCATCGGGTCGATCTACGGCCCGCGCGGCAGCCACGGGATCAACACCCACCACGCGCGATGGTTCGTCACGACGTTCCGCACCGCCAAGTCCCACGGCGTCCGGCACGACGTCACGCACGCGTACTACGTCGGCACCGCGTCCTGACCGGGCGGGGTGCGCGACCGCGCTCTTCGCTACCGTCGGTCCAGTCGAGGGAAAGGGACGCAGCGTGGCGATCGCGACGTACGGCAGCATCGAGGAGCTGGAAGCGGCCATTGGCACCGAGGTCGGCCCGAGCGCTTGGCTCGAGGTCACCCAGGAGCGGGTGAACCTCTTCGCCGACGCCACCGACGACCACCAGTGGATCCACGTCGATCCCGAGCGGGCCCGCGGCGGCCCGTTCGGGACGACGATCGCCCACGGCTTCCTGACCCTGTCGCTGCTGCCGTATTTCGGCGCCGAGCTGCGCGCGATGCGCAACGTCCGGATGGGGGTCAATTACGGCGTCAACAAGGTGCGCTTCCCGGCGCCGGTGCCTGTCGGCAGCCGGGTGCGCGCCACCAGTTCCGTGCTGAGCGTCGAACGTCTGGACGCGCGGTCGGCGCAGGTGGTCACGCGGATCACCGTTGAGATCGAGGGCGGCAGCAAACCCGCCTGCGTGGCGGAGACGGTCGCGCGGAT
>CAZZVT010000149.1:0-8760 GCA_964657545.1 uncultured Jatrophihabitantaceae bacterium
TTCCCGCTCTACACCGTCGCGATCATCTGCGGCGCGATCTGGGCCGAGGCCGCCTGGGGCCGGTACTGGGGCTGGGACCCGAAGGAGACCTGGGCGTTCATCGTCTGGGTCGTCTACGCCTGCTACCTGCACGCCCGCGCCACCGCCGGCTGGAAGGGCCGGGCTGCGGCCTGGGTCAACCTGCTCGGGTTCGGGGCGATCACGTTCAACTTCGTCATCGTCAACCTGGTCGTCTCGGGCCTGCACTCCTACGCCGGCCTGTCCTAGCCAACAAGATCATGACGACGTCGACGCGGTCAGATCGTAGATCGTGCTGCCGCCGACGGTCTGGGCCTTGAAGGTCTTCGCCACCCACTGCTGGATGGCGTAGGCGGTCGAGGTCGAGGCGGCCGTCGAGCCGATGAAACCCTGGCTGTCGGTGACGTAGTAGTGCACCTTGCCGGCAGTCACCAGCTTCTGGAACTGGGCGAGCGTGATCGCGTCGTCGGTGCCGTTGTAACCGCCGAGCGCCATCACCGATTTCCCGGTCGCGAGTTCGAGCGACGAGGCCTCGTTGTCGCTGGTCGTCGCGGCGACCCAGGTGAAGTCCGACGAGTTCGCGGTCAGCGCCTTCTTCAGTGCTGAGCTCACTGTTGTGGCTCCGCCGAGACCGCCACCGCCGAATCCGCCACCACCGAACCCGCCGGTGGGCCGGGTGCCGCCACCGGGGAAACCGCCGTTGGCCGTGCGGGGGAACGTGCCGCCGCCGGGGAAGTTGCGGGTGCCACCGGCCGGACGGCCGCCGCCGAAGCCACCGAACCCGCTGGTCGACGGTCCCGCCGTCGGCAGCGCGCCGGTGTGCGAGGTCGACGCGGTCTGCAGCGCGTAGGCGGTCGGCGCGACGAGCAGCGTCAGGGCCAGCAACGGCGCGACGATCCAGGCCCGGGCCAGCCGATGGACGAGCAGCGCGGTGATTGTCAGCGCGCCGGCGCCCAGGACGATCCAGCGCAGCTCGGGATGCCAGGACACCCGGCCCAGCAGGACGTACGTCCACCAGGCGGTCAGCGCGACGAGGGCAGCGAGTGTCCAGCGGGCGATGCCGTTCGACTCGGGACGCCGGTGCCAGAGCTCGACGACGCCGATCCCGACGAGTGCGGCGATCGCCGGGGCGAGCGCCACCGTGTAGTACGAGTGGATGATGCCGCTGGCGAAGCTGAACACCGCCGCGGTGATCAGCAACCAGCCGCCCCAGACGATCAGCGACGCGCGCAGCGCATCGGTCCGCGGGCGTCGCCAGGTGACCCACACCAGGGCAGCGATCGACACCAGCGCCGCCGGCAGCAGCCAGCTGATCTGCGAGCCCATCTCGCTGCCGAACAGCCGGGTGAGGCCGGTCTGGCCGTCGGAGAAGCCGCCGGTGCCGCCGTTGGTCGAACCGTTGTTGTCCGCGCCGGTGAGCCGACCCAAGCCGTTGTAGCCGAAGACCAACTCGAGGATCGAGTTGTTCGTCGACCCGCCGATGTAGGGGCGCGACCCCGAGGGCCACAGCTCGACCAGCGCGATCCACCAGCCGGCCGAGACGATCAACGCGCCGAGACCGGCGAGCAGGTGCAGCAGTCGGCGCCGCACGGTCGTCGGCGCCGCCAGCAGGTAGGCGATGCCGAAGCCCGGCACCACGAGCAGGCCCTGCAGCATCTTGGTCAGGAACGCGACGCCGATCAACGCACCGACGAGCACGATCCAGCGCATCCGTGCGGCCTCGATCGCCCGGACAGTGGCGTACGCGGCCGCGGTCATCAACAGGACGAGCAGGGCGTCGGGGTTGTCGAAGCGGAACATCAACGCGGCCACCGGGGTGGTGGCGAGCGCGGCGCCGGCGAGCAATCCGGCGGTCGGGCCGCTCACCCGCTTCACCGCCGCGTACAGCACCGCGACTGCCGCGACACCCTCGAGCGCCTGCGGCACCAGCACCGACCACGAGTTCGCGCCGAAGATCTTGACCGAGATGTCCATGACCCACAGCGAGGCGGGCGGCTTGTCAACGGTGATGAAGTTCGATTGGTCCAGCGAGCCGAACAGGAACGCCTTCCAGCTCTTGGCGCCGGCCTGCGCGGCTGCCGCGTAGAACTGGTTGGCCCACCCCGACACCGAGAGATTGACGAGGTACAGCAGCGCCGTGCCGACGAGCAGCCCGCCGAACAGCGTGCGGTCGCGTCGATGACGACCGCCGCCACCACCGCCACCGCCCGCCGGGTCGAGTGGCGCGCTGTCGTCCGAGTGGCGACCTGCATCGCGCCACTCGACGTCCACGTCGCCACTCGACGGGGGCGGGACCGCCCGGACGTCGGTACTCACGACTTGGCCTTGGGCGTCGTGAGGTCGTAGATCGTCGTGCCCCCGACGGTCTTGGCGGTGTAGGTCGACGTGACCCACGACGAGATCTGGCTGCTGGTGCTACTGCCACCGCGTCCGCCGAAGCCGCCGCCGATGAAGTAGTGGATCTTTCCCTCGGAGACGTACTTCTTGAACTGGGCGAGCGTCGGGCTGGCGTCACTGCCGGTGAACCCGCCGATCGCCATGACCGCCGTCCCGGATGCGAGCTCGTACGGGGCCGCGCTCTGCGAACCGATCATGGCCGCGGACCACGTGCTCGACGTCTTCTTCAACAGCGCGACCACCGCGGCACTGGCCGTCTGGTTGGCACCCGCACCTCCCGCGCCGCCCCTACCCATACCTGCTGGTATGGAACCGGACGGCCGGTCGCCGCTGCCCATGCTCGGGAAGCCGGACGGCATGCCGCTTCCCGTCCTTCCGACGCCGGAGGGCAACTTCATACCCTTGGGTATCGACCTACCGCCACCGAACCCGCCGAACGCCGAACCGGTCGACGGGCCCGCCGACGGCGTGGCCCCCGTCTGCGGCGTGCTGGCCGCATCGAGTGCGTACGCCGCGGACCCGCCGCCGAGGGAGATGATCCCGAACACCGCCACCGCCAGCACCAGTCCGCGCCGAGCGCGGCCCGGCGGCACGAGCAGCAGCGCCGCGGCCACGACGGAGGCGACGAGCACGACCCAGCGCACCCACGGGTGCCAGTCGCTGGCGCGGTCGAGCAACACGTAGCTCCAGATGCCGGTGGAGAGCGCGCCGACCGCGAGCGACACCCGCGCGGACACCCGTTCGCGGGCCAGCCACAACGTCCGCGTCCCGATCGCCACGACGGCTGCGATGGCCGGTGCGAGTTCGATCGTGTAGTAGGTGTGGATGGTGCCGCTGGCGAAGCTGAGCAGGCCCCCGGTCACGACGATCCAGCCGCCCCAGACGATGAGCGAGGCGAGCAGCCGGTCGGTGCGGGCGACGCGTCGGGTCACGACCGCACTGCCCAGCACGGCCACGAGCGCCGTGGGCAGCAGCCAGGCGATCTGGCCGCCGTTGAGATTGTTGAAGAGCCGTCCGATCCCGGTCGAGCCGCTGAAGTTCGCCCCGCCACCGCCACCGGCGGCGCCGGAGCTTCCGGTGATCCGCGAGATGCCGTTGTAGCCGAACGCCAGGCCCAGCGCGGTGTTGTTCCCGGAGCCGCCGATGTAGGGCCGGTCGGAGGCCGGCGTCAGGTCGACGGCAAGCACCCACCACCCGGCACCGACGATGATGGCCACTCCGGAGCCGAGCAGTTGCAGCAGCCGCCGCTTCCACGTCCCGGGTGCGCAGACCAGGTAGGCGATGGCAAGGGCCGGGAGCACCGTGAACGGTTGCAGGCCCTTGGCCAGGAACGAGAAGCCCATGACCAGCCCGGCCAGCATCAGCCAGCGGGTCGAGCCGTTCTCCATCGCGCGGACGACGCAGTACGCGGCGAGCACGATGAGCAGGGTCATCAGCGCGTCGGGGTTGTTGAAGCGGAACATCAGGGCGGCTACGGGCGTGATCGCCAGCAGCAGACCTGCCAGCAACCCGGCGCCGTGACCGAACCAGCGCTTGACGGTGGCGTACAGCAGCCAGACGGTCAGCACGCCCTCGACGGCCTGCGGCGCGAGCATCGACCACGAGTTGAAGCCGAAGATGCGTCCGGAGATCTCCATCGGCCACAGCGCCGCCGGCGGTTTGTCGACGGTGATGAAGTTCGAGGAGTCGAACGAGCCGAAGAAGAACGCCTTCCAGCTCTTGGTGCCGGCCTGCACGGCGGCGGCGTAGAAGTCGTTGCCGTTGCCGGACGCGCTGAGGTTCCAGAGGTAGAGCACGGCGGTGCCGGCGAGCAGCGCCGCGAGCATGAGCCGCTCGCGCTGCTCGTAGACCCAGCCGCGGCGGGTCGGCAGCTCTGGGTCGGGCGGGAGGTCGAGGTCTGCTCGGTAGCTCGTGCTGGTCATGACTGCACCTCCGCCGCGTCGCGCTCGTCACGTCTCCCGAACACCCAGTGCCGCAGCAGCACGAAGCGCAGCGCTGTCGCGACCAGGTTGGCCGTGATGAGGACCGCGACCTCGACGGCGCCTGCCGGGTCGGCCGACATGACCCCCAGCAGCCACAGGGATCCGCTTGTCAGCAGCAGGCCCAGCCCGAAGACGACGAGGCCCTGGACCTGATGCTTGCCGTGCCCGGACCCCTGGACTCCGAAGGTGTATCGCCGGTTCGCAGCGGTGTTGGCGACGGCGGTGACGAGCAGGGCCAGCAGATTCGCCCCCTGCGCGCCGAGCGAGCCGTGCAGCAGCACGAACAGCACCAGGTAGGCCAGCGTCGAGAACACGCCGATCATGCCGAACCGCAGGGCCTGCACGGTGAAGCCGCCGGTGGCGCCGGTCGGTGCGGAACGGTCGCGGCCCACTGCGTGCCGGACGTCGGTGAGCGGCAGGTCGCCACGCAGCAGTGCGCGCCCCACCCGCACGATGCCGCGCAGGTCCTGCACCGCGGTGGAGCGGATGTCGACGCGGCTGTCCGGGTCGTCGGTCCAGTCGACCGGCACCTCCGCGATGCGCATGCCGCTGCGTTCGGCAAGTACCAGCAGCTCGGTGTCCCAGAACCAGGCGGTGTCCTTGACGAGCGGCAACAGTACGCGGGCCGCGTCGATCCGCATGGCCTTGAAACCGCACTGTGCGTCGCTGACGCGGATCCGCAGTGTGGTGCGCAGCAGCAGGTTGTAGCTGCGTGAGATGAACTCGCGCTTGGGTCCGCGCACGACCCGCGAGGTCCGAGAGAGTCGGCTGCCGATCGCAACGTCGCTGTGTCCGGACAGCAGCGGGGCGACGAGCGGCAGCAGCGCGGCGAGGTCGGTGGACAGGTCGACGTCCATGTAGGCGACGACGCGAGCCGACGATTCCGACCAGACGCGGTTCAACGCGCGACCGCGTCCCTTGGCGTCGAGGTGGACCGCGCGCACGCCGTCCATCGATGACGACAGTCGCTGCGCGACGTCCCAGGTGCGGTCGGTGCTCGCGTTGTCCGCGATGGTGATCACGGCCTCGAGCTGGAACTCGCTGCGCAGGAAGTCGTGCAGCCGGCGCACGCTGCGCTCGAGGTCCACCTCCTCGTTGTAGACGGGTACGACGATCTCGACGTCGACGTCGGACTCGATGGCAGCCGGGTCGCTGCTGGCCGCAAGCGCGGTCATCTGGGTTCCTTTCACTGAGCTCGGGAGCAGATCGGTCATCGGGCGGACGAGGCGGGAACCTCGAGGCGCAATGCGAGTGCCGGGCAGGCCGCGACGGTGCGCCGGGCTGCGGGCAGGTCATGCTCGGTGACGTTCGGTGCATGGACGACGGGGAATCCCCACTCGTCGACCGCAATGCGTTCTGGCAGCAGGGCATGGCACAGCCCGTGCCCGTCGCAGCGTGTCCAGTCGACCTCGATGCGGGCCCCGGTCATGACGCGGCGAGTGGCAGCTGGCCGAGCACCGGACGACCGCACCCGCCGTGCAGGTGCGCGTCGTTCTCGTCGTGCAGCAGATGCAGTCCGGATGTCACGAAGCGGGCGGCGCCGTCGGGGTGCGCGCAGGCTCCCCGTCCGTCGACGGCGCGGGCGTGGACGAGTGCCGCCGCGAGCCCGGCCGTCCGTCCGGCGGCGAGCGAGGCGACGTCGGCGGCCAGGGCCGGCAGCCCGAAGCGGCACGGCCCGCACTGGCGCGCGGATTCGGCGGCCAGCCAGTCGGTGACGCGGGCCAGTTCCCCGAGCGCGCAGGTGTCGGGACCGAGCGCGAGCAGCACTCCGGCGCCGAGGGAGGCGCCTGCCGAGGCGAGCCCGGCGCGGGACAGCCGGATCTGCCCGATGGGGGCCACCCAACTGCCGTGGTACCCCCCGACGACCACGGCCTGCGGGTCGATGCACTGGGCGGCCGACAGCACGATGCCCAGCGGCGTACCAAGAGGTATCTCCACGACTCCCGAGCGGCCGACGGCGCCGCCGACGGTGAGCAGCGTGGTTCCCGGCTCGTCCGGGGTGCCGGTCTCGGCGAAGCGATGCGGGCCGAGCCGCAGCAGTACCGCGAGCTGGGCGATCGACTCGACGTTCGCGACCAGCACGCCATGGACCGACGGAGGTGTGCGCCGGCCGGTCGGCAGGGCAGGCCCACCGTGCAGCGCGCGGACCACCGCGCGCGCCTCGCCGCTGACGAATCCGCCGACAACGATCTTCACCCGTACGTGCTTTCCGTCGGGCCGTTCGGCAGCCGCATCGCGGACGGACTGCGCGGTCGGTTCGTCGTGCACGGCGACGGTGACGTCGCGGGTGCCGATCGCGTGGGCCAGGGCCAGCGCGCCGTCGAGCACGAGGTGAGGGGCTCGGCGCAGCAGGACGCGGTCCTTGCGACTGGCCGGTTCGCTCTCGGTTCCGTTGACGATCAGCTCGCGGTGGCCCTCGGCGAGTGAGCGCAGTTTGGTTGCGAGCGGGAACCCTGCGCCGCCGCGGCCGGCGATGGGGCCGGCGTCGAGGTGAGCGAGGATCCGGTTCAGGTCCGAGCCCGGCAGCGGGCCGTGCGTGGCCAGGTGGGTGCGCAGGTCGAGCCGGGAGGTGTTCTGCAGCCCGGCGAGCAGGCGCGGCGCCCCGATCGACCAGGCCTGCAGGTCCAGGTGGTCCGGCGACGAGGCCGGGCGGTGCATCAAGGCGGTCATCGGGGTGCTCCCTCGGTGATGCGGGTGGGGGTGGGAGCGGCCAGCAGCACACCGGTGACGGTGGCGGGTGCAGGTCGCCCGGAAAAGCGGTCGCGCTGTGTACCTCGAGGTTTGGAGATCAGTCGGTAGGCCACCGAGCCGAGCACGGCGACGCCGCAGACGATGTAGATCAAGCGCACCCAGCCCAGCGAGCTGTCGGTGCCGCTCTTGAAGCCGTGCAGCATGGCCATGCCCCAGCCCACGTAGGACAGCCCGTGCAGTCGTCGCCACAGGCGGGCGCCACGTTCGGTGGCAGCCATCCGCCCGCGCGCCAGGCCCAGTAGCGACACCCCGACGAAGGTGTAGACCGCCAACGACGCCAACCCGATCCAGGTCGGTCGGAACTCCGCCGTGAAGGGCACGATCGCGCCGGTGATGCCGACGTGTGCGTACGAGTCGAGCAGGATCGTGGTGACGTGCAGGGTGAGGACGCCGAGGCCGAGCCCGGCGGTGGCCCGGTGCAGGTACTGCGCCACGTACCGCCGCCCGGCGTGACCGGGACGCGACACCAGCGAGCCCATGCAGGTGGCGATGGTGAGCAGGATCAGGGCGGACAGTCCCGCGCCGCGCGCGGTGTACCAGAGGCTCATGCGACTGCTCCTCGCGGGACGGCGCCGAGTTGTGTGCGCAGGGGCAGGGTGCGGATCTGGGTCGGCCAGGCGCCGGTGGTCACGACGTCGCCGTGTTGATCGACGAGCCGGGCCGCGGTGCCGCGGGCCCGCAGCCACTCGAGTGCGCCGTGGCCCTTGACGATCGCCGCGGTGCTGGCCGTGTTGGCCGCGAGCGCCGAGCCGGCGGCGACGCTGACGGTTCGCCAGGGCCCGCGCGTCGGTTCACCCGAGCGTGGATCGAGGATGTGGTGCGCGGTGCCGATGCCCCGCTGCCAGGTGCGGACGGTCGTGGTCGAGGTCGTCAACCCACCGCGCCGGATGCAGACCAGCTGGCCGATTTCGCCCTCCCGCTCGGCCACCCGGATCGTCCAGCCGTCCGGCCGCTCGCCGGCCACCGCGACGTCGCCGCCGAGTTCGACGAGGACGGGCGAGCTGTACCGGGCGGCGAGGGTGCGGGCTGCGTGGTCGGCGGTCCAGGCCTTGGCCGTGGCGCCCAGGTCGAGCGCGCAGCCGGCCGGGACTCGCAGGATGCCGGCGTCGCGGTGCAACTGCACGTGTCGCCACCCGTCCGGCCGGGGTGCCGCGGACTCGACCGGTGCCGTCGCCTCCAGCTCCCTGATGTCGCGGTCGTAACCGGCGCGCTGCATCGCCAGACCGAGAGTGGGGTCGACCGCGCCGTCGGTCTCGGCTGCGGCCCCGAGTGCGGCGTCGACGAGGTCGACCAGCATCCGCGGGATCGGGACGGGCCGTCCGGGCAGGGAGTTGGCGGTCGAGATCGCCGAGTCGGCCCGGAACCGGCTGGCCAGCAGATCGACGCGATCGAGCAGCGCAGTGAGGTCACTGACCGCGGGGGCCAGGGCCGACTCGTCGTCGATCATCAACCGCACGGTGCTGCTCCACGCGTGCAACACGCGGGTTGCGCTCATGAGCCGTTGCTCCCGCCGTCGCTCGAGCTCTGTTGGCCGCTGCTGCTGACCCCCGAGTCGTTGCTGCTCGAGCTGCTGCCGGCCGACGAGCTGGGCGCGGTGGTCGCCGTCGGGGAG
>CAZZVT010000150.1:0-3250 GCA_964657545.1 uncultured Jatrophihabitantaceae bacterium
GAGCACTGCCTTCACACGGCAGGGGTCACTGGTTCGATCCCAGTATCGCCCACCATCACGCAGGTCCCAGGAATGCTTGGGTAGAGCACGTTTACGATTTCAACATCGCGTGTGCACCCGCTATGCATCTCACGCTACGATGGCACGCTGCTCAACAGGGCACTGACGCGTTGGAGTCGGCTGTCTCGATTGCCTGCGTGATGTTCGACGCGTCGTAAGGGCCGGACTCACCCGCTGCCACGACGTCAGGCACGAGGTCGTCGTCGGACAGCTCGGCGTGCCGGTCAGCTGTAGTGGTAGCGGGCTTGCAGGATGACGAGGTCGTCGCTGTCGACGAGGTAGACGAGGCGGTGCACTTCGGTGATGCGGCGCGACCAGGTACCGGTGAGCGCGTGGCGTAGTTGTTCGGGTTTGCCGATGCCGGTGAACGGGTCATTCAGCGCGTCGTCGATGAGTCGGTTGATGCGTTTGACGTTGTTGCGGTCGGCGGTGAGCCAGTAGGTGTAGTCGGCCCAGCCGTGCGGGGTGAAGACGACGCGCATCGGGTGTCCGGGTGATGGAGTCAGCGTTCGAGTTGGTGTTCCTCGCGTTCGCCGCGCTGGGCCTGGGCGAGGCTCTCGAGCAGGCGGCGTGCGTTGGCAGGGGAGCGGAGCAGGTGCGCGGTCTCTTCGAGGGCGTCGTAGTCGGCGCGGGACATCAGGACAGCGTCGCCGCGTTTCGAGGTGATCTCGACAGGGGTGCGGTCGTCGTTGACCTGCTCGATGAGCGGAAAGAGATTCTTGCGGGCTTCGGATGCGGTGATCGCCATGGTGAACTCCTCAGTACCGGTACCACATACGGTACCAGTGTCGGAAGCCGCGCTCATGTGCCCGATCACCGGCCCTGGTTCGTACGCCTTCTGTGAGTGGGAAACCGGATAGCGTGGGCCGGCGTTGCGCGACACTCGCAGGTCGCGACTATCCAGGAGGTCGCGGTGCCGGACACCACCTGCCACATGTCCATGTCGTTGGACGGCTTCGTCGCCGGGCCGGAACAGAGCCGGGAGGATCCCCTGGGCAAGGGGGGACGAGACCTGCACGGCTGGCACATCGGTGACCCGCGGGCCAACGACGCGGACAAGATCGCGAACGAGTGGCTCATGCGCCCTCGCGGTGCGTACGTGATGGGTCGGAACATGTTCGGCCCGATCCGTGGCGACTGGGACGAGGAATGGTCGGGCTGGTGGGGCTCCGAGCCGCCGTACCACGCGCCGGTGTTCGTGCTGACCCACCACGACCATGACCCGATCCAGTTGGACGGGGGCACGACCTTCCACTTCGTCACCGAGGGTTTCGACGCGGCCTACGCCGCAGCGCGTGGGGCCGCCGGCGACAACGGGGTGGACATCGCCGGTGGGGCCTCGACCGTTCGGCAGGCGCTGGTGGCCGGGGTGATCGACGAGCTCACCCTCGACATCGCGCCCGTCCTGCTCGGATCGGGCGAGCGGATCTTCGACGGGGTCGGATCCTTCGGCTTCGAGCCTGTCGAGGTGCTGCACTCACCGCTGACCACCCATGTCCGCTATCGCCGCGTCAGCTGACCTGGGATCAGCCGGGCCGGTGGCGATCGAGGACCGCCGTAGGAATAGGAACGCTGAACGGGCGCGAAACGGTGAGCCGGGTGGCGCAATCATCCCGGCGATGCCACACGCCGTCTCGTAGCGCTCGGCGTCGTTGCGCAGCAGGTCGACGGTCATCACATTCCCGGCCCGCTGCTCGTCGCCGGCCAGCAATCGGCCTGTGCCTGCGCATCGTCGACGTTCGTCGACGCAGTGGAGGAGAACGGTGACGTCGTCGGGCGAGCGTGCGGTCAGCACCCGATCCGGCACCCCGAACAACCGCGTTGTCCCGCGAACAGGTCATGGAAGCGGGCGGTGATCGACGACGGCCAGACGCGTGAGACCGGTGCCCGCTCTGGTCATTGCTGCGTAGCTGATCGCGGCGAGGATGGGTCCGACGAGCGCGGAGAGGTCAGCGCCGTCGAGGGCGCCGGCGACCGGACCGACGTAGACGTCAGTGTTGACGCACAGGAGAGCAGCGCCTGTGGAGACGATCATCGCTATCGTTCCGGCGAGGTTGACGCCGTGCCAGTACCAGAAGCGGCTGCTCGGCGATTCGTCGTGCAACTCGATGCCGTCGTAGCGGTTGCGACGCAGCGCAATGTCGACGCCGTAGATCGCTAGCGCCGGGCCGAGGAACGCCACGGTGAGTTCCAGGGTGTTGTTCAGCGTGTCGAGGAAGTTGGAGATGAACAGGGCGTAGCCGGTGATTCCGACGGCCACGATCGCGTCGAAGACAACCGTGATCGAGCGCCGCCAGGGGATGCCGACGGCCTGCAGGGCCAGCCCCGTGCTGTAGGCGGTCAGCACATTGTTGGTGATGGAGCCGACGACGATCAGGAGCAGGAAGATCGGGTAGAACCAGCCGGGCAACAGAGCCTTCAACGAGGTCTGCGGGTCGGTCATGTCGACCACCGTCCCGGCCAGCACGCCGAGGCCACCGAGCAGCACTGCAGGCAGGAAGCCGCCGAGTGCGGTCCATCCGATGACGGCTCGATTCGACGCGCCGGCCGGGAGGTAGCGCGCGTAGTCGGCGCCGGTGCCCCACGACAAGGGCGCGGAGGCGATGATCGTGAACCCGACCGCCGCCACGGCCCAGAGCGCGGCCCCGTGAACCGCGTAGGCAGCGGAGGTTTGGTACCCCCAGTGCGCGCGCCGCAGCACGTAGTAGGCGAGCACGAGAATGGCGACCAGCAGGATCCAGGTGAACCAGCCGCTGAGCCGCACGATGGTGGCATGTCCGTAGACGCTGATCGTGAAAGTGATCGTCGCGGTGGCGAGCACGACGATCCATTTCGCGGCTGTATCCGCGCGCCCACCCCACTGGTCGACGACCGCGAAGCCGGCCAGCGCACCGATGGACAGATTGATCGCCTCGTACGCGACGCCGACGCCCCAGCCGAGCACGACGTTGAAGACCCGGTTCCCGCGGACCCCGAACATGGCCCGGGTGACGATCTCGCTGGGCGTTCCGGATGCCGGACCGGAGATCGCGAGCCACCCGACGAGCGCCCAGAACAGGTTCCCGGCCACCACGACACCCAACGACTGCCAGGCGTCGAGGCCCAACAGGATCATCGTTCCGCCCAGGACGATGTAGAGGTAGGTGATGTTCGACGCCGCCCACACCGCGAACAACGACCGGGCTCGACC
>CAZZVT010000150.1:3350-8702 GCA_964657545.1 uncultured Jatrophihabitantaceae bacterium
AAGCGCGTCGCCGAGAGACTCGGGGTCTTTCCCGGGCTCGTGAACCACTACTTCGCCACCGCCGACGAGCTCGTGGCCGCGGCCTTCGGTCAGGCTGCGAGTGAGGAACGTGACGGCGTCTTCAGCTACGCGCTCGCCGTGCCCCGGCCCACCGATCAGATGCGTCGGCTGCTCAGCGCATGGCTGCACACCGATCGCGACCCCGTCAGCCTGCTCTGGCTCGACGCGTGGCAGGCCAGCCGCCGGCGCCCCGCGCTCGACGACGAGGTGGCGCGTCAGATGGACACCGACCTCGAACGCCTCGGAGCGCTCGTGGCCGACGGAATCGCCGCAGGTGATTTCGACGTGGCCGACCCCACCTACGCCACGATGCAGATCCTGACGCTCATCGACGGGCTGAGCGTCCAAGCCGCTACGCGCATCGACTACTCGATCGTGCGCACCATGGTCATCGAGACCGTTGAGCGGGCCCTCGGCCTACCCGCCGGGGCGCTCAGAGGTCGAGGACCAACCGCTCGGACCTCGCCCGGCTGACGCAGATCATCATGGTGGCGTTGGCGGCACGCTCGGCGTCGGAGAGCACGGTGTCGCGGTGGTCGGGTTCGCCCTCGAGCACCACGGCCTCGCACGAGCCGCAGTAGCCCTCCTCGCAGGAGTACATGACGTCAGGCAGGGACTCCTCGACGACCTGCAGGATCGTGCGATCCGCGGGCACGTCGACGACGAGACCACTGCGGCGCAGTTCGACCTGCACCGGGCGATCCGCGACCTGGTCGTCGGCAACCGGTGGCTCGCTGATCGGGGCGGTGAAGCGCTCGATTCGCAGCCGTCCTGCAGCGTGCACGGCGCAGCGCTGCTCGACCGCGGTCAGCAGGCCGTCGGGACCGCAGCAGTAGACGAGCTCGCGCGGCCCGGTGGTGGCCAGAACGCCGTCCAGATCGGGGATTCCGACCTCGTCCTGGGGCACGACCTCGAGCGTGCCGGTGCCGCCCGCCGCGAGCGCCTCGAGCTCGGGCAGCAGCGCCATCGATGCCCGGGTACGCCCGCCGTAGACGAAGCGCCACGGCACACCGTCGGCCGCGGCTCGGCGCGCCATCGCCACCAGCGGGGTGACGCCGATGCCGCCGGCGATGAACAGGTAGCTCTCGGCCGGCTCGAGCGCGAAGTGGTTGCGTGGCCCGCGGACGTCGAGCACCGTGCCGAGCACTCCCGGGTCGTGCAGCTGACGCGAACCGCCCCGCGACTCGACCTCGAGCAGCACTGCGATCTCGTAGTACGGCGACCCGGGATCGCCGCACAGCGAGTACTGCCGGATCAGTCCGTCGGGCAGCACGACGTCGATGTGCGCACCGGGCGTCCAGGGCGGCAGGGGAGCGCCGTCGAGGGATTCGAGCCGCAGCCGTACGACGCCCAGCGCCGGCTGGTCGGCCGACGCCACGCGGGCGCGGAACGGCGTCAGGGACGCGGTGCGCTCGGCCAAGCGCTGCGGGCCGGTCACGAGCAGGAGATCCCGATGGCAGTCGGGCTGAACCCGTTGCACGGGCTGAGGTCTGCCGGACAGGCGCTGACGGCGACGATCAGGTCCAGCTCGGCCCGCAGGGTGACCCGGTCACCCGCGACGGAACGTGGGAGCTGGACCGAGAGCCCACCGTCGGGCGCCACGGGGACGTTCATGAAAGCGTTGAACGTGTCGCACACGATCCGCTGCACCCCGGCCTCGGCGAACGCAGCGGTGAGCAGATCGTGGCAGTTCGGGTGATCGGCCGCGCCGTACCGCTCGAGATAGGAGTCCGCGCTGCACGCACCCATCAGGACGTCGTGCGGGCCGGCGGTGTCGTCCTCGATGACGAAGGCGGTGCGATTGCGGCCGGTGAGCAGGCGGTGGCCGGTGGTGAGGGCGACCGTGCCGTTCATCTGGGTCGTCGCGATTCCCGACAGACCCTCCTTGTGATCATCGGCAAGCACGAAGCAGACGTCGGCGACCTGCGCGCCTTCCAGGTCGACCAACGTCAGGGACTGCCCGGCGTTCACGCGGAAGAACTTGCTGGATCGCGCCTCGATGACGGTGGTGGACGGTGCGGTCACGGGTCGGTACTCCTTGTTGGACGGGTCGGTCGCCCGCGCTGACGTGGCGCGCGTGCTGCTCCCAAGGTTAAAGAACGTGGAGCCGGTCACTGCGGCGGCTGCTCGCATTCTGAGATGTGCCCCGCGTCGGCGAAGGCGCCGCATGGTCTAGTGAGCCCATGGCGACGACCCTGGCCCTGACCCACAACGCGAACCTTCGTTCCGGTTGGTACGCGGTCGCGCTGGTCGGCGATGTGGGTGACCAACCGCTGGCCGTCACCCTGCTGGGCGCGAGGTTCGTCGTGTGGCGCGGTGCCGGCGGCGAGCTGGCCGCCGCGCCGGACCGGTGCCCGCACCGCGAGGCGCCGCTGTCGGCCGGCATCGTCAAGGACGGCCTGCTGAGTTGCCCCTACCACGGCTGGTCCTTCGACACCGCCGGCCAGTGCGTGTCCATTCCGTCCTCTGCCGACCCCGCAAGGGTTCCGGCGCGCAGCCAGCTCGCCACGTGTTCCGTGCAGGAGGCATACGGCCTGGTATGGCTGTGTCCGTCGGGCGAACCCCGTACCGCGTTCCCCCTCGTCGCAGAGGATGCCGACCCGGCGTACCGCCGCTTCAACACCCCGATGCAGCAGTGGCGAGTCTCGACCACGCGGATGGTCGACAACTTCATGGACATCGCCCACTTCGCGTTCGTCCATGCGACCAGCATCGGCGAGGGGATCGACCCGGTGGTGCCCCGCTTCGACGTCGAGCCGCTCGACGAGTGCTTCACCGGCTACCGCTACGAGTCGCTCATTGCCAATCCCGAAGAGGCGCACGCCATGAACGGCGACGACGGCGACACGACGACCGTGCGCCTGTCGACCGGTTTCTGCCTGCCGTTCACCGTCCGCGGGACGATGGAGTTCCGCAACGGCATGCGGCAGATCCTGATGATCATCAGCACGCCCGTGGACGAGCGCAATTCCGCGTTCACGTTCGTGATGTGGCGCAACGACGACGAGCCCGAGGACGAGATCGTCGCCTTCGAACTCAAGATCGACAACGAAGACCGCCAGATGCTCGAACTGCTCGACGGACCGCTCCCGCTGGAGTCCGGTTCGTTGGTGAGTGTCCGTTCCGACAAGGCCTCCGAGGTGTGGCGGCGTGAACTCGTGAAGTTCATGACCGCCGAGCACGCCCCGGAGGGCCCGCTTTCCGACGACGCCGTCGACGCCCTCAATCCTGGCACCGGCTCGCCGCGCGCCTACAACGAACGGAGCTGATCCATGACCTCTTCCGACGCCGACTGGAGCCGCAGGTCTTTCCTGTCGCGAGGTGCTCTGCTGAGCGCCGGCCTTGCCACGTTGCCGGCCGCCGGCCTGCTTGCCGCGTGCGGCAGCTCCGCCACGAAGTCGACCTCGTCCGGTTCCAAGTCCTCGGCCGGTGCGGCCGCAGCGAAGGTGTCCTTCCAGCTGAGCTACCTGCCGAGCGTCGAATACGCGGGCTACTACGTGGCGTCCAAGAAGGGCTACTACCAGGCCAGCAAGATCGACGAGACGAACATCGACGGCGGTCCGTCGGTGGCCATCGAGGCGACCGTGGCGGCCGGCAAGGCGCTCGTGGGCATCGACTCGGCCGACGTCGTCATGCAGGCTCGCCAGAAGGGCGCACCGCTGGTCATGTTCGCGGCGCAGTTCCAGAAGAATCCGCTCGGGATCGTCTCGCTGTCCGACAAGCCCCTGAGCACTCCGCAGTCACTCGTCGGCAAGAAGATCGGTGTGCCGACCAGCCTCGAGACAACAATGAAGCAGTTCCTGACCAGCAACGGGATCAAGCCGTCGAGTGTCACCTTCGTGCCCTATCAGGGTGACGCCGGACCGTTGATCAACAAGACCATCGATGCGGGTATGACCTTCGTGACCTCGACGGTGCCGCTGCTCGACGCCAAGAACGTGGCGACCACGTCCTTCCTGTTCGCCGACTTCGGCTACGCGGTCTACAACGACTGCTGCTTCACGACCGAGAAGGTGCTCAAGTCGCGCCCGGACGACCTGGCGCGCTGGCTGCGTGCCACGATTCGTGGGTGGCAGGACAACAACACCGACCCGTCCTACGGCGTCGACCTCGTGGTCAACCAGTACGGCAAGAGCCAGGGACTGACCAAGGCCGGTCAGACCAGCCAGGCCAAGTCCCAGCTGCCGCTGATCTCGACCCCCACCACGACCCAGCACGGGCTGTTCTGGATGGACGAGGCAGGCATCACCGCCAACCTGAAGACCATCGATTCGCTCGGTATCAAGGCCGACGCCAAGGGCTTCGACACCTCGATCCTGACGGCTGCCTACGCCGGGAAGTCGACCATCGATGGCCCGTGACGCTGCAACCGCGCCCATGCCTCGTCTCGACCCGGACACCGCACCGCCGGTAGCCACCGGCGGCAGTGGGGGTGTGCTCGTCGAGAACCTCACCAAGAGCTACCGGTTGGGCAAGGAGCGCTACACCGCTCTGGAGGACGTCAGTTTCCGCACCGAGCAGGGCAGCTTCACCGCTCTGCTCGGCCCGTCCGGATGCGGCAAGTCCACCATCCTTCGGATTCTCGCCGACCTGGAGAGCGTGAGTGCGGGCCGCGTGCTGGTGCACGGTGAAGACCCGGCGACAGCGCGCAAGAAGGGGCAGCTGGGTCTGGCGTTCCAGGACCCGGCGCTGCTGCCCTGGCGCACGGTCACCGACAACATCGCTCTGCCGCTGGAGTTGGCACATCGTCGCGACCCGGACCGGGTGCGCGAGCTCATCGAGCTCGTCGGGCTGCACGGCTTCGAGCGCGCGAAGCCGGCGCAACTGTCCGGCGGAATGCGCCAACGCGTGGCCATCGCCCGGGCCCTCGTGCTTGACCCCGATGTACTGCTGCTCGACGAACCGTTCGGGGCCCTCGACGAACTGATCCGTCAACGGCTGAACGTCGAGCTGCGCAGGTTGTGGGCCGAACGGACCCCGACGACGGTGCTGGTCACCCACTCGGTCAACGAGGCCGCGTTCCTGGCCGACACCATCGTCGTGCTGTGCGGACGGCCCGGTCGGATCGCACGGATCATCGAGTCACCGCTGCCGGGTGACCGGACGGTCGACATCATCCGCACGCCGGAGTTCCACCGGCTCACCGATCAGATCTCGGAGGCGTTGATGGGCGAGTTCGACCCGGATGCGCACGACACCGAATGACGACGACGGCTGACGACACCCTCGCCGGGCCCGCTGCCTCAGGACCGGTGCTGTCCAAGGCCGACGCCGGCGAGCGGACGCCCCGCG
>CAZZVT010000151.1:0-8626 GCA_964657545.1 uncultured Jatrophihabitantaceae bacterium
GGGCGTCATGTGACTGGCGTCGTGCGACGGGTGTGGGGTCAGTTCTCGCCGCGGCGAGCACGCACCCGGGCCAGAGCCTCCTCGAGGATCGCCGCGCCGTCCTCGTCGCTGCGGCGCTCCTTGACGTACGCAAGGTGCGTCTTGTACGGCTCGTTGCGCGGGGCCGACGGCGGTGCGTCGGACTGGCGACCAGCGGGGTACCCGCACCGCGGGCAGTCCCACGTGTCGGGCAGCGCCGCGTCGGCGGCGAACGCCGGACGCACCTCGTGACCGTTCGCGCAGAAGAAGGACACCAGCTGACGGGGGGCGGACTCACCACGTTCGTTCTCGCCCATCGGACCGGCGCCTACTCGACTGCCACGGATGGCACTGCCACCAGCCACTGCGTCACCTCTCGAAGATGTATTTAGTTGCTGCGCCCTGCTGGGATGCAGGGCGCGGGTCAGGCGTTGTTCTTGTAGAGCAGGCCGAGGCCGATGATGCAGATCGCCCACACCACGCCCGCGATGATCGTCAGGCGGTCGAGGTTGCGCTCGACGACCGACGAACCGGACAGGCTCGAGTAGAACGAGCCGCCGAGCATCGAGGACAGGCCGCCGCCCTTGCCGCGGTGCAGCAGTACCAGAACGATCAACAGCAGGCTCGCGACAGTGAGGACGAGGGACAGCGTCAAGATCATATGTGCGGCCTTTGCTGAGAACAGAGTGACGAACAGGATCAGATTACCCGGCCCCCGCGGTGTCGCGGGCATCCGGACACGACTCGGGGTCGACGCACGAGCGCGAGGTCGACGAGATCAGCTCGCCGGCACCGGCTCTCCCGCAGCGATGCAGATGCGCGAGAACTCGTCGGCGTCGAGGCTGGCACCGCCGACCAGCGCACCGTCGACGTCGGGTTGCGCGAGCAGTTCGGCGGCGTTGCCGGCCTTGACCGATCCGCCGTAGAGCACCCGGACGCCGTCGGCGAGTTGCGGTGAGTACAGCTCGGCAAGCGTGGCCCGCAGCGCGACGCAGACCTCCTGCGCGTCGTCGGGGGTTGCCACCTGGCCGGTGCCGATGGCCCAGATCGGCTCGTACGCCAGGACGAGGGTCTCTGCCTGCTCGGCGGTGACGCCGTCGAGCGCTGCGGTCAGCTGCGCGGTCACGTGCGCGACGTGGTCGTCGGCCCGACGCACCTCGAGGGACTCCCCGACGCACAGGATCGGCGCCACCGAGTTGCGGTAGGCGGCCGCGACCTTGCTGTTGACGACTGCGTCGTCCTCGCCGTGGTGCTGGCGGCGTTCGGAGTGCCCCACCACGACGTAGGAGCAGCCCAGCTTGTGCAGCATCGGACCGCTGACGTCGCCGGTGTAGGCGCCCGAGTCGTGCGGCGAGAGATCCTGCGCGCCGAACCTGATCGGCACCCGGTCACCGTCGATCAACGTCTGCACGCTGCGGAGGTCGACGAACGGGGGCAGAACCGCGACCTCGACCCGCGTGGTCTGCTCGTCGCTGAGGCTGAAGATCAATTTCTGGACGAGGGCGATCGCCTCGAGGTGGTTGCAGTTCATCTTCCAGTTGCCGGCGATGAGCGGTAGCCGGCCCGCGGGCCGGACGGCCTGCCCCGGCCGTTCGGACTTCGCCACGTCAGTGCGCTTCCAGAACGGTGACACCCGGCAGTTCCTTGCCCTCGAGGTACTCCAGCGACGCGCCGCCGCCGGTCGAGATGTGGCCGAACCGGTTCTCGTCGAGCCCCAGCGCACGGACGGCGGCGGCGGAGTCCCCGCCGCCCACCACCGACAGCCCCGCCGTGTCGGCGACGGCCTCGGCGACGCCCCGGGTGCCGGCGGCGAACGGTGCCACCTCGAACACACCCATCGGCCCGTTCCAGAACACCGTCTGTGCACCGTCGAGGGCGGCGGCGAAGTCGTGGACCGACTGCGGCCCGATGTCGAGGCCCTTTGCGCCGTCCGGGATCGCATCGGCCGCCACGACCTGGGTCTGCGCGTCGGCGGCGATGTCGTCGGCGACGACGATGTCGGTGGGGAGCACGATCTTCTCACCGGCCTGCGCCAGAAGCCCGCGGCAGGTGTCGAGCTGGTCGCGTTCGAGCAGGGAGTCCCCCACCCCGTGACCCTGTGCGGCGAGGAAGGTGAAGCACATGCCGCCGCCCACGAGCAGCCGGTCGACCTTGGGCAGCAGCGATTCGATGACGGCGAGCTTGTCGCTGACCTTCGACCCGCCGAGCACGACCACGAACGGCCGCACCGGATCACCCGTGAGCCGGGTCAGCACCGCCAGCTCGTCGCGGACGAGGTCACCGCAGTAGTGCGGCAGCAGCGTGGCGATGTCGAACACCGACGCGTGCTTGCGGTGCACGGCGCCGAACGCGTCCTCGACGAAGGCGCCGCCGCCGTCCTCGCCACCGGTGAGGGCCGCCAGCTGCTCGGCGAACGCGTGTCGCTCCGCGTCGTCCTTGGACGTCTCGCCGGCGTTGAAGCGGACGTTCTCGAGCAGCAGCAGCTGGCCGTCCTCGAGCCCGTCGGCGAGCAGCCGCGCGCTCTCGCCGACCGTGTCGAGCACGAACTCGACCGGCCGGCCGAGCAGCTGGGCCAGCCGGTCGGCGACGGGTGCTAGCGAATACACGGGGTCGGGCACGCCCTTCGGACGGCCCAGGTGCGCGGTGACGACGACCCGCGCGCCGTGGTCGAGCAACTTCCCGAGCACCGGCAGCGAAGCGCGGATGCGACCGTCGTCGGCCACTTCCGTCGCGCCGTGCCGGCCCCCGGTCAGCGGCACGTTCAGGTCGGACCGGACCAGGACGCGTCGGCCGGCGACGCCGACCTTGAGCAGATCGTCGAGGGTCCTCATCCGGCTCAGAGCGAGGAGCCGACGAGCGCGGTGAGGTCGACCAGGCGGTTGGAGTAACCCCACTCGTTGTCGTACCACCCGATGACCTTGACGAGGTTGCCCGTGACGAGCGTGAGCGGTGCGTCGAAGATGCACGAGGCCGGGTCTGTGACGATGTCGCTGCTGACGATCGGGTCCTCGTTGTACTTGAGGTAACCCTTCAACGGGCCCTCGGCCGCGGCCTTGTACGCAGCCTTGACCTCGTCGGCCGATGCCTGCTTGGCGAGGGTGACCGTGAGGTCGGTCGCCGAGCCGGTCGGGATAGGAACGCGCAACGCCGCGCCCGTGAGCTTGCCGTTGAGCTCGGGCAGCACCAGGCCGAGGGCCTTGGCCGCGCCGCTGGAGGCGGGCACGATGTTCAGCGCGGCGGCGCGCGCCCGGCGCAGGTCCTTGTGCGGGCCGTCCTGCAGGTTCTGATCCTGGGTGTAGGCGTGGATCGTGGTCATCAGACCGTGCTCGATGCCCCACTCGTCGTTCAGCACCTTGGCCAGCGGCGCCAGGCAGTTCGTGGTGCACGAGGCGTTCGAGATGACCGTGTGCTTCGTCGCGTCGTAGTCGCCGTCGTTGACACCCATGACGATGGTGACGTCCTCGTTGCTGGCCGGTGCGGAGATGATGACCTTCTTCGCGCCCCCGTCCACGTGCACCTTGGCCTTGGTGGCGTCGGTGAAGATGCCTGTCGACTCGATCACGACGTCGGCGCCGATGTCGCCCCAGGGCAGCTCCTTCGGGTCGCGCAGGGCGAAGGCTTTGAAGGCCTTTCCGTCGACGGCGATCTCATCCTCGGTGGACGTGACGACGCCCGGGAAGCGACCGAGGATCGAGTCGTACTTCAGCAGATGCGCGAGCGCTGCGTTGTCGGTGAGGTCGTTGACGCCGACGATCTCGACGTCGGCCCCCGACGCTGCGACCGCGCGAAAGAAGTTGCGGCCGATGCGGCCGAATCCGTTGATGCCGACGCGTACGGTCACTGCGTTCACTCCTCGGGCCAGGGTGTGCGGTCTCGGCGTCGACCCTATCGGGTGGCAGCGCCCCGAGGACGACCCGCTAGGGGGCGAGCATCTCGGCGGTGACGGCCGACTCGGTGTCGGGGATGCCGAGGTCCTCGGCGCGTTTGTCGGCCATGGCTAGCAGGCGACGGATGCGACCGGCCACCGCGTCCTTGGTCATGATCGGGTCGGACAGCGCGCCGAGTTCCTCGAGGGAGGCGTTGCCGTGCTCGAGGCGCAGCCGCCCGGCCTGCAGCAGGTGTTCGGGCGCGTCGTCGGCGAGGATCTCGAGGGCCCGGCTTACGCGGGCGCTCGCCGCCACCGCGGCGCGGGCCGAGCGGCGCAGGTTGGCGTCGTCGAAGTTGGCGAGCCGGTTGGCGGTGGCCCGGACCTCGCGGCGCATGCGCCGCTCCTCCCAGTTGATCACCGACTCGTGTGCGCCGAGACGGGTGAGCAGGGCACCGATGGCGTCGCCGTCACGCACGAGCACACGGTCGCCGCCGCGGACCTCGCGCGCTTTCGCCGAGACACCCAGCCGGCGCCCCACACCGACGAGCGCCAGCGCTGCCTCCTGCGACGGGCACGAGATCTCCAGGGCGCAGGCGCGGCCCGGTTCGGTGAGCGAGCCGTGGGCCAGGAACGCGCCCCGCCACGCTGCCTCGGCGTCGGCCATGCCGCCGGCGACCACGTGGTGGGGAAGGCCCTTCACCGGCCGACCACGCAGGTCGACCAGCCCGGCCTGCCGGGCCAGGCGCTCGCCGTCCTTGGTGACGCGCACGAGGTATCGGCTGCTCTTGCGCAGCCCTCCCCCCGCGACGATCTGCACCTCGGAGCCATGGCCGAAGATGTCGGCGATCTCCTTGCGCAGCCGCCGGGCCACCGACCCGGTGTCGAGCTCGGCCTCGATGACGATGTGCCCGCCGATGAGGTGCAGGGCCCCGGCGAAGCGCAGCATCGTGGCCAGCTCGGCCTTGCGGGCGGACATGCGGGTCACCGGGACTCTGCTGAGCTCGTCCTTGACCGCGGCGGTCATCGCCATGCGTTCGCCCTTCCGCCCGGTTCGCCGGTGATCGGTGCCTCGATCACGCTGCTGATCGCCTCACTCAGTCGGACCGGGTCGTGCCGCTCGACGCTGTCATCGGCGGCGAGATTAGAGACTACGAGACGCGCACCCAGCGCGCGCACACCGCGGCGAAGTTCCTCCGCATCGAGCACCGATCCGCGATCGGCCAGCACGGTGTCGATGGGCAGGCCACCGAACGGCTCGGCGTGCGTCTGCAGCAGTTCGAGCAGCTCGTGCGGCGCGTAGTCGTCGGTCTCGCCGGCCTGCGGAACCAGGTTCAGTACGACGATCAGGCGGGCCTCGGTGGACGCCAGAGCCTTACCCAGCTCACGCAGCAGCAGGTGCGGGATGACGCTGGTGAACCACGACCCGGGACCGAGCACGACGACATCGGCCTCGCGCACCGCGTCGACCGCGTCGGCGCAGGCCGGTGCGCCGGGCGGCAGCAGGCGCACCGACGTCACCCGTCCCGGTGTCGTGGCGATGGACACCTGACCGCGGATCTGCCGGGTGCGCGACGGGTCGTCGGGGTCGAAGCGGTCGGCCTCACCGACCAGGTCGAGCGGCACCGGGCTCATCGGCAGCACCCGACCGACCGCGCCCACCAGCTCGGCGAGCGCGGCCAGTGCCCGCACCGGGTCGTCGTCGCGCTCGAGCAGGCCCGTGAGCACGAGGTTGCCGACGGGGTGCCCGGCCAGCACCCCGGTGCCGCCGATGCGGTGCTGCAGCAGCTCGGCCCACGCCGCATGGGCCGGGTCGTCGCCGGCCAGCGCGGCCAACGCCATGCGCAGGTCGCCCGGCGGAAGCACCTTCAGCTCGCGGCGGATGCGCCCCGACGAACCGCCGTCGTCGGCGACGGTGACGACCGCGGTGAGGTCGTCGGTGATCAGCCGCAGCGCGCACAGCACCGCGTGCAGCCCGTGGCCACCGCCCAGTGCCACCGCGCGCACTGTTCGCTCGCTGCGCTCACCTGCGGCCGGCCTCGCTTCGCTCGGACCGACCGGCGAAGCCACCATGCCTACGGTTCGCTCGCTGCGCTCACTCACGGCCGAGGTCCCGGTGCACCACCGTCGTCTCGACGCCCATGGCCGTCAACCGCTTCGCCAGTTCGCGCGAGATCGCGACCGAGCGGTGCTTGCCACCGGTGCAGCCGACCGCGAGCGTGAGGTAGCGCTTGTTCTCGCGGCTGTAGCCGGCGCCGATCAGGCGCAGGATGTCGGTGTAGCGATCGAGGAACTCGAGCGCCCCCTCCTGGCTGAGCACGTAGTCGCGCACGCCGGGGTCCTTGCCGGTGAGCTCGCGCAGCTCGGGGATCCAGTGTGGGTTGGGCAGGAACCGCACGTCGACGACGAGGTCGGCATCGACGGGCAGCCCGTACTTGTAGCCGAAGCTGAGCACCGTGGCCCGCAGTGCCGCCCGCCCCTCGGCACCCAGCCCGGTGAACGCCGCCTCGATCGAACGACGCAGATCGTGCACCGAGCGGTCACTCGTGTCGAGGACGAGGTCGGCCTCCTCGCTCAGCGGCGCCAGCAGCCGCCGCTCGGCCGCGATGCCGTCGACGAGGCGGCCCCCGGCCTGCAGCGGGTGCTCGCGCCGGTTGTTCTCGAAGCGGCGCACGAGCACGTCGTCACGCGCCTCGAGGAACAGCACGCGCGGACGCATCCGCCGGTCGGCGAGGTCGCGGATGACGCTGCGCAGGTCCTTCGAGAACGCGCGGCTGCGGACATCCATGACGACGGCCAGCTTGGTGACCGCCCCCTGGCTGCGGCTACCCAGATCGACCAGGGTGCCGATCAGCTCGGGCGGCAGGTTGTCTACGACGAAGAAGCCGAGGTCCTCGAAGCATTTTGCGGCCGTGCTGCGGCCCGCACCCGAGAGCCCGGTGATGATGACCGTCTCTAGCGCGCCGACCTCGGGGCTTTCCGTGTCGTTCGCGGGATCGGCGTCGGTCACAGCACCTCCCCGGTGGTCACATTGACGGCGGGTCGCTCGTCGCCCGTGGTCGCCAGTGCTGCCACGATCGCCTGCGCGGTGCGATCGCCGATGCCGGGCACCGCCACGATGTCCTGCGCCGAAGCCGCGCGCAACCGCTTGAGCGACCCGAAGTGCGTCATCAGCGCCTTGCGACGGGTCTCACCGAGCCCGGGGATGTCGTCGAGGGCAGACGTCGTCATGGCCTTCGAGCGTTTCTGCCGGTGGTAGGTGATCGCGAAGCGGTGCGCCTCGTCGCGCACCCGCTGCAGCAGGTACAGACCCTCGGAGGTGCGCGGCAGGATCGCGGGGTACGGCTGGTCGGGCAGCCACACCTCCTCGAGGCGCTTGGCCAGCCCGACCAGCGCGACGTCGTCGATGCCGAGATCGTCGAGGACGGCCTTGGCCGCCGCCACCTGGGGCGCGCCGCCGTCGACCACCAGCAGGTTGGGTGCGTACGCGAACCTGCGTGGACGACCGGTGCTCGGGTCGATGCCGGGCGGCACGCCCCGGTCGACGTCGTCGGTCGTCGGCTCCGCGGGGCCGTCCTGGACCTGCTCGTCGAGGTAGCGGGCGAAGCGGCGGCGCACGACCTCGGCGATCCACTGGACGTCGCCGGTGCCCTCGCTGGTGTCGCGCAGCGCGAAGCGCCGGTACTCGCTCTTGCGGGCCAGGCCGTCCTCGAAGACCACCATCGAGGCGACGACGTTGGTGCTCTGCACGTGGCTGATGTCGAAACACTCGATACGCAGCGGCGAGGTCGACAGCTCGAGGGTGTCCTGAAGCTCGCCGAGCGCCCGCGAGCGTGCCGTCAGGTCGGAGGCACGCTTGAGCTTGTGCTGCATCAGCGACTGCGCCGCGTTGCGCCGGACGGTCTCGGCGAGGGTGCGTTTGTCGCCGCGCTGCGCCACCCGCAGCGACACCCGCGACCCCCGTCGCTCGCTGAGCCATTCGCCCAAGGCGCCGTTGTCGTCGGGGATCTCGGGCACCAGGATCTCTCGCGGGATCTCGGACCCGTCGTCTTCGAAAATTCCGTAGAACTGCGTGACGAACTGCTCGACGAGATCGCCTGTCGTCATCTCGTCGAGCTTGTCGACGACCCACCCGCGCTGGCCGCGGATGCGCCCGCCCCGCACGTGGAAGACCTGCACCGCCGCCTCGAGATCGTCCTCGGCGAACGCCACGACGTCGGCGTCGGTGCCGTCGCCGAACACCACTGCCTGCTTCTCGAGGGCCCGCTGCAGCGCGCCGAGATCGTCACGCAGCCGCGCGGCGCGTTCGAACTCGAGGTTCTCACTGGCCCGCTGCATGTCCTTCTCGAGGCGCTTCATCATGGTGTCGGTGCGCCCGGCCATGAAGTCGCAGAAGTCCTCCACGATCATGCGGTGCTCGTCGGCACTGACCCGGTCGACGCACGGCGCGCTGCACTTGCCTATGTAGCCGAGCAGGCAGGGCCTGCCGACCTGGCCGGCCCGCTTGAAGACCCCGGCCGAGCACGTGCGCGCCGGGAACACCCGCAGCAGCAGGTCGAGCGTCTCGCGGATGGCCCAGGCGTGCGAGTAGGGACCGAAGTAGCGCACGCCCTTGCGCTTCGGGCCGCGCATGACCTGCAGCCGCGGGTAGTCCTCGTACAGCGTCACGGCCAGCGACGGGTAGCTCTTGTCGTCGCGGTAGCGGACGTTGAAGCGCGGGTCGAACTCCTTGATCCAGGTGTA
>CAZZVT010000152.1:0-1203 GCA_964657545.1 uncultured Jatrophihabitantaceae bacterium
TCCACGGCAAGCAGTTCATCGACTGCTTCTACGACTACCACCGCAACCTCAGCCCGGAATCCGAGGTGTGGTCCTACGAGGACTACCTCTACCAGGGCGGCGAGCGACTGATGAAGGACCTCTTCGTCGACGGCTACGTCGACCACGCGATCTTCCAGCCCGCGTACCTCAAGGAGTTCTACAAGACCGGCTTCGGCCAGTCCGACGAGGCGTTCGCGCTGACGAGGGCCAACCCGGGCAGGCTGACCTACAACCACAACTTCGATCCGCGCAACGGTGAGCAGGGGCTCGACCTGTTGCGATCCGATGCAGAGAAGTACGGCCTGAAGGGCGTGAAGCTCTACACCGCCGAGTGGCACGGCGACTCGCGCGGCTGGAAGCTGGACGACCCGTGGGCCTACCGCTACTTCGAGGCCTGCCGCGAGCTCGGCATCACCAACATCCACGTGCACAAGGGCCCGACCATCCGCCCGCTCGACCGGGACGCCTTCGATGTCGCCGACGTCGATCATGTGGCCTCGGACTTCACCGACCTGAACTTCATCGTCGAGCACGTCGGGCTGCCCCGGCTCGAGGACTTCTGCTGGATCGCCACCCAGGAACCGAACGTCTACGGCGGCCTGGCCGTTGCGATGCCGTTCATCCACACCCGGCCCAAGTACTTCGGCCAGATCATGGGCGAGCTCATGTACTGGATCGGCGAGGACCGCATCCTGTTCTCCAGCGACTACGCGATCTGGACACCGAAGTGGCTCGTGGAGGCGTTCGTCGACTTCCAGATTCCCGCAGAGCTGACCGAGTACGGACCCCTGACGACCGATCAGAAGAAGAAGGTCCTGGGGCTCAATGCCGCCAAGCTCTACGACCTCGACGTCCCCGCCGAGCTGCAGCTGCCGGACGCCGACGAGACGGCGACCGGTCCTCGCGAGCCCGAGCGGGCCGACCTGGCCAGCGTCTGATGGCGATGCTCACCCGGCCGACCGCCGCCGAGGTCCGCCGCGCCCTCGACGCGGTCATCGACCCTGAGCTCGACGAGCCGATCACCGACCTGGGCTTCGTGCGCTCGATCGCCGTCGACGGCGACCGGGTCGAGGTGCACCTGCGACTGCCGACGTCGTTCTGCTCGCCGAACTTCGCCTACCTCATGGCCTCGGACGCCAAGGATGCGCTGGTCGCGCTCGGCGGTACGGGCCACGTGGTCGG
>CAZZVT010000152.1:1213-8601 GCA_964657545.1 uncultured Jatrophihabitantaceae bacterium
CCACCACGACTCCGATCTGATCAACCTTGGCCTGGCTGCCGACGCGGGCTACCGCGGCACATTCCGGCACGAGGCCGAACGCGATCTCGACGAGCTGCGTGCGACGTTTCGCCGCAAGGCACACACCGCGGCGATGGAACGGGCACTGACGCAGCTGCTGCGTCACGACCCGCGGCTCACCGAGGGCGACCTTCATCGCATTCGGGTCGCCGATCTGCCCGCAGGACGCGAGCGCGATGCGCTGCTCGCGCGGCGGGCAGCGCTCGGGTTCGGCAACGACGACACCGCGCACGTCCTCGTCGACGACGCCGGCCGGCCCTGCCCCCCGGAGCGGGCCGTGGCGACCGTGCGACGCGCACGTGCCGTGCGGATCTCCGTCGACGGCAACGCGCATTTCTGTCGAGGTCTGCTGAGCACCCGCTACCCGGGTGCCGAGGTCGACCAGGCACCACGTCCGGACGATCAGCATCCCCCGCTTCCCCTGCTCCCCACGAAAGCGATGGCGTCATGAAGGCAGTCCAGGTCGTCGGGTACGGCCAGAACCTGAGCATGACCGACCTGCCCGAACCGCAGGTCAGCGGCCCGCACGACGTGATCGTCCGGATCGGCGGTGCCGGGGTGTGCCGCACCGACCTGCACATCCTCGAGGGTCAGTGGGCGGAGAAGTCGCAGGTCGCGCTGCCGTACACGATCGGCCACGAGAACGCGGGCTGGGTGCACGCCGTCGGCACCGCGGTCACCAACGTGGTCGAGGGCGACAAGGTCATCGTCCACCCGCTCATCACCTGCGGGCTGTGCCGGGCGTGCCGCTTCGGCGACGACGTGCACTGCGAGAACTCGCAGTTCCCCGGCATCGACACCGCCGGCGGGTACGCGGAGTACCTCAAGACATCGGCCCGCGCGGTGGTCCGCATCGACGACTCGCTCGAGCCCGCCGACATCGCAGCCCTGGCTGACGCCGGTCTGACTGCCTACCACGCGGCGGCGAAGTCGGCGCGGCGTCTGCGCGCGGGTGACCGCGTCGTCATGATCGGCGCCGGTGGGCTCGGGCACATCGGCATCCAGGTGATGGCCGCGCTGTCCCCGGCCGAGATCATCGTCGTCGACCGGAATCCCGACGCCGTGAAGCTCGCCACGACGATCGGGGCCCACCACGGCATCGTCGCCGACGGGACCAGCGTCGCTCAGGTCCTGGAGATGACGGACGGGCACGGTGCCGAGCAGGTGATCGACTTCGTCGGCGAGGGCGGGTCGACGGCAGAGGGCCTGCAGATGACCCGGCGCGGCGGGGATTACCACATCGTCGGTTACGGCGAGAACATCGACATCCCGACGATCGACCTGATCTCCAGCGAGATCAACGTCATCGGCAACCTCGTGGGGTCCTACAACGACCTCGTCGAACTCATGGCCCTCGCCGCGCAGCAGCGCGTGCAACTGCACACCAGCAAGTACCGCCTCGACCAGTTCCAGGAGGCGATCGACGACCTCGATGCCGGCCGTATCCGCGGCCGGGCAATTCTCATCCCCTGATCCATCACACCCCTCGACGAAGAGGAATCGACATGATCGACCGGATCAAAGCAACCCTGCCCCTTGCACTCGTCATCGGCGTTCTGGCCTTCCTGTGGTGCGAGGTCGCGCTGAACTTCACCTTCCACTGGGCGACGAACGGCGATCTCGGAAACGGTCTTGCGCTGCCGGACAGCTTCCATCTGGTGGTGCCCGCCGCGTTCGTCGCGTGGGGCTTCTTCTTCGCCGCCGGCGCGGACACCGCTGCCCTTCGCAAGGTCACCCTGGGCTCGGTGATCGGCGGCGTCGCAGCGCTCGGTGCGATGGCCGCGGCCTCGGCGACCGCCGCTGCACCGGATTTCTGGGGGATCGCGCTGTGGGTCGGGATCTTTGCCGTGGCGCTGGTCGTGCTCAGCGCCGCCGGTGAGTGGCACTACGTGCCGGCGACCTTCGGCGCTTTCGCCAGCGTCTTCTTCTGGTGGACGGCCACCGGGCTCGACGACTGGTCGAAGAACGGAGGTGGCGTGAACACGGTGAAAGCTCTGGGCAGCCCGGCCACCGCCGGCACCGGAGCGTTCGGTGGTGTGCTGTCCACGCCCTACACCTGGGTATGGGTCAGCGTCACGGCCAGCTTGCTGTGCGGCTGCGTGCTGGGCGTGGTGTCGGTGAAGCTGACCGCCTTGGTCACGCCGCCTTCGCAGCGGGCGGGCGCCGCCCCCGACGCCGACGTCGTAGGGCAGCCGGTCGACGACGGCCATCACGTGCGCGGTCGCCGTTTGTCCAGCCACCAGAGCTGACATCCTGGTTGTTGTCCGACCACCATCCGAGCGGAGACCGATGATCGTCATCACTGCCAAGTTCGCCGTCAAACCTGAGCACGCGCAGGACTGGCCCGGCATCGCGGCCGGGTTCACGGCGGCCACCAGGGCCGAGCCCGGTTGCCTCTGGTTCGACTGGTCGCGCAGCCTCGAGGACCCGAACGAGTACGTCCTCATCGAGGCGTTCCGTGACGACGACGCAGCGGGTGCCCATGTGCAGTCGGAGCACTTCACCGCCGCGCGCACGGAGCTACCGCCGTACCTGGTGTCGACCCCGCTCATCATCAACACCCGGGCCGACGGGGAGAGCTGGTCCGAGCTCGGCGAACTGGCCGTCCAGGACTGACGAGGGCGTCAGGCCGACGCGAATGCCGTGGCTGCCCACAGCACGGCCAGCAACCCGATCACGACGCCGAACAGCGCCATCGGGATGCCGGATTCCGTCTTCTCGCCCTCCAGCACGCCCCAGATGCCGAACACGACGCCGATCAGCCCGACCCCCGCACCGAGGCGGTTGAAGGAGGCGATGAGCACGGCGGCCAGAGCGAAGGCCAGCGATACCCGTGCCGGCCGGTTGGTCCGGCGTGACTCCCTCGGTTCGCTCACCTGACCATGGTGCGCCTGCGCAGGTGACGTCCGCGTGGTGGGGGCAGGATGGCGACATGCGTGACGTTGCCATCCGTGACGAGTCGATCCGTCTCGGTCAGTTGCTCAAGCTCGCCGACCTCGTCGAGGCCGGCGGGGACGCGAAGGCCCTGCTCGCCGACGGCGGCGTCACCGTCAACGGCGAGCCCGAGACGCGCCGTGGCCGGCAACTGCGGCGGGGCGACGTCGTCGAATCCCGAGGGGAGCAGGTCCGCGTCGCCTGAACGCCCGCCGGCCCGGACAATGGCGCCATGTCCATCCAGCAGCGGTTGCTCGACGCCCACGTCGCCTTCGTGGTCCGCGAACTCACCGGCGAGACCTTCGCCGTGCTCGTGCGCAGCGAGGTCGACTGGGCGCTGGACCGGGCCGAGCAGCTCACCCTGGACGAGGTCGTCGACCGCAGCGCGGTGCGCGCGGTGGCGGTCAAGTACGCGACCCGCGTCGACCTCGCCGGTGCCATCCCCGAGATCGTCGGCGAGATCGCGGCGCGCCTGCGGGTCCACCCCGCCAGCGCGATGAGGGTGGAGGAGATCGTCCCGCGGGCCCGGGCCGAGGAGTTCGCGACCAAGATCGCCGAGCTGCAGCCGCTGCGTCGTCGCATCGCCGGACTGGTGGCGCAGAGCCCGGTCGTGCAGACCTGGCTGGCCGATTATCTGCGCTCGATCGCGCTCTGGCCGGTGACGACCAACCGCCGCCTCGCCGGCCGCGTCCCCGGGCTGAGTCGCGCTCTGTCGGTCGGCGAACGGCTGGCCGGGGGAGCGCTGAACGAGGCCGACCTGCGCTCGCGGGAACTCGCCGAGAACGCGGCGGCCACCCTGTTGCAGCAGTGGAGCACCGGGTTGTCCGACAACATCAGCGACGACGACTTTGCCGAGGCGCTGCTCAGCGGGTGGGACCAGGTCGCGGCCCGTCCTGTTCGTGACCTGCTCGGCGCCGGGGGCGACACCGACCTGATCGACTTCGTCGTGCTGATCTTCGAGACCTGGCTCGACCTGCGTGACGGTGCCTACGTCCCCGCCATGATCGAGATGGGCGTCGACTACGTCTTCGACACCTACGGCGGCTACCCGCTCAGCGAGTTGCTGAGCGAATTCGGCGTCGACCGCAGCGATCTCGTCGAGGAGGCGATGCGCTTCGGGCCGCGGGCGCTCACGGCACTGGCGGCGTCCGGAGACCTCGAGGCCTTCGTCCGCCGCCAGTTGACGCGGTTCTACGACTCGCCCGAAGCGCGGGCCGCGCTCGCGCAGGAGTGAGGATCAGGCGTCGTCGAGCGCCTTGGTGACGCGCTGGTGCGCCTCCCAGATCTCGTCCGGCAGCCCCGGGAACTGGCGCAGGTGCGCCTCGCGGAAGGTCATCTCCTGCTTCCAGCGCTCGACGTCGATCGTCAGGATCGTGGCGAGATCCTCGGGCGTGATGTCGACACCGTCGAGCTCGAGTTCCTCCTCGGTCGGAATGATGCCGACGGGGGTCTGACGGCCCGTCACCTCGCCGTTCTTCAGGGCGCACAGCCACAGCAGCGGACGCAGGTTGTCGCGGTATCCGGGCCAGAGGAAGTGCTTGTCCTCGGGGCTGCGCTGGAACCAGTTGACGTGCGCGAAGATCGGCAGCTCGCGGGCCGCACCGATGATCTTGAGCCAGTGCGCCGCATAGGGGCCTTCGGGGTAACTCATGAACGGACGCATCGACATCGGGTCGTAGCGCAGCTGACCGTCGACACCCTCGGCCGCGAAGGTGGCCTCGGCGCCGAGCGTCAACCCGTCGTAGACGCCCTCGGCCACATCGTGGAACGCGCGGATCAGCGGCTCACGGTCGCTGGTGCGCCCGCCGAAGATGATCGCGTCGATCGGGACGCCCTTGGGGTCCTCGAAGTCGGGCGCGACATTCGGCACGTTGGCAAGCGTGGTGGTGAACCGGCTGTTGGGGTGCGCCCACGGCTCGGTCTTGGCGTCATCGCCGCGCTCGCTGACGAGCTGGCCCTTCCAGTCGCGCCAGCCGTCGAGATCGGTGGGGGTGGACGGCGTCTTGCCCTCCCACCAGACCTGCTGGGTCTTCTCGTTGTAGGCCACGTTGGTGAAGATCGAACCGGTGCCCGGCAGGATCGACTCGACCGCGGTCGGGTTGGTCTGCTCGTTCGTGTCCTTGGCGACGCCGAACACCCCGTTCTCGGGGTTCATGCCGTAGATCTTGCCGTCCTCCGGGTCGACCCGCAGCCAGGCGATGTCGTCGCCGTAGAACTCGACGTGGTAGCGCTCGCCCATGCCCTCGGGCGGCAGCATCATGGCCAGGTTGGTCTTGCCCGACGCGCTCGGGAAGCCGCCACAGATGTGGTACTTCTTGCCCGTCTGGCGGTCGGTGATGCCCAGCAGCATGAACTGCTCGGCCAGGAACTCTCCGGACTTCCAGCCGTCGTAGGCCGCCTGCCGCAGCCCGTGCGCGATCTTGCCCAGCAGCGCGTTGCCGCCGTAGGACGAGCCGAAGTGCAGGATCGTCCGCTCGTCGGCGACGGTGACGAAGTAGCGCTTGTCGTCTGGGGTGCCCTGGCCGAGGTGGTCGAGGTCGCCGGTGACGTGCACACCCTTGACGAACGAGCTCGGGTCGGCCAGCGACTCGACGTGCGCCACGCCGACGCGGGCCATCCGGATCATCTGCAGCACGACGCTGCGGGTGTCGGTGAGTTCGACACCGGCTGCGTAGGCCTCGAGCGGCGAGCCCGGGGGCGCCATCAGGTAGGGCACCACGTACATCGTCTTGCCCTGCGACTGGCCCGTCATCAGGCCTTCGAGCAGCGGCTTCATCTCCGACGACGGACGCCAGTTGTCGTAGACGCCCTTGTCGGCGGGGTCTGCGGTCGCGACGATCGTGCGCTCCTCGGAACGCGCGGTGTCCTTGGGGTGGCTGCGGGAGTAGTACAGCCCGTCGCCGGCCGGCAGGATCTCGCCTGCCGCCAGCGCCTCGTCGATCAACCGGGCGTCGTCGGTAGCGCTGACGACCTCGATCCGGTCGGGCTGTGTCACCCCCGCCCAGTACGTCACGTACTCACGCACGTGCGGATTGGTCAGGCCGGCCCGGTCAAGTTCGTATTCGACGTCGAACACTGTGCAATCGCTCCCATCGCTGGTGCTGCTCGTCATTCCCTCGGATGGTCGTTTCCCTCGGATGCCGAGCGCTGTTACCACACCGTAACGACGGGTCCGTGTCGGCGCGTGGCCGACCGCCGTGGGCCGGTCGTACATCACGTCGACGAACGGCTGGCATGCGGGGGGTAACGGCCGAGCGAAAGCGTTCTCGGCGTGAACCGCCGGGCGATCAGGCCGGGCGGGGCTGCCGTCCGCGGGATCGCACTACATAGGTACGGGCCTCAAGACGAGCCGCGGCGCGGGCCCGGGCGAAGTAGCCGGCCGGGTCGGTGACCATGGCCTCGACCTGCGGATCGGCCGAGGACTTCACGCGCTGGGCCGGTCGCTGTCGCTGGGCCTGCGGATCTGTCGCCATGAGGACCTCCTGGTACCTGACACTGTCGAGATTACCCGCCGACGATGGGTTCGCCGCGACTGTAGGGCGCGGGTCCGACATCACGGCCCGGCCGAGATCTGGCTGATCGCCAGGATCCGCGCCAGGACCAGGACGATGGGCTTGTCGCGCTCGGGGTCGAGGTCGCCGGGACGCAGCGAGTCGACGCTCAGCATCCCGGTGGCGTGATCGACTCCGCGGACCGGCACGGACAGGAACGTGCGGTAGACGTGCTCGTGCGCGTCCCACCCGGGCGGCGGGTCGGTCTCGATGTCGCGACAGAACAGGTAGCCGTCGTCCATGACCATCGCGATGGCGGCGTCCCCCGACTCGGTGCCTGCGACGAAGGGTGACCGCGGCTCGTCGGCGCGGCCAGCCTGCTGGCCCGACCAGCGCAGCCGGGGCGGGTCGTCGTCGAGGACGAAGAAGCACGCCCGCACGCCGTGGTCCGGGCCGATCGACGACGCGGCTGCGTAGACGACCGAGGTGACGATCTGCGCGCGGATCGCCCGGCGCTCGATCTCACGGGTGGCCTCGAACAGCTCGGTGACGAGCCGCAGGATGGGGGTGAACGCATCGGAGATCGCGTAGTTCGCGGACGTCCGGATGTCCTCGGCGAGCTGCTCGGCGGCGCGGGTGGCCCGGCGTTGTGCCGCCCGCGCGCGCGAGGTCGCCAGCAGCTGCAGCGCGGTCAACGCCACCGCCACCGCGAGCCACCAGTAGCGCGCGGCGCCGTGGGCGATGCCGACGAGCGCGCCGGCGACGACCAGCACGATGGTGGCGGCAGCGTCGAGGCTGTCCCACCGGCGGGCGGTCGCCGGGCGTGGTCGGTCGGGCATGCGCACAGTGTCGACCCCGGCACCGACGATTTCGTCGGCCTGTTCGGTCAGGCCCTGTTCGGTG
>CAZZVT010000153.1:0-8576 GCA_964657545.1 uncultured Jatrophihabitantaceae bacterium
CGATGATGGACCCGCAGCAGCGCATCTGGGGCTTCGAGACGAACTTCGGCGGCCTGGCCGAGCTCGCGCTGGTCAAGTCCAACCAGCTGATGCCCAAGGCCGGCCATCTGACATGGGAGGAGGCGGCCGCGCCGGGGTTGGTGAACGCCACCGCCTACCGCCAGCTCGTGTCGCACCACGGCGCCGCGATGAAGCAGGGCGACACCGTGCTCATCTGGGGTGCGTCCGGCGGCCTCGGCGGCTACGCGACCCAGTACGCGCTCAACGGCGGCGCCATCCCGGTCTGCGTCGTCAGCTCCCCGGAGAAGGCCGAGATCTGTCGGGCCATGGGCGCCGAGTTGATCATCGACCGCAGCGCCGAGGCCTACGAGTTCTGGAAGGACGGCGAGCAGCAGCCGTCGGAGTGGAAACGGTTCGGGTCCAAGATCCGCGAGCTCACCGGCGGCGACGACATCGACATCGTCTTCGAGCACCCGGGTCGCGAGACGTTCGGCGCCTCGGTCTACGTCACCCGTCGCGGCGGGGTCATCACGACCTGCGCGTCGACCTCCGGCTACATGCACGAGTACGACAACCGCTACCTGTGGATGACGCTCAAGCGCATCATCGGCTCGCACTTCGCGAACTACCGCGAGTCGTGGGAGGCCAACCGGCTCATCGCCAAGGGTGCCGTGCACCCGACGTTGTCGAAGGTGTACCGGCTGGCCGAGACGGGCCAGGCCGCGCTCGACGTCCACAAGAACCTGCACCAGGGCAAGGTCGGCGTCCTGTGTCTGGCCCCCGAGGAGGGGCTCGGCGTCCGCGATCACGACCTGCGCGCCAAGCACCTCGAAGGCATCAACCGCTTCCGCGACCGCTGACCGCACCCATGGTCCAACCATGTCGGTAAGTGGGACTATCACTGCATGAGCGAACAGACGTCGGACCTCCTCCCGCTCTACGACTCGAGCCGTGGCTTCGACACGGCCATGCGCGGCTACGACCGCACCCAGGTCGACCGCGAGATCACCCGGCTCGACGACGACATCCGGGTGCTGGCCGCCGAGCGGGACTCCGCGGCATCCCGGAGCGCCGACCTCGCCGCTCAGCTGGCCAGCGTGCAGGCGCAGATCGAGTCCCTGCGCCGGCAGTTGCGCATCGCCAGCGAGGAGGTCGACGCGGGCAACGTCGACGACAAGATCAAGCAGAAGCTGGCCTCCGCGGTCTCCGACGCCGCCAAGACCCGTGCCGACGCCAGGGCAGAGGCCGAGGCGGTCCAGAGCCAGGCAGCCGATTCCGCCGCCCGCATCCGGGCCGAGGCACACGCCGAGGCGGAGCAGATCACGGCGGCCGCCACCGTGCGGCTCACCGAGGCCGAGACCACCTTCCGCGCCCGGATGGCCGAGATCGAGCAACGGCGGACCGAGGTCGAGGCCGAGCTCGCGGCAAGCCGGCTCCGCGCGGGTGAGCAGGAGGCGCAGCTCTCGGCCGAGGCCCAGGCCGAACGCGAACGACTCGACATCGAGGCCCTGGCCTCGCGTACCCAGGCCGACGAGGACTTCGAGATCACCCTGCGGATGCGGCGTGCCCAGGCTCAGCAGCAGCAGGCCGAGCAGAAGCAGGCGGCCGACGCGCAGGCCGCGGCGATCGTGGCCGATGCACAAGCCGTGGCCGAGCAGATCGTCGCCGACGCCACCCAGGAGGTGCGCCGGCTGCACGAGGTGCGCGACACCGTGCACGGCGAGCTCAGCACGCTCACCGAACGCCTGCAGACCGCACTCGCCCGACCGATGACAGCCAGCCCCGGGTTCGACGACGACACCCGGCCGCAGCCCGGTCCGCGCTGATCCGACTCATCAGTACGTGGCGTCAGTAGCGGGGCGCCGAGCGCGACCGTTGGACTCCGGGCGCCCGCCGGCCTCGCGCCGCCCAGCACGCGCTGTGCCAGTGCCGACGGTCCTCTGCCGAGACGTCGTCGGCCGGCCAGCAGACCAGGTGGGCTGCGCCCGGCCGGATCTCCTGATCGCACCCCGGGCACCGGTAGGGCTTCGTCGCGGCCTGCCCGCTGATCGAGCGGACCGCGTAGCTCAGCCCCTGGTGCTGCTCGCGCCGCTCGGCGCCACCCTGGGGCGCCCCTCGTGGCGCGTCGACGCGGCGGCGGTTCTGACGGGGCACAGTATCGAGGGTAGGAGTTGTCGGTAGCCGCTGGTAACAACTGACGTGCGCCCACGCACCTGTCGACAACACTGGAGGTCACACCATGTTCGGTCCCGGCACGTATTCCGAGAGCGATGTTCTCGTCGGCTACCTCGAGCAGCAACTCACCGCGATCCGCGCTGCGGCGCACGGCCTCACCGAGCAGCAGGCCCGTGCGACACCGTGCCGCAGCACGCTGTCGATCGGCGGGCTGCTCAAGCACGCCACGTACGTCATGCGGCAACACCTGCGGTTGCGCACCGACGAGGTCGCGCTCGACGAGGCGGGTTTCGCGCTGTTCATGGGCAGCTTCGCGCTGGCCGACGGCGAGACGCTCGACACCGCACTCGCGGACTTCGACGCGACGCGTGTCGCGTACCTCGAGGTCCTGCGCGAGACCGATCCGGGCGCTGCCACCACGGCGCCGCCGGCCCCGTGGGACGGCGTCGACGTGCCGACGGCGTCGGTACGGCGCTACGAGCTCGTCCACCACATCGAGGAGCTCGCCCGGCACGCGGGCCACGCCGACATCATCCGCGAGCAGCTCGACGGCGCCGACGCCGCGTCGCTGCTGATGGCGGTCGAGGGTCGACCGGGCAACGACTTCGTGCAGCCCTGGGCACCGTCCTCGTCGTGAGCCCCGACTCCCAGAACCCCGACTCCCAGGACCCCGACGCCCCGTATCCGTCCGGATTCCTCGCACGCGACGATCCCAGCCCCGACGCCGCGTTCTACCGCCATCCGCGCTTCGTCACCCACCTCGACGACGCGGCGATCGAGACGATCGGTGCGCTGTACTCGGAGCTGGGCGTCGACCGCGGCGACGCCCGGGTACTGGACCTGATGTCGTCGTGGGTGTCGCACCTGCGGGCGAGGCCGGCCGAACTCGCCGTCCTCGGCCTGAACGCAGCGGAGCTGGCGGCCAACCCGATGGCCACCGAGCGGGTGGTGCACGACCTGAACGCCGATCCCGCGCTGCCGTTCCCCGAGGCCTCGTTCGACGCTGTCCTGTGCTGTGCGTCGATCGACTACCTGATCCGTCCCGTGGAGGTGCTGGCCGAGGTCGCCCGCGTCCTGCGGCCCGGCGCGCCGGTCGTGATCACGTTCTCGAACCGGTGTTTTCCCACCAAGGCCGTGCACGTCTGGTTGTCCACCGACGACGACGGGCGCTGCGCCCTCGTGGTCGAGCACCTGCGCCGCGCCGGGGGCTTCGAGCCGGCGCTCGTGTCCCGGCGTACGCCCGAACGCGGATACCGCGGCGATCCGTTGTACGCGGTCGTCGCGCACCGGTCCTCCGAACCGGATCAGCGGTAGTCGCGGAACCCCTTACCGGTCTTGCGGCCGAGGCGGCCGGCGGTGACGAGCTGCTCGAGCAGCGGCGCCGGCGCCAAGCCGGGGTCGCGGAACTCCTGGTACAGCTCGCGCTCGATGGCCAGCGACACGTCGTTGCCGACGACGTCGAGCAGCTCGAAGGGGCCCATCGGGTAGCCGCAGCCGACCTTCATGGCCGAGTCGATGTCGTCGGCCGAGGCGTAGTGCGCCTCGAGCATCTTGATCGCGTCGTTGAGGTAGGGGAACAGCAGCGTGTTGACGATGAAGCCGGCCCGGTCTGCGCAGCGCACCGCGTGTTTGCCGATCTTCGCCGTGATGTCGAGAACCGTGGCCTCGACGTCCGCCGACGTCGACACCGTGGTCACGACCTCCACCAGCCGCATGACGGCGGCCGGGTTGAAGAAGTGCATGCCGATCACGTCGGCCGGGCGTGAGGTCGCGGCGGCGCAGCGGATCACCGGCAGCGACGAGGTGGTCGTGGCCAGCACCGTTCCCGGCGCGCAGATGTCGTCGAGGTTGGCGAACAGCGTCTGCTTGACGGCGAGGTCCTCGACGACCGCCTCGACGACCAACTGAACGCCGGCAAGGTCATCGAGCGACGTCGACGGGGTCAGCCGGGCCAGGGTGGCATCGCGATCGGCCTCGCTGAGCTTGCCGCGTCCGACTGCCTTCTCCAGCGACTTGGTGAGCGCCACGAGCACCTTGTCGCTCTTGTCCGGGCCGCGCGTCACGAAGGTGACGTCGTACCCGGCTTTCGCGAACACCTCGACGATGCCGGTGGCCATGGTGCCCGAACCGACCACGCCCACCCTGCTGACGGGTCGCACCTTCTCCAGGTCCGGGTGCGCCGGCGGAGTCAGGGCGTCGGCGACCACGTTCGGCGAGCCCGGCGTGTCGTAGCTGTAGAAGCCCTTGCCGGTCTTGCGACCGAGCAGGCCGGCGATCATCATCTGCTTGAACACCGGCTGCGGCGCGTGCAGGCGATCGCGCGACTGCTTGTACATCGTGTCGAGGATCTCGTAGGCGGTGTCGATGCCGATGAGGTCGAGCAGTGCCAGCGGGCCCATGGGAAGGCCGCAGCCCAGCTTCATCGCCGCGTCGATGTCCTCGCGGCTGGCATAGCGCGACTCGAACAGGGCCACCGCGTGATTGAGGTAGCCGAACAGCAGCGCGTTGGCGATGAACCCGGCCCGGTCGCCGATCGTGACGTCGGTCTTGCCGAGCCGCTGGGCGAACGCCTCGACGTCGTCGACGACCTCCTGCTCGGTGACGACGGTGCGCACGACCTCGACGAGTTTCATCACCGGCGCCGGGTTGAAGAAGTGCATGCCGACGACCTTGCCGGGGCACCCGGTCGCCACCGCGATCTCGGTGATCGACAGCGACGAGGTGTTGCTGGCCAGGATCGTGTCGGGCTTGCAGATGCCGTCGAGCTCGGCGAACAACGCCCGCTTGAGTTCCAATTTCTCGGGGACGGCCTCGATCACCAGGTCGACCTCGGCGAGGTCGGCGAGCGCGGTGCCGTAGATGACTCGAGACTGCAACTCGTGCGCGGCCTCGGCAGTGAGTTTGCCGCGATCGACGGCCCGTTCGACGGAGTGTTCGAGGGTCAGGCGCCCGTGGGACAGCGCCGCGTCGTCACGTTCGATCGCGACGACGGACAACCCACTTCGGGCGAAGACCTCGACGATGCCGGCCCCCATCGTCCCGAGACCGATGACACCGACCTGCTGGAACTCGCGAGGCATGACCACGTCCTTCTCCGCTCGAGGGCCTACCGGACAGTATCCCGCCCGTTGTACAGCCTCGCCGCCCGGACGGTGCGCAGTCAGAACAGCCGGTCGGCCGAGGTGTCGATGCCGCGTAATTCCGCATAGTCCAGCACCAGGCAGCGGATGCCGCGGTCCTCGGCCAGGGTGCGGGCCTGTGGCTTGATCTCCTGGGCCGCGAACACGCCGCGCACCGGTGCCAGCAACGGGTCGCGGTTGAGCAGGTCGAGATAGCGCGTCAGTTGCTCGACGCCGTCGATCTCGCCGCGCCGCTTGATCTCGACGGCGACCGCGATGCCCTGCGGATCGCGGGCCAGGATGTCGACGGGGCCGATGGGCGTCGGGAACTCGCGCCGCACCAGACGGTAGCCCGGGCCCAGGGTGTGGATGTGTTCGGCCAGCAGCTTCTGCAGGTGCGCCTCGACGCCGTCCTTCACCAGGCCGGGGTCGACGCCGAGTTCGTGCGACGAATCGTGCAGCACCTCGACGAGCGTCACGATCAGCTGCTCCCCCGCCTTGTTCGTGACCGTCCAGGTAGCCGGCCCGTCGACAGCAGGACCCTCGACGAGCGAGCACGGCGGGCTCATCCAGTTCAGGGGTTTGTACGAGCCGCCGTCGGAGTGCACCAGCACCGAGCCGTCGGCCTTCACCAGCAGCAGCCGGGTGGCCAGCGGCAGGTGGGCGGTGAGCCGTCCGACGTAGTCGACGCTGCACTCGGCGATGACAAGACGCACAGGGCGCGACGTTACCGCCGTACCTCGGGCGTGCTCAGAACGGGCAGGTGTCGCTCTCGCGGAACGCCTCGGTGTCAACCTGCCCACTGGTCAGGTCGACCGGATGTCGGCCCGGCGGATCGTGATGGCAATGACCGGTCGGCGTGATCCAGATCAGGTCGCCATCGGGATCGCCGACGACCGTCCAGCCCGCCTCGTGTTTCAGGTGATGGTGCAGGCTGCAGAGGCAGGCGAGATTGCAGGCATCGGTGCGTCCGAGCTGCGTCCACGCGGTCTGATGGTCGATATCGCACCGTCGGGCCCGGCGGCGGCAACTCGGGAAGCGGCAGACCCGGTCGCGGGCGATGATGTGCTCGGCGAGGTCGCGCGGCGGCACGTAGGCATCGCGACCGACGTCGATGACGCCGCCGACCGGATCGGTGACGAGGCGGCGCCAGGTGCCCGACGGGTCGGCGGCCAGCCGCCGGGCCAGCGCCGCCGGCACGGGGCCGTAGCCGTCGAGGTCGCCGGGCTGCTCGTCGAGGTCGAGCAGGGTCGACAGCGCCACGCTGACCTGGACGGTCGGCCGCCGGCCCTGCCACGTAGCGGCCGAGGCAGGGTCCTGACCCAGCACGAGCGCGACGAAGGCATCAGCGCGCCGTTGATCGGCCGTGCGCTGGTCATCGGGTGTCTGCCCGGCGTCCGCGGCCGCCTGCACCCGGGTCATGATCGCCTGGACGGCGTCGGCGGTGAGCTCGGCATGCACCGAACCCATCCCGTGCTCGAGCATCCGCGATTCGACCCGACGCTCGTCGGCCGCGTCGAGATGCTGCTCGTCGGCAGTGCGCGGGTCGGTTGCGATCACCGCGCGGGCGACCGACTCGCGGAACGCACGCAGCGTCTGCCGACCGGCGGCCGGCAGGACTCGATTCTGCACCAGGGTGGCCGCCTCGTCGGGCAGTGCGTTCACCGCCTCGGCCAGGCAGCGCGCGTAAGACAGGCCGATCACCCCACGCTCGAGCGCGGTCAGCGTCTCGGGCAGCCGGCGCACCAGCTCGCCGGCAAGGTGCAGGCGCGAGTTCACGGAGCTCGGAGCCAGGCGCAGGACACATGCGATCTCCTCGCGCACGTACTGCTTCTCGACTGCGACCGGATCGCGCAGCGACCGCGGCGGATCGCCCGGCTCGGCCATGGCGGCCAGCAGGTGCTGCTCCTGCGCGTCGGCCCAGGCCCGGATCCTGGCCAACCCCTCCAACGTGTCGACCCGCTCGGCCGCCGACAGCGCAGCCGGGTTCACCAGCGGCAACGCCACCGGCTGCGAACCCACCACCACGTCCATGACTTCGATACTGCACCGACCCTCTGACAGATTTGCTCCCCAATGACGTGGCAGGAGACCGAGGATCTGCTGACGACCTACCTCAACGAGTAGGCAACCCGTGGCGCGTGCGCTCTACGAACTGCGGGACTCCTCGATGGCGTCGACGATCTGACCCAGCATCTCGGTGATCTCGAAGTTCTTGGGCGTGAAGACGCGCGCGACGCCGTTGGCCAGCAGGTGCTCGCCGTCGCGCTCGGGGATGATGCCGCCGACGATCACGGGGACGTCGGACAGACCCTCGGCGCGCAGCCCGGCGACGACATCGGGCACGACGGACAGGTGCGAGCCGGACAGCACCGAGAGCCCGACGACGTCGACGTCCTCCTCGACGGCGGCAGCGATGATCTGCGCCGGAGTGAGCCGGATGCCGGAGTAGACGACCTCGAAACCGGCGTCGCGGGCACGCACGGCGATCTGCTCGGCACCGTTGGAGTGCCCGTCGAGCCCGGGCTTGCCGACGAGGAACTTCAGCGGCCGCCCGAGCGACTCGCCCAGCGCGCGAACCCGGGCCTGCACCTCGGCGAGGTCGCCCTGGCCACCGCCGCTGGCGCCGGAAACCCCCGTCGGTGGCCGGTACTCGCCGAACGTCTCGCGCAGCACACCCGACCACTCCCCCACCGTGACGCCCACGCGGGCGCAGGCCATCGACGCCGCCATCAGGTTCTCGTCGGTCTTGGCGGCATCGCGCAGCGCGCGCAATGCGTCGTCGACGTCCGCCGGGTTACGACCCGACTTCCACGAAGCGAGCGCCGCCTTGGCCGACTCCTCGACGGCCGGGTCGACGGACAGGATGCCGCCGTCCTCGGAGCCCTGCAGCGGATTCGGCTCGGTCTCGGTGTAGGAGTTGACGCCGACGACGGTGTCCTCACCGGACTCCATACGGCGCCGACGCAACGCCAACGACGACACCAGGGCCGACTTCAGGTACCCCGACTCGACCGCTGCGACCGCACCGCCCATGCCGAGGATGGTGTCGATCTCGGCCCGCGCGCCCTCGGCGATCACGGCCGTCTTCGCCTCGATCACCTTCGAGCCCTCGAACAGGTCGTCGTACTCGAGCAGGTCGGACTCGAAGGCCAGCACCTGCTGCATGCGCAGCGACCACTGCTGATCCCACGCGCGCGGCAGGCCGAGGGCCTCGTTCCACGCCGGCAGCTGGACGGCCCGGGCGCGGGAGTCCTTGCTCATCGTCACGGCCAGCATCTC
>CAZZVT010000154.1:0-8477 GCA_964657545.1 uncultured Jatrophihabitantaceae bacterium
GTCGGGACGACAGGATTTGAACCTGCGACCCCCTGACCCCCAGTCAGGTGCGCTACCAAGCTGCGCCACGTCCCGGTCTGCGCTGGTGTTTCGCCAGCGACCGTCGGTCACTCTATCGGACGCCCCTACTTCTTCCGTTTCTCGCGCACCTTGACCGATATCTCGATCGGTGTGCCGACGAACTCGAAGTCCTCGCGCAGGCGACGCTCGAGGAAGCGACGGTAGCCGGCCTCGAGGAAGCCGGTGGTGAACAGCACGAACCGCGGCGGACGGGTGTCGGCCTGGGTAGCGAACAGCACGCGCGGCGCCCGCCCGCCACGCGCCGGGGGCGGGGTCGCGGCGAGGATCTCGGTGAGCCAGGTGTTGAGCCGTCCGGTGGACACCCGTCGGTCCCACGACTCCAGCGAGGTGCGCAGCCCACCGGCCAGCTTGTCGACCGAGCGCCCGGTGCGGGCCGAGACGTTGATGCGCGGTGCCCATGCCACCCGCGCGAGGTCGCGCTCGATCTCGCGGTCGAGCTGGTCGCGACGGTCCTCGTCGACGAGATCCCACTTGTTGAACGCGATGACCAGCGCGCGGCCGGCGTCGACGACGTCGGCGATGACGCGCTGGTCCTGCTCGCTGAGCCGCTCGGAGGCGTCGAGCAGCACGACCGCAACCTCCGCCGCCTCGATCGCCGCCGCGGTGCGCAGGCTGGCGTAGTACTCCATGCCGCTGGCCTGGTGGACTCGGCGGCGCAGGCCCGCGGTGTCGACGAACTGCCAGGTCTGCCCCCCAAGCTCGACGAGGCTGTCGACGGGGTCGATCGTGGTGCCGGCGACCGCGTCGACAACCGAGCGGTCCTCACCGGTGAGCTTGTTCAGCAGGCTGGACTTGCCGACGTTCGGGCGGCCGACGAGGGCAACGCGGCGTGGCCCGCCCTCGATGTCGGTGTCGATGGGGGCGTCGGGCAGGCGCTCGAGCACGGCGTCGAGCAGGTCGCCGCTGCCACGCCCGTGCAGGCCACTGACCGGGAACGGCTCGCCGAGCCCCAGCGACCACAGCTCGGCGGTGTCGGGTTCGAGCCGCTCGTCGTCGACCTTGGTCACGGCCAGCACGACCGGACGCTTCGCCCGCCGCAGGGTCCGGGCGACGGTGAGGTCGGTCTCGGTCGCGCCGGTGCGGCCGTCGACGACGAACAGCACGAGGTCGGCGGTGACCACCGCCCGTTCGGCCTGCGCCGAGACCATGGCCTGCAGCCCGCGCGCGTCCGGTTCCCACCCGCCGGTGTCGACGAGGGTGAACCGGCGCCCGTTCCAGAGCGCGTCGTAGGCGACCCGGTCGCGGGTAACACCGGGGATGTCCTGCACGACGGCCTCACGGCGGCCCAGGATGCGGTTCACCAGGGTCGACTTGCCGACGTTGGGACGCCCGACGACGGCCACCACGGGCGCGATCGCCGGCTCGTCCGAGGTTTCGGTCATTCGGCGGCAATGGCGAGTTGGACGAGCCGGTCGACGACCTCGTCGACGTTCAGGTGGGTGGTGTCGAGCTCGATCGCGTCGGCCGACTGCAGCAGCGGGCTGGCTGCGCGACTGCTGTCCAGCCGGTCGCGGCGGGCGATGTCGGCGGCGATCGCGGCGACGTCGGCGCCCAGCTCGCCGGCCCGTCGACCGGCCCGAGCCTCGGGGCTGGCGGTCAGGTAGACCTTGGGGCGGGCCGTCGGCCACACCACCGAGCCGATGTCGCGGCCCTCGACCACGATGCCGCCGTCGCCGATCAGTTCACGTTGCGCGGCCACGAGCTGGGCCCGCACCGCCGATACCGCCGACACGGCGCTGACCGCGGCCGTGGTCTCGGCGCTGCGGATCTCGGTGTCGACGGCCTCGCCGTCGAGCTGCACCGACACCGCGGCGGGGTCCGTCGAGATCTCGATCTTGGCCAGCTCGACGACCCCCGTGACGGCAGCGCCGTCGTCGAGGTCCACCCCGGCACGCAGGGTGGCGACGGTGGCTGCGCGATACATGGCACCGGTGTCGAGGTAGCGGGCCGAGAGCCGCTCGGCGAGCCGGCGGGCGACGGTGGACTTGCCGGTGCCGGAGGGGCCGTCGAGGGCCACCACACCGGCGAAGGGTTCGGACGTTGGATTCTCAGGACTCACACGTCGAGGATACGGACGCCACGCGTCCTACTGCGGCAGGTCGGTGCGCAGGGCCGCCGCCCCGCGCAGGTAGACGTGCCGGATCTCGGCGCGCGGGCGGGCGGTCTCGACGTGCGCCATGAGCCGCAGCACCCGGGGCATGGCACCCGGGACGGCGATCTCGGTGGTGCACAGCAGCGGGACGTCGACCAGGCCGAGCAGCCGGGCCGCGTAGGCGGGGAAGTCGGCAGTGAGGTCGGGCGTGGCCGTGAAGACGATGCTGATCAGGTCCGCCGGCTCGATCCCGTTTCGGGCCAGCACCTCGGTCACCAGCTCCGAGGTGCCCTGCAGGATGTCGTTGCGCTCGTTGGCGTCGACCTGGATGGCACCCCGAACTGCCCGTACCGCCACCGTCAGTCCTCCGTCGTCTGCATGTCGGTCGTCTGCATGTCGTCTGTGTCGAGAACGTCGTGCGCGTCGCCCACCGGTTCGGCTGACGGGACGCTCTCGGCCACCCGGTGCAGTTCGGCGAGCTCGGTGCGGGTCAGCGGACGCAGGGTGCCGGCGCGCAGTTCCCCGAGGCGTACGGGCCCGATGCGGGTGCGGACGAGGCGCGACACCGGATGCCCGACCTCGTCGAGCATGCGGCGCACGATGTGCTTGCGACCCTCGTGCAGCACGACCTCGACGATCGCCTGGTCACCCTGCGTCTGGACGACCTTGAACGCGTCGGCCCTGGCCGGGCCGTCCTCGAGCTCGACGCCGGCCAGCAGCCGCCGGCCGACGTCCTTCGCGACCGGCCCCGGCACGGTGGCCAGATAGGTCTTCAGCACTCCGAACGACGGGTGCATGAGGTGGTGTGCGAGGTCGCCGTCGTTCGTCAGCAGCAGCAGCCCCTCACTGTCGTTGTCGAGGCGTCCGACGTGGAACAGCCGCTCGTCGCGGTCGGCGACGAGATCACCGACGGTCGGACGACCGCGGTCGTCGGACATCGCACTCAGCACGCCACGCGGCTTGTTCAGTACGAGGTAGACCATCTCGTCGTTGACGATCACCCGGTCGCCGTTGACGTGGATGACCGCAGTCTCGGGGTCCACACGGGCGCCCAGGACGGCGACCTCGCCGTTGACGGTGACCCGGCCGGCGGCGATGAGGTCCTCACTCACCCGACGGGACCCGACGCCGGCGGAGGCCAGGACCTTCTGCAACCGGATGCCGTCGGGCAGTTCCTCAGCCATCGTTCGTGATCCCGTCCAGGTCGTCGATGCCGTCGAGGTCGGGCAGCAGGGGCGCCAGCGACGGCAGTTCGTCTAGCGAGCGCAGGCCCATCTTCTCGAGGAACATCTCGGTGGTGCGGAACAGCCCGCCGCCGGTGTCGGGGTCCTGGCCGACCTCGACGACGAGCCCGCGGGCCAGCAGCGTGCGCACGACGCCGTCGACGTTGACACCGCGGATCGCGGACACCCGCTGGCGGGTCACCGGCTGGCGGTAGGCGATCACCGCGAGCGTCTCGAGAGCGGCCTGGGTCAGCCGGGTGCGTTGGCCGTCGTGCAGGAAGTGTTCGACGATCTCGGCGTGCTGCGGGCGGGTGAACAGCCGCACTCCCCCGGCGATCTCGCGCAGCTCCATGCCGGCGTCGCGCTCGTCGTAGGCGGCACGCAACGTCTCGAGCGCCTCGGTGATCGCTGCGGTGGTCAGCTGCAACGACGCGGCCAGGGTCGCCACACTGACCGGCGACTCGACGACGAACAGGATCGCCTCCAGCGCCGAGACGAGGTCGACCGGATCGGCGAGCCGCAGGGCAAGATCATCGGGCAGCTCGGTGTCCTCGACGGCCACGGTGTCAGCTGCCGCGTACCCGTCGGGCGCGGTCTCCGTCATGCGTACTCCTCGTCGCCGTCGGTGGACGGCTCGTCGTCATCCGGCGTCGTGCTGCCCGTCCAGCGGACCCGCAGCTCGGCGAGCGCCGCCGCCTGGTCGAAGGCGACGGATCCGTCACGGTAGAGCTCGAGCAGGCCGAGGAAGCGGGCGACCACCTCCAGCGTCAGCCGGCAGTCACCGACGAGCGCCCGGAAGGTCAGCGCCCCCTGCCGACGCAGCCGGTCGCGCATGATCGCCATGTGCTCGGTGACGCTGACGTTCGGGGCGTGCACGTGGTCGGTCATCACCACCGGCACCGGCTTCGGCGCGAGCGCGCCGGCCGCGATGGCGGCGAAGCGCTGCGGGTCGACGCCCAGGAACACCTCGGGCAGCAGGTCGGCGAAGCGGGGTTCGAGCTCGACGGCCCGCCCGTGCCGGCGCGCCTGCGCACGATCGAGCTCCGCCAGGTAGGCCGCGGCCAGCTTGTAGGCGCGGTACTGCAGCAACCGGGCGAACAGCAGGTCGCGCGCCTCGAGCAGCGCGAGGTCCTCCTCGTCCTCGACCTCGGCCGCGGGCAGCAACCGCGCGGTCTTGAGGTCGAGCAGGGTGGCGGCCACGACGAGGAACTCGGTGGCCTTGCCGAGATCGGCCGACGTCCAGGTACCCATGCCGGCCAGGTAACTGATGAACTCATCCGTCACCTGCGACAGCGCGACCTCGGTGACGTCGAGCTGGCGACGGCTGATCAGGTTGAGCAGCAGGTCGAACGGGCCCTCGAAGTTGTCGAGCCGCACCCGGAACGCCCCGTCGTCGGGCGTGGCGGGCGCGAGGTCTGCGCTGAGGTCGGCCAGCTCGATCTCGTCCTCGAGCGTCGCGGCCGTCTCGATCTCCGTCATGAACGCTCACTCACGATCGGGCGATGACCTCGCGGGCCAGCGCCCGGTAGGAGTTGGCACCGGCCGAGTTCGGCGCCCAGGTGGTGATCGGCTCACCTGCGACCGTCGTCTCGGGGAAGCGGACCGTGCGCGAGACCACGGTCTGGAACACCTTGTCGCCGAACGCGTCGAGCACCCGCGAGAACACCTCTCGACCGTGATTGGTGCGGCCGTCGTACATGGTGGCCAGGATGCCGTCGAGGTTCAGCTGCGGGTTGAGGCGGTCCTGGACCTTCTCGATGGTGTCGACGAGCAGCGCGACGCCCCGCAGGCTGAAGAACTCGCACACCAGCGGGATGATCACGCCGTGCGAGGCGGTCAGCGCGTTGACGGTCAGCAGGCCCAACGAGGGCTGGCAGTCGATGAGCACGAAGTCGTAGTCGCCGGTCACCGGCGCCAGGGCACGCGCCAGCGTCTGTTCCCGTCCCACCTCGGTGACGAGCTGGATCTCCGCCGCCGACAGGTCGATGTTGCTGGGCAGCAGGTCGACCCCGGCGACGCCCGTCTTGAGCAGCACGTCGTCGATGTGCACCTTGCGCTCGATCAGCAGGTTGTACGTGGTGCGCTCGAGCTCGTGCGGCGCGATGCCCAGGCCCGCCGACAGCGCGCCCTGCGGGTCGAAGTCGACGAGCAGCACCCGACGCCCCAGCTCTGCCAGCGCCGCACCGAGGTTGATGGTCGACGTCGTCTTGCCGACGCCGCCCTTCTGGTTGCACAGCGAGATGACGCGCGCCGGGCCGTGCCGCTTCAGCGCCGGCGGGTCGGGGATCTCCTGGCGTGGCCGGGCGGCGACCGGGTCGTTCGGCACCCTCGGCTCGGCCGGGAACAGCGCGTCGGCCGGATCGTCGGGACCCGAGCTCGTCATGTACTGCGCCGCCCTCCCGTTCGCCTCGATCGAGTCCCGAATCTATACCAGCGGCCCGCTGCGGCTCGTCGTCATCCCCGCGCTCTCGGGTGTGCCGTCGCATAGACCTCACGCAGCCGGTCGACCGTGACGAGCGTGTAGATCTGCGTCGTCGTCACCGAGGCGTGGCCGAGCAGCTCCTGCACAACCCGCACATCGGCGCCGCCCTCCATCAGATGCGTGGCGAACGAATGGCGCAGGGTGTGCGGCGACAGCCCGTCGGCCAGTCCTGCGCGTTCCGCGGCCGTGCGCAGCACCACCCAGGCCGATTGGCGCGAGAGCGAGCCGCCGCGCGAGTTCAGGAAGAACTTCGGGCTACCGGGCCCCTCGACGGCCAGGATCGGCCGCGCCTGCACCCGGTAGGCCGCCAGCGCCTTGGTTGCGTAGGAACCCACCGGCACCCGACGGTCCTTGCCGCCCTTGCCGCGCAGCAGCACCGTCTCGTCGATCAGGTCGAGGTCGTCGACGTCGAGCCCGACCGCCTCGGAGATCCGGGCGCCGGTGCCGTAGAGCAGTTCGAGCAGCGCCCGGTCGCGCAGGGCCAGTGTCGTGCGGGCGTACCCGGCGGCGTCGAGCAGCCGTTCGACGTCCTCGACGGTGATCGCCTTCGGCAGCCGGCGGGGTGGCGCGGCCGGGCGCACCTCACGTGACACGTCGACCTCGACGAGTCCTTCACGCAGCGCGAAGCGGTGCAGGCCGCGCACGGCGACCACGGCTCTCGCGGCCGACGAGGCGGACAGCGGCGGGTGATCGGGATCGCCCTCGCGCAGGTGCGCCAGGAAGCCGCTGACGGTGACGGGTTCGACTGCCGCGAGCGAGGTCACGCCCTGCCCCTGCAGGTAGCCCTGGTAGCGCTCGAGATCGCGCCGGTACGAGCTCAACGTGTTGGCCGCGACCCCGCGTTCCACGGCCAGGTGGTCGAGGAACCCGCGCGTGACGGTCGCCGGTGCGCGCCGGTCGGTGGTGGAGGGCCGCGGCATCAGGGCTGCGGGTGGGCCGGCCACGGCGCGTCCGACGCGCGCAGGTCGCGCCAGCCGGTGGCCCGGCCGTGCACGGCGGCCAGCAGCCCGGCGACGGACGCTGCGTTGGTGATGCCGCCGGCCAGCGCTCGCGTCACCGCGCTCGACAGCGACTCACGCTCGACCGTCATGGTCAGTTCCTCGCCGGTGGCCTCGAAACCGTTCTTCCCGGCAGTCCGCAACCCGCGCGCGAGGAACACCCGCACGGCCTCGTTCGAGAAACCCGGCGACGAGTGCAGATCGAGCAGGACGTCCCACGTGTCGGCCTCGATCCCGGTCTCCTCGCGCAGCTCCCGCCGGGCCGCGTCGAGCGCCGACTCGCCCTCGACGTCGAGCAGCCCCGCGGGCAGTTCGTCGAGCCGGGCCCGCACCGGGTGCCGGTACTGGTTGACGAGCACGACACGACCCTCGTCGTCGAGGGCGACGATCGCCACCGCACCGCCGTGGTCGACGACCTCGCGGACGGACGTGGAGTCGTCGCTCATCCGCACCGTGTCGCGGCGCACGGTGATGATGCGGCCCTCGAAGACGGTTTCGGAGTCGACCAGCCCGTACTCGTCCTGCTCGCCCACGGGCTATGCCTGGCTGCCGACGGGCAGGCCGTCGAGCTCGTCGTCCGGCGCGTCGGCGGCGGTCGCCTCGGGGATCTCGACCGGCAGCCGCTCGGCGTCGTTGTACTGCAGCGCCGCGCCGATGAAGGCCTTGAACAGCGGGTGTGCGCGGGTCGGGCGGGACTTGAGCTCGGGGTGCGCCTGCGTGGCGGCGTAGAACGGGTGCACCGTGCGGGGCAGTTCGACGAACTCCACGAGCCGGCCGTCGGGCGATTCACCCGACACCACGAGCCCGGCCGCCTCGAGCCGCCCGCGATAGGCGTTGTTCACCTCGTAACGGTGCCGGTGCCGCTCGGTCACCGACGTCGAGCCGTAGGCCTCGGCGACCACCGATCGGGGCACGAGCGTCGCCGGGTAGGACCCGAGCCGCATGGTGCCCCCGAGGTCGGCCTCGCCGGCCACGGCCGCTACCTGGTCGGCCATCGTCGCGATCACCGGGTCGGTGGTCTCGGGGGCGAACTCGGCGGAGTTGGCGTCGGGGATGCCCGCCAGGTTCCGGGCGGCCTCGATGACCATGCACTGCAGCCCGAGACACAGTCCCAGCGCCGGGATCTGCTGCTCACGCACGTACCGCAGCGCCCCGACCTTGCCCTCGATCCCCCGGATGCCGAACCCGCCCGGCACGATCACCCCGTCCAGACCGGCCAGTGCAGCCGCGGCACCCGCCGGGGTCTCGCACGAGTCCGACGGGATCCACTTGATGTTGACCTTGGCCCGGTGCGCGAAGCCGCCGGCCCGCAGCGCCTCGGCCACCGAGAGATAGGCATCGGGCAGGTCGATGTACTTGCCGACCAGGCCGATGTTCACCTCCGAGCGCCAGTTGCGCACCCGGTCGAGCAGGTCGCCCCACACCGTCCAGTCGACGTCGCGGAACGACAAACCGAGCCGGCGCACCACGTACGCGTCGAGGCCCTCGGAGTGCAGCACCTTGGGGATCTCGTAGATGCTCGAGGCGTCGACGGCCGCCACCACGGCTTCGGTGTCGACGTCGCACATCAGCGCGATCTTGCGCTTGAGGCTGTCGGGCAG
>CAZZVT010000155.1:0-8455 GCA_964657545.1 uncultured Jatrophihabitantaceae bacterium
CCCCCGACTGGGACACCCCCGACCGCGTCACCTGAGGTGGCGCAGTGTCGGGTCCCGGGCTCGACGGGACCGCGAGCGTCGGGGTGCTCGCGCCGCCCCGGTACACCGCGCACAATCCGCCGCGCCGACCCGGAGCGGTGCTGGTGCGCGGCACGTCGGCCGGCAGGCCGGTGAGCTGCCCGGCAACGGCAAGCCAGTCCGACGTCGACTGCGCAACGGCGATGACGTCGCTGCGCGAGACCTCGACCGGCTCCGCGAGCGCATTGGTCGGGGGCAGCGGGAGGGTCTCGAGCAGCCGCGCCTGCACCTCGGTCAGGTCGGCCACGCCGTCGGCCAGCACGAGCAGGTAGCGGCTGTCGTCACGGTCGTGCAGCAGCTGTCCGACGGCGACGGTGCGTCCGGCGATCGGTGTCGGGTAGGGCGCACCGACATGGGCGACGGTCGGTGTGCGCAACGGCGTGCCGGCCTCGATGCCGTTGAGGAAGGCCGTCCCCACCGTGACGGCCTGCCGGGTGTCCAGCTGCAGCGACGTCGCGACCTGCGTCGATCCGATCGCGAGGCGGTGACCGCCCGCGATCAGGTAGTACGCGCCGTCACCGGCCGAGCGCACGACGACGCCGGTGTCCGCGCTCAACGGGGCCGAGCCCAGACTGCCGCCGATCTCGACCGAGACCTCGGTCGTCAGGGCCGCCCCGGCGCCGACGCGGGTGCGCGAGCAGACGGTGAACGGTGCCGCGACCAGGCCGTCGGCCGCGGGCAGCGAGGTGGGCAGGTCTGCGATGCCGATCGTCGGACCACGTTTCGCACCGTCGAGCACGTCGGCGTCGACGTGCACGACGTCGGCCTGCCGGGTGCCCGACACGGCCAGCACGGCCGAGTCGTAGTTCAGCACCGGATGCAGCACGCCGTCGAGCCGCACGTAGATCGCGGCGGTCTCGTTGGTGACGATGATCGCGCCGTCGGCCTTCCAGCCGTCGTCGTCCGCAGGCTTGACGAGACCGAACGCCGCGAAGCCGGCCACCAGCAGGATGGCGATCATGATCCCGGACAGCGTGCTGACGCTGAGCCGACGCAGGGGGGCCTCGACGATGTTCGGCTCACCGGTGACGAGTGCGGCCAGGGCCCGCCGGTTCTGGAACCGGTAGGCCTGCAGCTGGTCGCGGCGGGTCGGCACGGGCGAACAATACGACGCTCCGGCCGATCCACCAGCGGGATGCAATGATCAGCGCCCGACAGACGCCCGTCCGCTGGGAGGTTGCGTGCCGAGGTTTGCGTTCTCCCAGCTCGCGCTGCTCGAGGTGGCCGCCGCCGGGGCGCTCGGCGGGCTGGCCGCAGGCGGCGCATGGCGCGTCGTCGGACCTGCGGCCGGCGTCGTTGTGCTGCTGTCGGCAGTCCTGCCGCTGGAATGCCGATGGCTCTACCAGGCCGCCGCGTCCTGGTCGGGCCTGATGCTGCGCCGGCATCGGCGCCGGCGTCGGTCGGGCAGCCGTGGCGGGCTCGAGGCGCTTGTCGGCGAGTACACCGTCGTCACGGTGCCCGGCGGCGGCTCGGGCGCCGACCTCGCCGTCGTGCGCGCGGGAACCACCTGGTGCCTGCCGCTCCTGCTGGGGCTCGATGCGGTGCTCAACGACGACGCCCCGGTGCCCGTCCGGGTTCTGGCCGAGCTCCTCGCGGTCGAGGACGTCCCGCTGTCGAGCGTGCGACTGTTCACCCTGACCACGCCGGCGCGGGTGCCGGCCGGGTCCGACCGCACGCTGAACCCGACCGCAGCTCGGTACTGCCTCATCACCCTCGACACCCGTCGGGCCGGCGAGGCGATCGCCGCGCGGGGCGGCGGTTCGCGGGCGGTCGAGCAGATCCTGCGACGCTGCGCCGCGCACGCCGACCGGACGTTCGCGATGTCCGGGATCAGCGTTCGCCGGTTGCGCGAGCCGGCCGTCCACGGCCTGTTCGCCTCCTGGCTGGGCCCGCCGGGTGCGTCCGGCGGCCGGCGCCGTGACCGGGCGGGGGAGTCCTGGGGTGAGGTGCGGGTCGCCGGTACCCGATCGGTGTCGTTCGCCGTCGGCGGCTCCGGCGATGACCTCCTGGATCGGGTGGCTCAGCTGGCGGCCGCCGCGCCGGGCGCCGTCGTGGGCTCGACACTGCTGCTGCGCCGCACGCCGGGTCGCGTCCACGCGACGGACGGCCGGCGGCCGCACCCGCGGGACCTCGAGGCCGCGATGATCGTTCGGGTCACCAGTCCCGACGACCTCGCCGACGCCGACACCGGCCGGGCGATGACGGTGCTGGCCCGCGCGTACGGCCTGGTCGTGCAGCGTGCCGGGGGCGAGCAGGGCACGGTGTTGTCGGCGACCGTCCCGATCGGCGTGGGCGAGGCAGCGTGACGGCATGAGGCGCGGCATCCTCGAGCTGCGACTCGACGACCGGGTCGAGATCGGTGCTCCGAGTTCCGGCGTGCCGCTCGGTGTCGGAGCGGATGGACCGGTGCGGTTACGGCTGTTCCGGCTCGACGGCACCCGGGTGGTGATCGCTGCGGGTCCGGCACCGGCCCGGCTGCTCGTCGTGCGTGCCGCAGCCGCCGGTGTCCCGGTGCAGGTGATCACCGAGCGAGCGTCGTCGTGGCGTCCGCTACTCGGCGTCGGCGTCGGCGTCGGCGGCATTGGTGGCATCGGGCGGGCCGATCCCGGGGGTCCGACACTTGTCGTCGACGACGGTGCGCAGCCCTCGCCCGGACCCGTCGAACTGCAGCCCTGGCAGTGCCGGCTCGAGCTGCACCCGCAGTGGACACCTGCCCAGCTCGGTGGCTTCGCGCGCGCCGACGTCGCGGTGTTCGGGGCGCTGCCCGTCGAGTTCGTGGCCGGGGTGGCCCGGGCGTTCGAGATCCCGGCCCGCTCGGCCGAGCCGCTCACCCGCCTCGACGCGACGTCGTTCGGCGTGGTGCGACGCGGCCGGATCGAGTACGTGTCGCTGAACCCGACCTCGGCGCAGGCGCGGCTGCTCGACGAAGCCCGGCGAGGCGATCAGCTCACGAGCTGACGCACCGAGCCGTAGACGCCCAGCACGCCGATGGCCAGGGGGATCACCGACAGCACGAGCACGGACTCGAGGATGTCGGCCGCCCGCGAGACCGTAGGCGCGTAACGGCGGTCAGGCAGCACGACGCTCAGCCCGACGAGCGCGAGTCCGACGACCGCGGCGGGCACCGCGAGGGCGAGCAGCCGCAGCGAACCGTGGACCTCGGTGGTGACCGCGACGAGTTCGGCGACGAGGGCAGCCGCACCGGACAACAGCAGCAGGATGCGCTGCCCGAGCCCGGTGAACAGGCGGGCCCGCAGCAGGCAGCTGCCGCCGAGCACGGCTGCCAGGACCTCCTCCGACACACCATGGCCGGCGAGCACCACGGCCGAGCCCGCCACGGCCAGCGACCCGCCGCCGACGAGACCGGTGAGGAACTGGTCGGCGCGTACTGCCCGGCCCAGGATCTGGCGGGCGTCGAGTCCGGCGGTGTCGCTGTGCGGATCGGCAGCGTCCAGCGGGATCACCGCAAGCGGGAGGCGCGCGAGCCGGTAGGACATCATCGGCAGGGTCGGCGCGCTGGCCAGCCCGAGGGCAGCGATCACGGCGGCCGCGGCTGCCGGGCGGAGATCCAGCCCGGAGGCGATCGCCCCTGACGCGCCGAGCAGCGCCAGCGCGATGACGGCCACGAAACCGGCGAGCCCGTCGGCGAGCACGATCAGCAGGACGACGGCGGTCAGCAGCGCGGCGCCGGTGGCGGCGAGCAGCTGCGGGGCACCGAAGTCGACGGCGTGGCGCCCGCCGCCGAGCGCCGTCGCGCCACAACCGGCGCCGTACGCGATCGCGAACCCCGCTGCGGTGAGCGCCGGTCCGCGGCGGTGCACGATGCGACCCACGGCGACCGCGGCCGCTGCGAGCAGCAGCGCGCCGACACCGAGGGTGACGGCGGGCGCCCCCCAGGTCGGTCCGACGAGCAGTGCGGTGCCGCCGGCGAAGGCGAGCAGCACAGCGGCGAAGAACGTCGTCGCCCGCATCGTCTGCACCGCCGACCACCGCCGGGTGCGGGTGAGAACCCCGTCGGCCACGGCGTCGAGCACGTCGTCGAACGCCACCTCGGGCAGCGTGCTCGAGCGGGTGCGCAGGTGCAGCACGTCGCCGTCGACGATGCCGCCGCTCGCGAGCGTCGTGGCCGGGTCGAGGGGGTCCGACCCGGCGCGCTGCAGGACCCAACCCCCCTCGGCGGCCCCGAGATCTGCGGCATCCGGACCGAGGCCCGCGACGACGACGGTGAGCAGTTCGGCAACCGAGATCTGCACCGGTACGGCGAGGTCGGCCCGCCGGGTCGAGGACACGACGGTCAACCGGCAGCTGTCGGACACCACGCTCGCGGAGGTCGAGACGGTCACGATCCACACCCTTCGCGATCGACGTTCGCGCACCCGCCGGCGCGGCTACGATCTTGCCCACACCGGCCGTCGGGGGCCGGTGTGCGCTACACGCTAACGGAGGTGGTCGTTGGGCACCGAGGTGTTCCACCGCCCCACGCGTCGCCGCGCACCTGCCGAACCCCGCGGCGAGATCGTGCTCGAACCGCCGCCCGCTCTGCCCGAGTCGGCGCCTGCCGGAGGGGCGGGCCAGGCGTTGACGATGCTGCCCATGCTCGCCGGGGCCGGTGCCACCGGATTGTTCGTCAGCGGCAGCGGCGGGTCGCCGGTCACCTACCTGGCCAGCGGGATGATGGGGCTGTCGATGGTCGGGATGGCCGCCGGCAGCGTCGGCCGGGGCTCGGGGGAGAAGCGCCGCCGCCTCGACGGCGATCGACGCGACTACCAGCGCTACCTCGAGCAGGTGCGCCGACGGGTGCGCAGCGCCGCGCAGCAGCAGCGCGTCGCGTCCCTCTGGCGCCATCCCGACCCGGACACGCTGTGGTGCATCGCGGGCGGGTCCCGGTTGTGGGAGCGCCGGCCGGGTGATGAGGACTTCCTGACCGTGCGGGTCGGGCGTGGTCGGCAGCGGCTCGCGGTCGACCTCGTGGTGCCGGAAACCAGGCCGTTCCAGGACGTCGAACCGGTCTCGGCCTCGTCGCTGCGCCGCCTGGTTGCCACCCACGGTTCGGTGCCCGACCTGCCCGTCGCACTGGCCCTGACGTCCTTCGGCCGCCTGGCCGTCAGCGGCCCGTCGTCGCCGTCACGCGGGCTGGTGCGCGCCATGCTCGCGCAGTTGCTGGCCTGCCACCCGCCCGATGACGTCGTCGTCGCGGTCTGCGCGGGTCCGGATGCGCACGTGCAGTGGGAGTGGCTGAAGTGGACGCCGCACGCGGCGAGCCAGGTGACCTTCGACGCCGTGGGCCGGACCCGGTTGATGGCCGACGATCTGCTCGCCGTCGAGGGTCTGCTCGGCGAGACCCTGACGAGCCGGGCGCGCTTCGGTGGCGGCGCCACGACAGTGGGCCCGCACCTGGTCGTCGTCGTCGACGGTGGCCGGGTGACGACCGCGGCCCAGCTGTCCGAAAGCCTCGTGCAGGGCGTCACGGTGATCGACCTCAGCGAGGCGACCGGCCCCGAGTACGGGCCGGGCGTGGGGCAGCTCGACGTGACGGCAGACGAGCTCACGCTGTCGCGCCGCGATGCCGACGGCCACGACCGGCGCGTCGCTCTGGGCACCCCGGACCGGCTGAGCGTGGTCGAGGCCGAGACCCTGGCCCGCCGGATGGCTGCGAAGCGCATGTCAACGGCGTCCGCCGACCCGAGCGACGCGTCCGCCCCCGGACTGCCCGATCTGTTGCGCATCGGCGACCCACACGAACTCGACCCCCTGATCGCCTGGCAACCGCGCACCCCGCGCGACCGGCTGCGGGTGCCCATCGGGCTGGGGCCGACCGGCCGGCCGGTCGAGCTCGACCTCAAGGAGTCCGCGCAGGGCGGCATGGGTCCGCACGGGCTGGTCGTCGGTGCCACGGGGTCGGGCAAGTCCGAGCTGCTGCGCACGCTCGTGCTCGGACTCGCGCTGACCCACTCGCCCGAGACGTTGAACTTCGTGCTGGTCGACTTCAAGGGCGGCGCCACATTCGCCAGCCTCGACGTCCTGCCGCACACCTCGGCGGTCATCACCAACCTCGAGGACGAGCTCGTCCTCGTCGACCGGATGAAGGACGCGATCGCCGGTGAGCTGGTGCGCCGTCAGGAGGTACTGCGTGCGGCCGGCAACGTCGCCTCGGTGCGCGACTACGAGCGGGCCCGCGAGCTGGGTGCGTCGCTGGAACCGATGCCGTCGTTGTTCGTGGTGGTCGACGAGTTCAGCGAGCTGCTCTCGGCCAAACCGGACTTCATCGACCTGTTCGTGATGATCGGCCGCCTCGGACGGTCGTTGGGCGTCCACCTGCTGCTGGCCTCGCAGCGGCTGGAGGAGGGCAAACTGCGCGGCCTGGACACCCACCTGTCCTACCGCGTCGGCCTGCGCACGTTCTCGGCTGCCGAGTCCCGGTCCGTGCTCGGGGTGCCCGACGCCTACGAGCTACCCGGCGACCCCGGCCACGCCTACCTCAAGGACGCCACCGACGGACTGGTGCGGTTCAGGGCTGCGTACGTCTCGGGTTCCGATGCACGCCGGTCGGCGGGGCCGGACCCGGTCGACGTCGGCGCCTGGACGCAGCACCAGGTGCTGCCCTATCGCATCGAGCCCGTCGTCCTGCCTGATCCGGCACCACGTCCCGTGGTCGACGACGGGCCCGATCCACCCGCCGGCGTCGGGCCGGGGCGCACCGTGCTCGACGTCCTCGTCGAGCGGCTCGAGGGTGCGGGTGTCGCGGCCCGCAGGATCTGGCTGCCCCCACTGGACGTCGCGCCGACGATGGACGAACTGCTGCCCCCGCTGGTCCGGACGCAGCTCGGGCTCCGTCCGCCGGACTGGGACGGCCCACCGAGCCTGGCCACGCCGATCGGCATCGTCGACCGACCCTTCGACCAGCGTCGCGAGCCGCTGCGGATCGACCTGGCCAGCTCGCACTTCGTGGTGGTCGGGCGCCCGCACAGCGGCAAGAGCACGGTCCTGCGCTCGTTGATCACGGGCATGGCGCTGACCCACACCCCCGAGCAGGTGCAGTTCTACTGCCTGGACCTCGGCGGCGGCACGCTCACCGGGTTGACCGACCTGCCGCACGTCGGGTCGGTGGCCACGCTGCAGGAACCCGAACGACTGCGCCGCACGGTCGCCGAGATCACGACCTTGCTCGCCGATCGCGAGGCCCTGTTCGCGGCCCGTCGCATCGACTCGATGACGTCCTACCGCCGGCTCGCCGCGACGGGAGCGGCACCTCGCGACGGTTTCGGCGACGTCTTCCTCGTCGTCGACGGATGGGGCACGCTGCGCACCGATCACGAGGCTCTGGAGGCCGCGATCACCCGGCTCGCCGCGCGTGGTCTGGGCTACGGCGTGCACGTGGTGCTGTCGATCCAGCGTTGGACGCAGCTGCGTCCGGCCCTGCGGGACCTCATCGGCAACCGCCTCGAACTGCGTCTCGGTGATCCCGGCGAATCCGAGCTCGACCGCACCGTCGCCAGGGCCGTTCCCGACGCAGCGCCCGGGCGAGGCGTCAGCCCGGACAAGCTGCACTTCCTGGCGGCGCTGCCACGCATCGACGGCGCGCACTCGATCGACGACCTCGCCGAGGGCGTCGCGTCGCTCGTGCGGGCGGTGCGCGACGCGTGGCACGGCCCGGTCGCGCCGCCGTCGCGTGAGCTGCCGGTGCCCGGCATCGGCGCTGCGCTGCCGATCGGCGTCGAGGAGGACACGCTCTCGGTGGTGTCGGTGGACTTCGACGCCGAGCCGCACTTCATCGTCATCGGCGACGTCGGGTCGGGGAAGTCGAATCTGTTGTGGACGATCGCGCAGGGCATCACCGCGCGGTGGGCACCCGAGGACGCGAAGATCGTCACCTTCGACTACCGGCGCGGGCTGGTGGGTGCGCTCAGCTCGGCGCACCAGGTCGGCAACGTGCTCAACCCGATGAACGCGCCTGAGGTCTTCGCCGACATCGTGGCGGCCCTGCGACAGCGGCTGGCCGCACTCCAGGTCGAGCCGGTGCCGGGCGAGCTGCCGAGGTGGAGCGGCTCCCGGCTGTTCGTTCTGTTCGACGACTACGACCTCGTCGCCTCGAGCAGCGGCAGTCAGATTCCGGCGCTGCTCGAGTTCCTTCCCCACGCCCGTGACATCGGCCTGCACGTCGTGCTTGCCCGCTCGGCCGGCGGTGCAGGGCAGGGCGTGTACGAGCCGGTGCTGCGCACCCTGCGTGACATGGGCACCCCGGGCATCCTGCTGTCGGGCAGCAAGGACGAGGGCGCGGTGCTGGGCTCGCAGCGGATGGAACCGCTGCCGCCCGGACGCGGACGGCTGGTGCACCGCCGTCTCGGGTCGATGCTGGTGCAGACCGCCCACGCCGTGG
>CAZZVT010000156.1:0-8427 GCA_964657545.1 uncultured Jatrophihabitantaceae bacterium
GGACACGCGGTCTGGGAGCCGCCCCAGATTCCGAACTACGGCAGAGCAGGGGACGGGGCCCTTCTGAAACCTGGCATGGTTATTGCCATCGAACCGATGCTGACGCTCGGAACCGATACCGTACAGACCGAAGTGGACGGCTGGACGATAGTGACGGCAGACGGAAGTCTTTCGGCGCAGTGGGAGCACACCGTGCTCGTCACGCGCGACGGCTACGAGCTGATGACGATCGTCGACTGACGTTCGCCTCACCGATGTCGATGGCCGCGCGCGCTCGCGAAAGTTTTTCGGCCACGTAGTCAGCGCCCCGACGGAAAGAGGGTCAAGCGCATGGCGAATGCGCGTAGCCCTGCGCGCCAACGGCCCGGAAGCTGCCGGGCGACGCGCTGGGTGGCCTCCGGCTTGCGGCCAGTGCGGGCGAGGCGCTGCCGGCAGCCCTGTACGAACGGTGGACCACACACTTCGGTGTCGACATCCTCGACGGCATCGGCATGACCGAGATGCTGCACATCTTCCTGTCGAACCGCCCCGGCGAGGTGCGGGGCGGTACCACCGGGGTCGCGGTGCCCGGCTACGACCTCCGCCTGCTCGACGACGACGGCAGCGAGGTCGCGCCGGGTACGCCCGGCACGCTGTTCGTGCGGGGCGACTCGACGGCCACCGGCTACTGGTCGCGCTACACCGCCTCGCGTCAGGTCTTCCAGGGCGAGTGGCTGCGCACCGGCGACACGTACGTGCAGGATGTCGACGGGTACTACAGCTGCCTGGGCCGCACCGGGGACATGCTCAAGGCCAGCGGGATCTGGGTCAGCCCGGCCGAGGTCGAGGCGCGCTTGCTGGCCCACGACGCGGTCGTCCAGGCCGTGGTGGTCGCCGCGCCCGACGTCGACGGGCTCGAGAAGCCGGTCGCGTACGTCCAGCTGCATCCGCAGCACCCGGTCACCGAGAACGAACTCGTCGACTTCTGCCGGGCCGGTCTGCCCTCGTTCAAACGGCCCCGCCGGGTGGTGTTCGTCGAGACCTACCCGACCACCGCCACCGGCAAGATCCGGCGGGTGGATCTGCGGGCGCAGGCCGCCACGGTGCTGCTCACGTCGCCGGTGGGTACGGTCCCGGGATGACCGAAGATCCTGACAACGAGCGCATCGAGCAGAACCGGGTCGCCGAGCGGGCCGACCTGCTGCCCGAGGAGACAGTCGTGGGCAGCGACGACCCGGCAGCGCAGGCGCGGATCGTGCTCGAAGACTCCGACGCGCGCACCGACGACCCCACAGTCGAGGACGCGTGAGCCGGACCTACCGCGAGCGAGAGCTGAAGTTCGACCTGCCCGAACGCTGGGAGCTGCCCGACGTCACCCGTTTCGTTCCCGACGGCGGTGCGGTGCAGCACGAGGTGCAACGCCTCGAGAGCACCTACTTCGACACCGCGGACCGTGACCTCTTCGGCTCGCTGGTCACGCTGCGCCGGCGCAGCGGCGACGCCGACAACGGCTGGCATCTGAAGATCCCGATGGACGGCGCGCGACAGGAGGTCCGGCTGCCGCTCGAGGGCAGTCGCGGCGTACCGGCCGAGCTGCGCGGGCTGACCGCCGGCCTGCGCGGCCGGGCGGCGTTGCGCACCATCGCCACGCTGCGCACCGAACGCGAGGTCCGCCGGATCGTCGACGCGGAGGGCAACGGCCTGGCCGAGATCGTGCACGACACCGTGACGGCCACCGTCAAGCACGAGTTCTCGGTCATCCGCAGCTGGCACGAGGCCGAGGTGGAGCTGCTCGAGGCCGGCGACGAGAAGCTGCTCGCCCGCATCGCCAAGTGGCTGGCCAAGCACGACGCCGAGCCGTCGGCGAGCCTGTCGAAGCTGGGTCGCGCCCTCGAGGCGTCGGCGCGGCCCGCGCGCCCGACGTCGACCGCGGCCGGGGTCATCGGTGGCTACCTCGATGCGAGCTTCGCAGCGATCGTGGCCGGCGACGTGACCCTGCGTCGTGACGAGGAACTGCACGACGCCGTGCACGCCACCCGGGTCGCCAGCCGTCGCTACCGCAGCACGCTGCGGACCTTCGCGCCCCTGCTCGACGCCGAACGGGCTTCGGCGCTCGACGGTGAGCTGTCCTGGTACGCGAGTGCCCTGGGCGAGGTGCGTGACCGGCACGTCCTGCGTCGGCATCTCGAGGCCGCGTTCGACGATCTCGCGCCCGAACTGGTGGTCGGCCCGATCCGCCGCCGTGTCGGGCGCACGCTGGACCTCGAGGAGGCCGCCGCGCGTGCCGCGCTCGCCGAGGTCATGGCGTCGGAGCGTTATGCGGCGCTGCTGGCCGAGCTGCGATCGTGGGCGGTGGAGCTGCCCGTCCACGACACCGACGAACCGGCGTCCTCGTTGGAGCGCTACGTCCGCAAGGCGTCGAAGACCATGGACAAGCGGATCGCGGCGGCGCGCACCGGTGAGCACGCCGACTCCGCCTATCACCGCGCTCGCAAGGCCGCGAAGCGGGCGCGGTACGCCGGCGAGCTGGCTGTGCCCACGCTCGGTGCCGGCGCGAAGCGACTCGCCAAGCGGGCGAAGAAGAACCAGGAGCGGCTCGGCGATCGGCAGGACGAAGTGGTCGCAGCCGAGTTCCTGCTGCGCCTCGGCGCGTCCGGTGGCAACGGCTTCACCCTCGGCGTGCTCCACCAGCGTCAGCGCGACCTCGCCGAGGGCACGGACTGAGCGCGTACCTGACCGCTGTATGAGCGCTCGCACCGGGTGGCGCGCATCGCGCGACGCGCCCGGCGATAATGGGTCGGTGCAGGACGATGAGCGGGCCGAGTCCGACATCCGCAAGCGCGCCGCGTGGCTGCTGGCGATGCTGGCCGTTGTCGCGGGGCTGTTCGTCCTGCTGAGCGTCACGCTGCTGAAGTCCTCCGGCGGCGGCAGCGACACCAGCCAGAGCACGGTGCTGCCCACCGACGTCGCCACCTCGAGCGTGTCACCCACAGCCGCTGCGTCGACCACACCGACAGCCGGGTCGTCGACCTCCACGCCACCGGCGTCGAGCCCCTCGACGAGCGGCAGCCCGGCCACGAGCGCGTCCAGCGGTCCGGTCCCGACGCCGTCGTGTCCGAGCAAGAAGACCTGCGCGGTCACCGGCGACGTCAGTGGCGCGATGACCGCGATCAACGCCTACCGCAGCGAGCACAGCAAGAAAGCCGTGCCGACATCCACGACCTCGGCCGCCGAGCAGTGCGCGCTCACCGAGGGCGACACCTGTCCGTCCAGCTTCGTCTGGGTGCGTGTCGATGACCTCAGCGGGTCCAGCGTGGTCACCGGAGTGACCGGCTTCAACTCCTCCGACGACCTGCTCGACGACTCCGCGAAGTCCTTCGAGGTCGGCTGGGCCTACGACCCCGGCAGCAAGACCGTCTCCTGCGCCCTGATTCGCCGCGACTAGCGGACGCGTCGACGGCGCAGGTCCGGCGGTCGGCCACTAGGGTCGGATCTCTCCGGGTAGAGCTGCGCGGGCGTCTGATCGAGCCCCGGAACCCCGCACCGGGGGTGGGACGTTGGTCAGGACAGAGGTGCAACACGTGACAGCGGCGCCGGAGGTTACGGCAGGGAAGGACGACGCATCATGAGCGTGAGCTTGAACAAGGGCGGCAACGTCTCGCTGACCAAGGAGGCGCCGGGCCTCACCGCGGTGCTCGTCGGCCTGGGTTGGGACGCGCGAACCACCAGCGGGGCCGACTTCGACCTCGACGCCTCGGCGTTGATCGTCGGGACGTCCGGCAAGATCCTCTCGGACGCGCACTTCGTGTTCTTCAACAACCTGACCTCCCCGGACGGATCGGTCGAGCATCTGGGCGACAACCTCACCGGTGAGGGCGAGGGCGACGACGAGGAGATCAAGGTCAACCTCGCCACCGTCCCGCCCGAGGTCGACAAGATCGTGATCACGGTGTCGATCTACGACGCCGAGACCCGCCAGCAGTCCTTCGGCCAGGTGCGTAACGCCTACATCCGCGTCGTCAACCAGGCGGACACCACCGAGATCACCCGCTACGACCTGTCCGAGGACGCGTCGACCGAGACCGCGATGATCTTCGGTGAGCTGTACCGCAACAACGCCGACTGGAAGTTCCGAGCGGTCGGCCAGGGCTACAGCACCGGCCTGCGGGGCATCGCCCTGGACTTCGGCGTGAACGTCGGCTGACGGGTCATTGTCGGTGTTCTTCAAAACCTTCGGGTGGTCGCTCGTCATCGCCGCCGTCGGGCTGGTGCTGGGCTACCTCTACGACAGCGGCACGGGCCTGGCGCTCGTCGCGATCCTGGCCGTTCTGGAGATCTCGCTGTCCTTCGACAACGCGGTCGTCAACGCCACGGTGCTCGTCAAGATGTCCCCGTTCTGGCAGAAGATCTTCCTGACCGTCGGTGTGGCCATCGCCGTGTTCGGCATGCGGCTGATCTTCCCGCTGCTGATCGTCGGGATCACCGCGAAGCTGAACCCGGTGCAGGCCGTCCGGTTGGCGCTCGAGAAGGGCAACCCGGACACGAAGGGCACCTACGGTTACCTGCTGCACCAGGCCCACCCGGCGATCGCTGCGTTCGGCGGCATGTTCCTGCTGATGCTGTTCCTCGACTTCGTGTTCGAGGAGCGCGAGGTCACCTGGCTGTCGTGGCTGGAGAAGCCGCTGGCCAAGATCGGCAAGCTCGACCAGCTGTCGGTGGTGATCGCGCTCGTCGTGCTGACGGTGTCGGCCTACACGCTGGGCAAGAGCGCCGACACCGCGCAGCCCGACCGGATCTCGACCGTCCTCGTGTCCGGTGCGCTGGGGCTCGGCACCTACCTGCTGGTCAACGGCCTGGGGGAGTTCTTTGACGTCGACGACGAGGCCGACGAGGAGGGGGCGACACCGAAGCCGCAGGTCATGCACGTCGTCGGCAAGGCCGCCTTCTTCCTGTTCCTGTACCTCGAGGTGCTCGACGCGTCGTTCAGCTTCGACGGTGTCATCGGCGCGTTCGCCATCACGCCCGACCCGATCGTCATCGCGATCGGTCTGGGGATCGGCGCGATGTTCATCCGCTCCCTGACCGTCTACCTCGTCCGGCAGGGGACGCTCAACGAGTACATCTACCTCGAGCACGGTGCGTTGTGGGCCATCGGCGCGCTGGCCGTGATCCTGCTGATCAGCATCGAGTACGAGGTGCCCGAGGTCGTCACCGGGCTGATCGGCGTCGCGTTCATCGGGCTCGCGTTGCTGTCGTCGATCATCCGCAACAAGCGTGCCGGTTCCGACGCGCCGCTCGCCGAACCAGTCACCGTCTGAGAAGGAACTGTCATGGGAATCGACTACACCAAGCGGCCGAGCGCCGCCCCTGCCACTGCTACCCCGCCGGCGGGTGGTGTGTCGTTGAGCAAGGTCACGCTGACCAAGTCGGCACCGACCGTCTCGCTGACCAAGCACGGCGGCAACACCGGGTTGATGGCGATCAACCTGAACTGGAACGCCAAGCCGGCGGCGAAGGGCGGGTTCTTCCGCAAGAACACCCAGCTCGACCTCGACCTCGGCTGCCTGTACGAGTTCACCGACGGCACCAAGGGTGTCGTCCAGGCGCTGGGCAACGCCTTCCGGGCCCGGCCCCGCACCGGCAGCCAGGACCTCATCTGGCTCGACGGCGACGACCGTTCCGGCGCGGTCAGCACCGGTGAGAACCTGTTCATCAACCTCGAGGGTCTGGCGCAGATCAAGCGCATCCTCGTGTTCGCCCTGATCTACGAGGGTGCGGCGAACTGGGCCGAGGCGCAGGGCCTGACCACCATCACCCCCCGTGGTGCCGCCCCGATCGAGATCCACCTCGACGACCCGCAGGAGGGCGCGCGCATCTGCGCGATCGCCCTGCTGGCCAATGACAACGGCGCGCTCGTCGTGCACCGCGAGGTCAACTACCTCAACGGCGCCCAGCGCAAGCTCGACGAGGTCTACGGCTGGGGCATGAACTGGACAGCGGGACGCAAGTAACGTAGGCAACACTGCAGCGTACGAAGGAGTCGACGCATGTCCGAGCTGGACCTCACTGCCACCACCGCACCGACGACCACGGCTTCTGCCCCGGCCGCCGGTGGTCTCGTGCTGACCCCGCCCGCGCCCGTGTCGGTGGTCAAGGAGGAGCAGGTCGCCGGCGCCGTCCCCGTCGACGACGCCAAGAAGAGCGAGCTGGCCTCCCGGGCCGCTGCCTTCGCGAACGAGCTGGCGGGCATGGACGTCCACGCGCCCGAGTTCACCAAGAAGGTCGACGCGATCACCTCGATGGGTGACAAGGAACTGCGCGCCTCGGCGCAGGTGTCGAACCGGATGCTCGACCGCCCGGCCGCCGCGATGAAGGCCGGAAAGGGCGGTGGCGGCGGCGACGCGCAGACCCGGGTCGCCGGCACGCTCAACGAACTGCGCAACACCGTCACCGAACTCGACCCGAGCCGCGCCGACCTCTCCGGAATGAAGAAGGTCCTGAAGTGGCTGCCGGGCGGCGACAAGATCGCCCGCTACTTCCAGAAGTACGAGTCGGCCCAGACCCAGCTCAACGCGATCATCAAGGCGCTCGAGGCCGGGCAGGACGACCTGCGCAAGGACAACGCGGCCATCGAGACCGAGAAGGTCAACATGTGGACGACGATGGGCAAGTTGAGCGAGTACAACGCGCTCGCCAGTGCCCTGGACGAGGCCGTCACCGAGAAGATCGCCGAGATCGAGGCCGCCGGCAACACCGAGGGTGCCAACACCCTGAAGTCCGACGCGCTGTTCGCGATCCGTCAGCGGCGCCAGGACATCATGACGCAGATGGCCGTGTCGGTGCAGGGCTACATGGCCCTCGACCTCGTCCGCAAGAACAACCTCGAGCTGATCAAGGGCGTCGACCGGGCGCAGACCACCACCATCTCCGCGCTGCGCACCGCGGTCATCGTGTCGCAGGCGCTGGCGCGGCAGAAGCTGGTCCTCGACCAGATCAGCGCGTTGAACGCCACGACGTCCAACCTCATCGAGTCGACGTCCAACCAGCTGCGCATCCAGGGCGCCGAGATCAACCAGCAGGCCGCCAGCTCGACCATCGACATCCAGAAGCTGCAGGCCGCGTTCGACAACGTGTTCCAGACCATGGACGCGATCGACTCCTTCCGCGCGCAGGCCACCGACTCGATGGCCCAGACCGTCACCGCGCTCGAGGGCCAGATCGAGCGTGCGAAGCCCTACCTCGAGCGCACCCGTCGCCAGGAGGGCGCCACCGCGGAACTGCCCGGCGGCAACCCCAACGCGCTGCCCGGATCCTGATCGAGCCCTCCGAGCACGGGCTGGCTGCGCTGTGACGTGGTTCAGGCGCGGGCACGACGAGCCGACCCCGGCGCTCGAGGACCCAGCCACCACTGATTCGCCCACGCAGCTGCTGGCCGAGCAGTGGGAGCTCGTGCAGTTCATCAACCGCAACGCGGGCAAGCTGCCGGTCGAGGCGGTGGTCGTGGCCCGGGGCATCACCGACCGCATCCGTGAGGTCATCAACACCGCCACCGGCGAGCATCTCGACGTGTACGCGGTCGTGCAGATCAAGGGCATCGTCGGCGACTACCTGCCCACCACGCTGCGCAGCTACCTCAACCTCGACCCGCGGCTGATCGATCAGGTCGGGCCGTCGGGACGCACACCGCGGGCCGCCCTGCGCGAGCAGCTCGACTCGCTGGCCGCTGCGGCGAGCGAGTTGGCCACGGCGGCGCGCGAGCACGACGTCGATGCGCTGTTCACCCAGGGCAACTTCCTGCAGACCAAGTTCAGCCGCTCCGACCTGGATCTCTGACTCCCGGCGTCGGTCCGCCCCGGCTCGCGATTAGGCTCGACACCGACATGGCCGAGATGAAACGGGGCGCGAACGTCGCGCTGACGCGTGAGATCCCAGGGCTGCAGACGTTGACGGTCGGGGTCTCCTGGAACGCCGGCGCCGAGCGGGTGCTCGACGACAACCTGGTGCTGGCAGCAGTGCTCTGCGGGTCCGACGGCCGGGCGCGCAGCGATCAGGACTTCGTGTTCTTCAACCAGATCAGCTCGCCCGAGCAGTCGACGCAGCATCTGGAGCAGGCGCTCGGCAGCGACAACGAGCAGCTCGAGATCAACCTGGTCGCGGTGCCGGCCGACGTCGAACGCCTGGTGATCGTGCTCTACATCAACGACGGTCCGGCGCAGCGTCGGACGCTCGGCCAGCTGCGCTCGTGTGTGGTGCGGGTTCTGAACGGTGACGGGCACGCCGAGCTGGTGCGTTCCGAGGACCTGTCGAGGGCGTTCCAGGGCGAGACCGCGGTGACGCTCGGCGAGGTCTACCGCAACGGGCCCGACTGGAAGTTCAAGGTGCTCGGGCAGGGTTACGCGAAGGGCATCAGCGGCATCGCTGCCGACTACGGGATTCCCCTATGAGGGT
>CAZZVT010000157.1:0-8271 GCA_964657545.1 uncultured Jatrophihabitantaceae bacterium
CGCACTGGCCGCAAGCCGGACGCCACCCAGCGCGTCGCCCGGCAGCTGCGCGCGCAGCATGTTGGCGAAGAAGGTCGGACCGGCGAAGAACAGCGTTGCGCCGTAGTCACGTGCTCGCTCGGCGATCAGCTCGGGCCGCGACGGCACCGGTTCGAGAATGGCGGCAGCGCCGGCGGCGAGCGGGAACAGCACCGAGTTGCCGAGCCCGTAGGCGAAGAAGGCCTTGGCCGCAGACAGGCAGCGGTCGTCGGCGGTGATGCCGAGCACCTGGGCGCCGTAGGTCTCGCAGACGACCCGGACGGCGCCGTGGCGGTGCATCGCAGCCTTCGGAGTGCCCGTGGTGCCCGACGTGTAGAGCCAGAATGCCGGCGAGTCGGGCGTGCTCGGGTACAGCGAGCCGTCCGGCCCGTCGAGGTCGGCGATCGGATGCACCTCGACGTCCGCCGACGCCAGCCCGACGCCCGGGCCGGCCAGCACGCCAGCGAGTTCCGGTGCCGCACCCAGCACCCCGGCGGCGAGCGCAGCGAAGTCGGCGGTGACGGCCAGCAGCCGGGCTCGGGAGTCACGCAGTAGTTCGGCGAGACCGGCCGCGTTCGTCATCGTGGAGACGGGAACGGGCACCGCACCCATCCGCATGGCGGCGAGGTAGACGATCACGAACTCCCGCGTGTCGGCCATCAGCATCAGCACCCGCTGCTCGGGTTGCAGGCCGATCGCACGCAGACCGCCGGCCGCACGCACGACCTGCTCATACAGCTCGTCGTACGTGACGTCACCGACGCTGCCGGTGAGCGCCAGCCGTTCACCGCGGCCGGCCGCGACATGCCGGTCGAGCAGGTACCCGCTGGCGTTGGCGGTGTCGGCCTCGCTCATGTGTGAAAACACTACGTTTCGCCGCGCGATCGTCAATAGTTCGTAGCAGGACACGTTGGCTACGCTCGCGCGGTGCGCTCCCTTGTCACCGTCGGCCGCTCGCCCGTCCACGGCCGGGGTCTGTACGCGGCCGTCGACCTCGACGCCGAGCAGTACCTGCTCGATTACACCGGTGAGGTCGTCGACTGGGACGTCGCCCAGGCGCGCTGGGAGGCCGCCGACGGCGACCCCGACCACACCTTCTTCTTCGACCTCGGCGACGGTCGGGTCATCGACGGCGGCAGCGGTGGCAACGAGGCCCGCTTCATCAACCACGGCTGCGACCCGAACTGCGAGACGATCGACGACGACGGCACGATCCAGGTGTTCACCCTGCGGGCCGTCCCGGCCGGCGCCGAGCTGTTCATCGACTACCGGTTGAGCCTCGACGACGACGCCTCCGACGACGCAGCTGCCGTGTATGCCTGCCGGTGCGGCGCGGCGGCCTGTCGGGGCACGATGTTGGCCGTCGACGCCTCCGCGCCGGCCGAGTGATCCGCGGTGTGACTCGCGGCGTCCGCACGCCGGAGCAGGCCCCGGACGACCAGCCAGACCAGCGCGAGCAACCAGCACGCGCACCAGGCGTTCAGTGACATCAATCCAGACATGTCCCGAGCGTCCACCCGCAGGCTCGCGGATGTCGGCTGGTGATGTGCATCCTCACGCCATGGCCACGAGATCCTCGCGGGGTAGATAATCGAGTCATGCGTGGACGAGGCCACGAGAACGTGGCGACGGTGCTGATCAAGCCCGGGATGCTCGACGACTTCGAGCTGGATCTGATGTCCCACGACTTCCGGGTCTGGGAGGTCAGCACGGTGACGACCTTCCCGGACGCTGCCCGCCTGGCGTTCCAGATCCGCCGCTCGCTGATCGAGTGGAGCAACGGCGATTGGCTGGACGCAGCCGACTGGACGCTTGTGTGGATCACCTTCGGCGCGAGCTGGCTCGACGGCGACGAGCCCGTCCCGTGGCCGGCGCACGCGGCCCTGTGGGACAAGCTCGCCGAGTACGCCGAGCACACCCGTTACAACGTCGGTCTGGGCGGGGTTCCGCGGCTCTCAGTTCCCCGCGAGCACTGACGCCCGTTAGTCGATGGTCGGTGCAAGCGTGACGAACGTGCGGCCTGCGACGTGCCGAACCGACTCGATCTCGAACGCGGCGTCCGGCAATCGCACGCTCAGGCCGGGCAGCCCGACGCGCGCCCACAGGAACGGCACACCGGTCGGTACGTCGTTGCGGGCGAAGCGCACCCAGCCGTGCGCGTCGACGTCGTCGTCGGGATCGGTCTCGACGAGCACCCGCCCACCCGGCGCAAGGAGTTCGCGAACCCTGCGCAGCAGCAGCGTGGGGTCGCCGCCGATGCCGATGTTGCCGTCGAGCAGCAGAACCGTGTTCCAGCTGCCCTCGTCCGGGACGGGACCGAACACGTCGCACCGCTGCGCCGGTGCGCCGGTGCGCCGCGCGAGCGACACCGCCACCTCGGCGATGTCGATGCCCAGCACCTCGACGCCCGCGTCATGCAGCAGATGCACGAGCCGACCGGGGCCACAGCCGACGTCCAACACCGGGCCGGGGCAGGTGCCGACCAACTGTTCGTCGACGTCGTCGGCCGGGGCCAGCCAGCGCTGCACGTCGAGCAGGATCGCCCGACGTCCGGGCGCATGCAGCTGAAGCGGGCCGGCTCCTTGCAGCGCGTCCTCGTAGGGACGCAGAGCTCCTGGTTGCATCAGTGGTCCGACTGCATCAGCTGGCGCGCTCGACGAGGTGCGGACGCAGCGCCGTGACGACCTGGCGGAACCGGCCGAGCGGGGCGTCGACGAGCACCGTCTCGAGGTCTGCGACGACATCGACGTCGACGAGCGTGTCGAGCAGGCTGACGTCGAGCCCGGCTACCTGCAGTCGCGCGTACTGGTGCGCGCCGGTGGCGGCCGTGGACATCGGCACGCCGAGAACGACCTCGCGGGCCCGGCTCGCGTCGCGCAGACCCAGCGCCCAATAACCACCGTCGGCGGCAAGGCCCAAGGCGGCTTCGTGCTCCTCCGGGCGGAACCGCAGCACGTGGTGCGGCTGAAGCTGCGGCGTGTCCATACCGACGAGTACGGCAGAGCCCGAGCCGGCCGAGTCGAACGCGGCGCAGATGCGCTCGTCGAGACCGCCCTCGGGCTGCTCGACGACGTCCCACCCGTCCGGTGCCCAGCCCTCGGCATCGCCGGAGAACGCGAGCACGCGGCGACGAGCCGGTGTCCGCGAGACGGTGTCGAGCGTGTCATGAAGGGACGCCGACGCAACCTGTGCCGCTTCGGCAGGTGTCAGCGGCGGGGTGAGCCTGGTCTTGACGCGGCCGGCAATCGGCCTTTTCGCCAGGACGATAAGGGTGTCGATCATGCTCCGGCCGGCCTCTCGTTGATCGCGGCGCTCATGTCGCGGACCGCCTGCACCGTGCCTCGCAGCGTGCCGGTGACCTTGGAGGTGCCGATACGTGGCGAGTACGCGACGTCGACCTGCTCGATGCGCCAGCCGGCGTCGGCCGCCCGCACGATCGTCTCGGCGGGGTACCCCGAGCGACGGTCGGTGAGACCGAGCGAAAGGAGTGCCTCGCGACGCGCGACTCTGTATGGACCCACATCTGCTATTCGCAGTCCGGTACGTCTACGGATCCGCCTCGCGAGCTCGCGGTTGGCGATCCGGGAGGACAGCGACCACGCGGAGCGCTCGGTGGGCCGGCGCAGCCCGACGGCCAGATCCGCGCCGCGCTCGAGCACCGAGACGAAGCGCGGCAGCTCGCGCGGATCCAGCGAGCCGTCGCAGTCGCACACCGCCACGAGCGGTGCGGTCGCAGCTTCGAGTCCGGCGTGACATGCGGCACCGTAACCGCGCTGCTCGCAGGTGATCACCGTGGCGCCGAGGTCTCGCGCGATCTCCGGCGAGCCGTCGACGGAGCCGTTGTCGACCACCAGCGCGCGAACACCATCGGGTAACCGCTCGAGCACCCAGGGCAGCGCACGCGCCTCGTCCAGGCAGGGCAGCACGAGGTCGATGTGCGGATCCGAAGCGTTCACCACGGGACGCTACCCAGATCATGACCCATAGAAATTTCTTCACCGCGGCGGAACCACGACGTGATCAGCCCACGAACTCACATTCAGCACCACGACATGGCCTCCACCCGAGGCCGAAACAGATCGACGTCCAGGAGGACAATCACCGTGCGCACATTCACCAAGACGCTGGTAGCCGTATCGGCGAGCGCCGCTCTCGTCGCAACTGGCACCGCCTGCAGCAGCAGCGGTGGCGGCGACAAGAAGGCCATCGCCGACATCAAGACCCTCACCGGTCAGAGCACCTCGGTCGCCCTCGACAAGACGTTCCTCGCAGACCTCACCGCGCTGAAGCTCACCCCGGCCCCCACCGGCACCGCGACGTTCGACGCGGCCACCAGCACCATCACCTTCCCGATCACCGGCGGTCACGCCGCGGTGTACAAGAAGGGTGCTGTCACCCCCTACGTCCAGGGCTCGATCGAGCACAACGGCAGCGGCCTCTCGCTGACCGCCGGCTCGACCGTGGTGACGCTGCAGAACTTCGTCGTCGACCCGGGCAACAACTCCAAGCTCACCGGCGAGGTCCTCGCCAATGGCAAGGTCGCCGTCAAGAGCGCGACGCTGTTCGACCTCGACGGCAGCTACCTCAAGCCGATCACCGTGGACAAGAGCACCGGCGTCGCAACCCTGACCGGCACGCACGTCGAGATCTCGTCCGACGCCGCGGCACTGCTGAACAAGACGTTCAACACGACCGCCGTCAAGAAGGGCCTGCTCGTCGGCATCGCCACCCTGAAGGTCAACACCAAGTAGTCGAACACCACTCAGTACTCATCGGGTGGCGACCTTCGGGTCGCCACCCGATCTGTGTTTTCCGGCTGTGACCTCGAGGCGGGAGGATCGACGCCATGCGATTGCTCGTCACCGGCGGCGCCGGCTTCATCGGTGCGCACGTGTTGGCCGCACTCACCGCCTCCGGGCACGAGCTGCGAGTGCTCGATTCACTGCGGCCCGATGTCCACCACGGCCCGCCGCCGCGGATCACCGGCCTGCAGATCGGCGACGTCCGTGACCCGGCTGCGCTCGATCGGGCCCTCGCCGGCGTCGACGCCGTGGTGCACCTCGCGGCGAAGGTCGGGCTCGGCGTCCACGTTCAGGACCTGCCCGACTACGCCGACTCGAACATGCACGGCACCGCCGCACTGCTCGCGGCGATGGCCCGTGCGGGCGTGCAGGATCTCGTCCAGGCCAGCTCGATGGTGGTCTACGGCGAGGGCTTCGGACGGTGTGCCGAGCACGGCGCGGTGACCCCGGGCCCACGCACGGAGACCGACCTGCGCGCCGGTCGCTTCGAACCGCCGTGCCCACGGTGCGGCCGCCCGCTCGAACCGACGCTCATTGCCGAGGACGCGCCGCTCGACCCGCGCAACGCCTATGCCGTCAGCAAGCTGGCGCAGGAGCAGCTCGCGACGTCGTGGGCCCGCTCGACCGGCGGGCGGGTCACTTCCTTGCGTCTGCACAACGTCTACGGCCCGGGAATGCCGCGTGACACCCCGTACGCCGGTGTCGCCGCGATCTTCCTGTCCGCGCTGCGCAGGGGTGCCGCGCCGGCGGTCTTCGAGGACGGCGGGCAGCGCCGAGACTTCGTGCACGTGCGCGACATCGCCTCGGCGTTCGCTGCGGCCGTCGCATCCCCGGTGGACGGCGTGCGCGCGCTGAACATCGGCTCGGGCACCCCACGCACCGTCGGCGACATGGCACATGCGCTCGCCGCCGCGCTCGACGGCCCCCAACCCGTGGTCACCGGCGAGTACCGCCTGGGCGACGTCCGGCACATCACCGCCGACAGCGCCCGCGCGCGGCGTGACCTCGGCTGGGCGCCCGCTGTCGCGTTCGCCGACGGCACAGCGGAACTCGCGCGTGCCTGACCTGCGGCGTCTGCTCGTCCCCGTCTTCGCGGGTTACGTCGTGCTCTTCGCGGCACTGCTGCCCACGTCGAGCGGGCACGTCCCGCTGTGGCTGTACGGATCGTCGACGGTCGTGTTCGTCGTGCTCGTCGCACTGCTCTCACGCATCGAGTGGACGCCGTCTCGCCTGGCGTTGATCATCGTTGTCGGTGCCGCGGTGCTGCAGATCGTGGCGCTCATCCACGGACCGACGACGTCCGACGACGTGAACCGCTACGTCTGGGACGGGCGGGTGCAGTTCAGCGGCACCGACCCCTACGCCTATCCGCCGGTGTCTGCGCATCTTGCCCATCTGCGCGACAGCTCGCTGTTCCCGGCGGCGAGCGCGCGGTGCCCGCACCCGATCCCGCACGGCTGTTCGCTGATCAACCGCCCGTCGGTGCGCACGATCTACCCGCCGGTCGCAGAACTCATCTTCGACGTCGGCCACCTGCTGGCCTTCGGCGCGCAGGGCAGGGTCGCCGTACTCGTCTTCCAGGTGCTCGCCGCGCTCGGCGTCCTGGCGATCACCGTGTTCCTGCTGCGGGCCGGGCTGCGCGCGCGGCGTCCGCTGTGGCCGGTGGCCGTCTGGGCGTGGTCGCCGCTCGTCGTGCTCGAGTACGGCAACAACGCGCACGTCGACTGGGCCGCGGTGGTGTTGTCCCTGGGTTGCCTCGAGCTGGCCCGACGTCACCGACCGGGATGGACCGGCCTGCTGCTGGCCGCGGCCACGCTGACCAAGATCTACCCGGCCCTGATCGGCGCGACAGTGCTCAAACGACGCCCGTGGCTGGTGCTCGTCGTGGCCGCCGGCGCGGTCGTCGTCTCCTACGTACCGCACGTTCTGGCGGTGGGTACCGATGTCATCGGCTACCTGCCGGGTTACCTGCACGAGGAGGGCTACAGCTCGGGGTCGCGGCTGCTACTGCTCGGAGCGATCCTGCCGCACCCGTTCGACACCATCGTCGGGCTGCTGATCATCGCTGCGGCCGCGCTGTGGTGCTGGCGACGATCGAACGCCGACGCGCCCGAACAGACCGCCGTCGTCCTCGTCGGCGTCGCGTTCCTCGTCACGACGCCGAGCTACGGCTGGTACGCCGGACTGTTGCTCGCGCTGGCGGTGCTGTCGCGCCGCCTGGAATGGGTGCCGGTGGCGTTCGCGCCGGCGTTCGTCTATCTCGTTCGCGCCGAGGTCTCGAAGTCGTCCGCGTACGGCACCACGATCTACGCCGTCGCCGGTGGCCTGACCCTGCTCGCGGTGCTGGCTCGGCGCCGAATGCGGACCGAGCTACTCGCGCAGATCGGTGTCGGGTAACGAACCGAGCACGGCGAAGGCGTCGAGGTACGGCTCGACATCGCCGGATGTCGTCCACGATCGCAACTGTGCGGCCGAGCGGCGTGACACGATTGCGCGAGCGAGGTCGAAGTCGCCGGCCGAGATGACCGTTGCCGGCCCGTCGTGACCCGAGCTCCAGCTCCACTGATCACCCTGCAACGTCAGCGCACCGGTGATCTGCGTCGCGAAGCGAGTGATCATCAGGTCGCGGATCGCGTGCAGACCCGCGGTGTCCTGCCCGCCCGACACGCCCAGCGCCCCACGCAGGTCCTGCTCGTGGATGATCACGTCGCCGAGCGGGCGCGGGTTGTTGTCGCGCATCCATTGTTCGAGTCGCGGTGCGACGTCGCTCCACTCGGCGAGCAACTCGGTCACGCTGCGCCCGCGACGCTCATCGACCTGCCGTTGCGTCCACTGGGAGTTGTGGTCGTCGGGCTCGTCGCCGGCCACGACGTCGACGTCGAGGCCGATGACGTGTGCCAGCAGGTCGTGCACGCTCCACGCCGGCGTCGCCGGCACGATGATGCCCGCCTGCTCGGCGTCGAGATCGGCCACCAGTTCGCTGACGCGCAGACGGGCCGCGCTCCATTCCGCTACAGGATCCATGACTGCGAGCCAAACATACGACCTGGCCGCGAACCGCACCGGGACTCGACTGCCCCATACTGTGCCGATGGGAGCCTCGGTCGAACTCGCGTGGGCCGGGGACGTCGATCTCAACAACATCACCGAGATCCGGCGCGAGATCGACGGCGCGCTCGACACCCCGGACGTCGACCGCATCGTGGTCGACCTGAAGGCCGTCGGTTTCGTTGACTCGATGGGCCTCGGCATGCTCGTCTACGCCGTCAGCTCCGCAGGCGAACGAGGGATCAGCATGTCGCTGCGCCACGTGCCGACCCGCACGCGGCAGCTGCTCGACGTCGCCGGATTGTCGAACCTGTTGGTCATCGAACCCGACTGAATACCCCTAGGTACGGATCGGCTTCTGGTCTGGGTCGATGATGCGGGGTGGTGTCCATTCTGGTCGGCC
>CAZZVT010000158.1:0-8233 GCA_964657545.1 uncultured Jatrophihabitantaceae bacterium
ACTGCGGTTGCCCGTACTGCGGTTGCTGCTGCCAGCTGCCCGCATCGGGGTTCCACTGCGGCTGCGCGCGGTTCGGGTCGCGGTCGTCGTACTCGGTCACTGGGCCCTCCGGGAAGATCGTCGCTGGACGAAGTATGCGGCTATCGCGGCCCACGTCAATCCGCAACCGAGCACGGTGACGGCCGGTCCGAGGCGATCGAGATGCACCAGTCCGTGCGTCGAGCGGACGAGCACCGCGATCGACAGGCCGCCCGCGACCAGCGCCACCGCCGCGGCGACGGCCATCGCGGGCCGCGGCAGGTCCAGGGCCACGAGTGCCACGGCCGCCGCGGCCAGCACGATGACACCCGGCCACGATCGCAGCGCGGTGCCGGCGGCACCGTGGACGTCGAGCAGCGTGCGCACCGACGCGTCGGCCGCGAAGCTGTTGCGCTCGACGCTGCCGGAGCTCAGCCATGGCAGGAACGTCCCGACGACGAGCACCACCAGGCCGGCGCACATCACGACCAGCGACGCCACTGCACGCCTGGTCCCGCCGGCCACCGCCATCACTGCGGCGGCCGGTTGACCCTCAGGCGTCGATGGTCCAGGTGTCGGCGCCGGCGATGAGCTTCTGCAGAGCGGCGGCGTCGCCCGGGGCGTGGCCTGCGGTGCTGCCGGCCCGCTCGAGCTGCTCGGCCATCATCGTGTCGTAGACGGGGCGCGAGACGTCGCGGAAGACGCCCATCGGCGCGTAGGCGCCGCCGTCGGCGGCAAGGGTGCCGGACGACAGCCGCGACAGCGCGAAGGCGTACGACGGGTCGTCGCGGTGCGCGTCGTGCACGACCACGCGCGGGTCGTCGGCCGCGACGCCGGACTCGACGGACAGCGCGCCGAACGAGTCGCGCACGACCGCCTTCGATGCGACGCCGTTCTCGTCGGGCGAGCCGAAGCGCAGCGGTTCGCCGTGCGCCATCCGGATCGTCCACTCGTCGCGGGTCTCGGAGTCCTTCAGGACGTCGAATGCGCCGTCGTTGAAGATGTTGCAGTTCTGGTAGATCTCGACCAGCGCGGTGCCCTGGTGGTCGGCGGCGGCCCGCAGCACCGACTGCAGGTGCTTGCGGTCGCTGTCGAGCGTCCGCGCGACGAAGGTCGCCTCGGCACCCAACGCCACCGACACGGGGTTGAACGGCGCGTCGATGGAGCCCATCGGGGAGGACTTGGTGATCTTGCCCAGCTCGGAGGCCGGCGAGTACTGGCCCTTGGTCAGGCCGTAGATCCGGTTGTTGAACAGCAGGATCTTGAGGTTGACGTTGCGCCGCAGCGCGTGGATCAGGTGGTTGCCGCCGATCGACAGTGCGTCGCCGTCACCGGTGACGACCCAGACCGACAGGTCGGTGCGCGACGTGGACAGCCCGGTGGCGATCGCCGGCGCCCGGCCGTGGATCGAATGCATGCCGTAGGTGTTCATGTAGTACGGGAAGCGCGACGAGCAGCCGATCCCGGAGATGAAGACGATGTTCTCCTTGGGAATGCCGAGCTCGGGCATGAAGCCCTGCACGGCGGCCAGGATCGCGTAGTCCCCGCAACCGGGGCACCAGCGGACCTCCTGGTCGGTCTTGAAGTCCTTCGCCTTCAGGCCAAGATCAGTCATTGGTGATCACTCCCTGCAGCATTTCTGCGAGCTCGTCTGCCTTGAACGGCATCCCGCGTACCTGTGTGACCGACACGGCGTCGATCAGGTACCTGGCCCTGATCAGGGTCGCGAGCTGGCCGAGGTTCATCTCGGGGATGACGACCTTGTCGTAGCGGGCCAGGATCTCGCCGAGGTCGTTCGGGAAAGGGTTGAGGTGCCGCAGATGGGCCTGGGCGATCGACGCACCGGCGGCCCGGACCTGCCGGCACGCGGCGCCGATCGGCCCGTACGTCGAACCCCAGCCCAGGACGAGCACCCGTGCGTCGTGCGTCGGGTCGTCGACCTCCATCGGCGGCAGCGAGCGGGCGATGCCGTCGACCTTGGCCTGGCGGGTGCGCACCATGAAATCGTGGTTGTCGGCGTCGTAGCTGATGTTGCCGGTGCGATCGGCCTTCTCGATGCCGCCGATGCGGTGCTCGAGGCCTGGTGTGCCGGGCACCGCCCACGGCCGGGCGAGGGTCTCGGGGTCGCGCAGGTAGGGCAGGTACTCGCCGGCCCCGCCGTTGGCGGTGGTGTCGCCGTTGAGCTCGGTCTGGAAGTCGACGTGCAGATCGGGCAGGTCGTCGATGGACGGCACCGCCCACGGCTCGGAGCCGTTGCCGAGGTAGCCGTCGGACAGCAGGAACACCGGCGTGCGATACGTCAGCGCGATCCGCGCGGCCTCGATCGCGGCGTCGAAGCAGTCGCCGGGGGAGCGGGGCGCGACGATCGGCACGGGCGCCTCGCCGTTGCGTCCGAACATCGCCTGCAGCAGGTCGGACTGCTCGGTCTTCGTGGGCAGGCCCGTAGACGGCCCGCCGCGCTGCACGTCGATGATCATCAACGGCAGCTCGAGCGAGACTGCCAGGCCGATGGTCTCGCCCTTGAGCGCGATGCCCGGCCCGGAGGACGTCGTGACGCCCAGCGCCCCGCCGAACGACGCACCCAGCGCCGCGCCGATGCCGGCGATCTCGTCCTCGGCCTGGAACGTGCGCACGCCGAAGCGTTTGTGCTTGGACAGTTCGTGCAGGATGTCGGACGCCGGGGTGATGGGATAGGCGCCCAGGAACACCGGCAAGCCGCTGCGCTGACCGGCCGCGACCAGCCCGTAGGCCAGTGCCAGGTTGCCGCTGATGTTGCGGTAGGTACCCGGCGCGACGGTGGCCGGCTTGACCTCGTAGGAGACGCCGAACGCCTCGGTCGTCTCGCCGAAGTGGAAGCCTGCCTTGAACGCGGCGATGTTCGCGTCGGCGATGTCGGGCTTGTTGGCGAACTTGGTGCGGACGAAGTTCAGCGTGCCCTCGACCGGTCGGGAGTACATCCACGACAGCAGGCCGAGCGCGAACATGTTCTTCGACCGGCCGGCGTCCTTGCGCGACAGCTCGGTGCCCTCAAGTGCGTCCAACGTCATCTGGGTCAGGTCGACGGCGTGCACGTTGAACCCGTCGAGGGTTCCGTCCTCGAGCGGGTTCGACGACCAGCCCACCCGGGCCAGCGCGCGGGTGGTGAAGTCGCGGGTGTCGATGATCAGCGTCCCGCCCTTGCCCATGTCGGCGAGGTTCGCCTTCAGCGCAGCCGGGTTCATGGCCACCAGGACGTCGGGGCGATCGCCCGGGGTCAGGATGTCGTGGTCGGCGAAGTGCACCTGGAAGGACGAGACGCCGGCCAGCGTGCCCTGGGGGGCGCGGATCTCGGCGGGGAAGTTGGGGAACGTCGCGAGGTCGTTGCCGAAGACCGCGGTCTCCTGCGTGAACCGGTCACCGGTCAGCTGCATGCCGTCGCCGGAGTCACCGGCGATCCGGATCACGACCTGGTCGAGTTGTTCGACGTTCTTCGTCATGCGCTGCGCTGCCTCCGGGCATCGAGTTCTGGTCGCGACGCCATCGGAACACGGTCATCGGGAAACGCATTGGAAACATGCATCGCAACCCCGCCATCGTACGTACAGGAATGTCCGGATGTGCGGTGTGGCGTGTCACTGCCAGGCAGGTACGTGCCAGTTGTCCGAAACGTCGACGGCTGTGTCGCGCGGGGAGACTCACACATGTCCACGCAGGGCTGTCCGACGAGATCTGCGTCGTAAGTCGGCCCACGTGAAGGAACTCGGAGTATCGGGTACATCCGCACGGTCAAACTTTCCACCGGAGGAGTGTCGTCATGGCTGATTTGGTTCTTCCGGCGTTCGAGATGGACTGCCGCGACTGGATAGTCGTCAGCCCCAGCGAGGCAGGCATGCCCGAGGAAGCCGAGGGTGCCCCGTTGCTCGCCGTGCTCAGCACGATGGTCGTCGAGGACGACATCCGCGAGGCCACCGGTGCGCTGACCGTCGGCATCATCGAGGACGACGACGACCTCGACACCCGCGCCGTTGCTCCCGGATCGGCGGCCCGCGAACTGCTCGACTTCGACCCGCAGCCAGGTACCCGTCGCTATGTCATGCCGGCCCCGGGTGGTCAGCGGTTGGCGTTGCTCGCCGAGTTCGTCGTCCAGGACGATTACGCCGCCGAGCTCGACCAGCGGGTCGAGCGCCTGATGGCGTCGTTCCGCTGGCAGGAGCACGTCGCCTGACGTCGGGGTTGCTGACGTAGGGGTTCCTGACGGCGGGGGTCTGACGTTGCGGGGTCAGCCGCCTTCGGTCAGCAGTCCGCTGTCGACGTCGAACACGAACGCTCGCACGGTGTCGCGATGCGGCAGCCACGCGCAGTTGCGCACGATCTCCAGCGATCGACGCGCCTGCTCGTGGACGTCGTCGAAACCGGGTGTGTCCCACGACGGTCGCTGACCGGTCTCGATCGCCAGCTCGGAGCGGAATGCCTCGTCGTCGAAGTTGTCCATCCCGCAGTTGGTGTGGTGGATGATTGCGATCTCGCGGGTGCCGAGCTTGCGCTGGCTGATAGCGAGGGAACGCAGCATGTCGTCGGTGGGCAGCCCGCCGGCGTTGCGCAGCAGGTGCGCGTCACCGACCTCGAGCCCGAGCGCCCCGAACAGGTCGAGCCGCGAGTCCATGCAGCTGACGATCGCCAGCTTGAGCTTCGGCTGCAGCGGGCGGGGGCCGGGGAACCTCTCGACGTACCGCCGATTGGACAGGACAACGTCATCGATCGCGCTCATAGGCGGAACCCTATCGGCCACCTCGGACGTTCCCCCGTCATGCATCGCGTACAGAACGGGCTGAAGACCGCCCTGCTCTTCGGGCTGCTCGGCGGCTTGCTCGTGGTAGTCGGCGGCGTGCTGGCCGGCACCCAGGGCCTGCTCATCGGGCTGCTCGCGGCACTGGCCCTCAATGCCTACAGCTATTTCAACTCCGACAAGATCGCCCTGCGCTCGATGGGCGCCCGCCCGGTCAGCGAGGTCGAGCAGCCGGCGATGTATCGCATCGTCGGTGAGCTGGCCAACTCCGCGCACCAGCCGATGCCCCGGTTGTTCGTGTCGCCCACCGCCCAGCCCAACGCCTTCGCGACCGGACGCAACCCGCGGCACGCGGCCGTCTGTGCCACCGCGGGCATCCTGCAGATCCTCGACGAGCGGGAGTTGCGCGCCGTCCTGGGCCATGAGCTCAGCCACGTCTACAACCGCGACATCCTGATCTCTTCCGTGGCCGGGGCGTTCGGTGCCGGGATCACGTTGATCGCCAACTTCGCGATCTTCTTCGGCGGGGGCGACCGCGACCGCAACCCGTTCGCCGAGCTGCTGATGTTGTTCCTGGGGCCGCTGGCGGCGTCGATCATCCAGCTGTCGATCTCCCGCTCGCGGGAGTATCAGGCCGACCAGTCCGGGGCCGAGCTGTCGAACGACCCGCTGGCCCTCGCCTCGGCGCTGCGCAAGCTCGAGGCTGGGACGGCGGCGGTGCCGCTCGTCAAGACGCCGCGACTGCAGACGGCTTCGCACATGATGATCGCAAATCCGTTCGGCGACGTCCGGTCGCTGTTCTCGACGCACCCGCCGATGGACAAGCGCGTCGCGCGGCTCGAGCAGATGGCCCGCTCGGACCCGCGTTACCTGCGCTGAGCCGCGGTCGGCGACGGAAGGGACAGCGAGACCAGCCGGGGGAGCAGGAGGGCGGCTGTGAGGCGGCGTCGCTGAAGGTGGACGGCCGGCACGTGGGGCGGCAGATCGGCGTAGTCGAACGTCCGCGGCATGTCGTCGCGCCACTCGGGGGAGGTTCGCGTCGTGAACATGTCAGGACTGTGCCCCAGGGCAAGGGGAAAGTCACTTTTTAACGTCAAACTATTCTGGTGGGGCTCCGGCAACCGGGACAATTCATACGAAGCAGTTCGCCCTCCGTAGGGTGGGGTCGTGCAGGACGAGCGGCGTGGTCTGATCTACGGGGCGTCGGCCTATGTGCTCTGGGGAATCTTCCCGCTGTACTTCCCGCTGCTGAAGCCCGCCGGGACGATCGAGATCCTGGCCGAGCGGATGATCTTCTCGCTCATCGTCATGCTGGTCGTGGTTCGGGTGGGCGGCAACGCGCACGGTGTTCGCGACATCCTGCGCAACCGTCGACAGTTCGGCCTGCTGGCGGTGGCGGCGGTGCTGGTCAGCTGCAACTGGGGCACCTACATCTACGGCGTGAACACCGGCCACGTCGTCGAGACCAGCCTCGGTTACTTCGTCAACCCGCTGATCACGATCCTGCTGGCCGTCGTCTTCCTGCGCGAGCGGCTGCGACCGGCGCAGTGGGCGGCGGTCGGCATCGGTCTCGTGGCCGTCGGCGTGATCACCGTCGACTACGGCCGACTGCCCTGGATCGCGCTCGTCCTGGCGTTCTCGTTCGGCCTCTACGGATTCTGCAAGAAACAGGCGAACGCCGGCGCGGTCGAATCGATGGCCGTCGAGACCGGAGTGCTGTTCATCCCTGCTCTGGTCACGATCGGCGTCATCGCGGCGTCGGGCGACCTCGTCTTCAGCACCCGCACCCCGACGTCGTTCCTGCTGGCCGGCACCGGGCTGATCACGGTCATTCCGCTGCTGTTGTTCGCCTCGGGCACACGACGGCTGCCGCTGTCGGTCATCGGGCTGCTGCAGTACCTGGCGCCGGTGCTGCAGTTCGCGGTGGGCGTCGGGATCCGCCACGAGCATGTTCCGCGCACCGAGTTCGTGGGGTTCTGCCTGGTGTGGGTGGCGCTCGTCGTGCTTGCCGTCGACGGCGTTCGGCATCAGCGCTTCGCCCGCCGTCCTGCGCCGGCGGTGGGGGTCAGCGGTAGTTGGCGAACTGCACCGGGAAGTCCAGGTCGGCACCCTTGAGCAGCGCCTGGACGTCCTGCAGCGCATCCTTCTTCTTGGCCGACACCCGTACCTGATCGTCCTGGATCGCGGCCTGCACGCCCTTCGGGCCCTCGTCCTTGATCAACTTGACGATCGTGCGGGCGTTGTCCTTGTCGATCCCCTGGCGCAGCGTGCCGGTGATCGCATAACCCTTGCCCGAGTTGTGCGGGTCGCCGGCGTCGAAGGCCTTCATCGAGATCGAGCGCTTGACCAGCTTCTCCTTGAAGACGTCGAGGGCAGCTTTGACGCGTTCCTCGGTGTCGGCCTTGATCGTGACACCCAGCTCGCCGGCCCACTCGATGGAGGCGTTGACGCCCCGGAAGTCGAATCGCTGCGCGAGTTCCTTGCCCGCCTGGTTCAGGGCGTTGTCGACCTCCTGACGGTCGACCTTGCTGACGACGTCGAACGACGGATCGGCCATGCTGAGCTACCTCCTGCGGACGAGCGGTACCTGTCCCAACCTAGTGCGGATGCTCGGGTAGTCTTCCTGCGCACGACTCAGGCGGGTTGCCCGAGTGGTCAAAGGGAGCGGTCTGTAAAACCGCCGGCTCAGCCTACGTTGGTTCAAACCCAACACCCGCCACCGAACGCGAGCCCCCGGCATACAGCCGGGGGCTCGTTGTCGTTCGGGACGTGATCAGGCGGCGGAGGCCAGGCAGACAGCGTTGCGTCCGTTGCTCTTGGCCCGGTACATCGCAGCGTCGGCGGCGTCGAGCAGTTCCTCGAGCGTGCGCCCGTCCCGGCCCAGGGCTGCGACTCCGAGCGACGCGGTGACGCTGGCCGCTCCGACGGCCGTCCCGGCGACCCGTTCACGTAGCCGCTGGGCGATGTCCAGGGCGCGCTGCTCGGTCACACCCGGCAGCAGGACGACGAACTCCTCGCCGCCGTACCGACCGACGCAGTCCTGGGCCCGGACCTCGGCGGTCAGAACCGCACCGATCGCGGCGAGCGTCCGATCGCCGGCGGAGTGGCCGTGGGTGTCGTTGAGGCGTTTGAAGTGGTCGAGGTCGAGCAGCACCAGCGCAGCCGGCTGGCCGGCGTCCTGACAACGCAGCAACGCGGTCAGCGCCTGTTCGCGCCAGGCTCGGAAGGTCGACAGGCCGGTCTTGTCGTCGGTGGACGCCACCGTGTGCAGCTCACCCACGAGTGTGCTGCGGTGCAACATCGCAGCGAACACCAGGACCGCCGGCGTCAGGAGCGCGGCGTGCAGCAGTAGTACTGCCCCGACGACGGCCAGCAGCAGCTTGGCTGCCTCGTAGGAGAACTCGCTGCGCTGCGGGATCAGTGTCCGGAAGGTCGGCGGCCGCAGCGCGA
>CAZZVT010000159.1:0-8225 GCA_964657545.1 uncultured Jatrophihabitantaceae bacterium
ACAGCGCCGAGAACAGCGCCGAAAGACCGGAATGAGCGCCGGCGACCGTCCCGTCCCGGGTTGCGGCTCACGACTGATGACTCGCTTCGGGACGTCGGCCTAGGCTCATCCGGATGACTCGCGTGGCCGGGGCGGTGCTGGCGGCCGGTTCGGGCACCCGCATGGGTACGCCGAAGGCCGAGCTGGTCATCGACGGTGTCCGGCTCGTCGACCGGGCGACCGGCGCGCTGCGTGACGCCGGGTGCGACCCGTTGATCGCGGTGGTGCGGGCCGGGACGTCGGTCGCCGGTGTGCGGTGCCTGCCCAACCCGGCCCCTGAACGCGGACAGCGCTCGTCGCTCGAGCTGGCCGTCTCCGCCGTCGGTGCGGCCGAGGCCCTGGCGGTGCTGCTCGTCGACGCGCCCGGCATCGGGCCGGCCGCGATCAGGGCGGTCGTCGACGCCTGGACGCCCGGCCGCATCGCGGTGGCCCGCTACGCGGGGCGTCGCGGGCACCCGATCGTCATGGCGCCGGCGCTGTGGCGGGTGGCGCTGGAGCTGGCAGGCCCGGACGAGGGAGCCCGGGCGTTGCTGCGTGACCGTCCCGAACTGGTCGACGAGGTCGCCGTGACCGGCGATCCCACCGATCTCGACACCCCCGAGGACGTCGCCCGCTGGCGCACGCGCGGCTGAGGCTCAGCCGAAGCCTCGGGAGTCCTGCTTGAGGGCGGTGTCCACCGAGACGGCGGCCGCGAGCACCAGGGATCTCAGCGGCTCCTCGAGCGGCCGGTGGATCTGCACGACGTAGTTGTCGGCCGTGGTGAACATGGTCTTGGCCAGGCCCTCCCACGTCTTGGTGATCCGGGCGACCTCCGTGCCGGTGTGGTCCTTGATCGAGAAGTTCCACGCCCGCCAGTTCTCACCCTGGATCATGCCGTAGCTGTGCCCGCCGGACTCGAGCCCGAAGCGGATCTTGCCGATGGAGTTCTGCTGCACGATCTCGCCGACGGGTTGCCCGTTCGGCGTCTCGACGAGGATGCGGGACTTGACGAACTTGGCCGGCCGGGTGAGCGCCAGCACCGGCTGGCCGGACATGTCGGTGATCTGCAGCTTGTGCGTCATGTACTGGTCGAGCGACGACACGAAGCGCGCAGCCTTCTTCAGGCTGCTCTGCCCGACCTCGCGGACGGCGCCGATCTGGCGGGCGTGCTGGTCATAGATCGCGTACTCGTTGCTGATCTCGATCAGCTTCGCCTTCTGGTTCACCACCAGCACCGGCTCGGTGAACAGTGTCCCGCCGCCCGCATAGGCCGCCACCCCTGCTGTTCCGGCGCGCTGGACGTCGCGCTGCACCTTCTCGGGCGCGCGCTGGACGGTCGGGACATGGCTCGGTGCGCCCGGCGGGTCGACGCCGGCGCGACCGTGCGAGTTGACGTGCTCGGTCCACTGTCGGCCGTCGAAGTAGCGCTTTTCGTGGCGCCCGGCGGGGTCGGCGTACCACCCGGCCGGGGGGCTCGGCTGCGTCATCAGCGCAGCGTAAGCGGAACGGGTCGGTGTGTCCTGGGAACGCGCCCCTACGAGGTGAAGTCGGCGGGCAGCGCGACGATGCCGGCGGCGTGCCGCTTGGCGAGTTCGGGGTAGTAGACCGGGTTCATGTTGACCCACAACTCGGCCGGGGTGCCGGCGATCTCGCGTTTGACCTGCACCGGGACCCCCGCGGCGAGCACACCGGGCGGGATCTGTTTGCCGGCCTGCACGAGCGACATCGCCGCGATCAGCGAGCGGGAACCGATCCGCGCGCCGTCGAGCACGACGCAGCCGTTGCCGACCAGCGCCTCCTGCTCGATCACCGCGCCGTGGATCATGCACTGGTGGGCGATCGTGGCGCGCTCGCCGATCTCGGTCGTCACCCCGGGCGTGGTGTGGATAACGGTGCCGTCCTGGACGTTCGCGTTCGCGCGGACGACGATCGGCCCGTCGTCGCCGCGCAGGGTGGCGCCGTACCAGATCGAGGCGCCCGACTCGATCGTCACGTCGCCGATGATCGTTGCGGTGGGGGCGATCCAGGCGTCCTTCGCGATCGTCGGACGCGTGCCCTCGTATTCGAAGAAGTTGGCCACTGGTGCTCCCTCTGCCCTAAGTCGTTGAAGTCAGCCCCTAGCATTTCCCACATCAGGTCGCACCGTCCGTGCGCCCCGCCGAAGGCCTTTCCCGAGGAGCCCCGTTGACCAGCGTTTCGCCCGATGCCCCCGCCCGGACCGTCCCGGTCGCGGCCGGAACGACGGCCTTCGACGCGCTGCGCGAGGCGGGCGTGGAGCTCACCGGGCCGCAGGGTGCGGTGGTGGTGCGCGACGCGGCCGGTGCGTTGCGCGACCTCGCCTGGGCGCCCGACACCGACGCCGACGTCGAGCCGGTCACCGCCGAGTCACCCGACGGGCTGTCGGTGCTGCGGCACTCCGCGGCGCATGCCATGGCGCAGGCCGTCCAGGACCTGTTCCCCGGGACCCTGCTCGGCATCGGGCCGCCGATCGAGGACGGCTTCTACTACGACTTCCTGCCCGGGCGGCCGTTCACGCCCGACGACCTCGTAGCGATCGAGAAGCGGATGGGCGAGATCATCAAGTCCGGCCAGCGCTTCGAGCGTCGCCCGATCAGCGACGACGACGCCCGCGCCGAGCTGGCCGCCGAGCGGTTCAAGCTCGAGCTCATCGGGCTCAAGTCGAGCGCCGGCGGCGACGCTATGTCCCCCGAAGAAGGCGCCGAGGTCGGTGACGGCGGGCTCACCATGTACGACAACCTCGACGCCAAGACCGGCGAACGCATTTGGACCGACCTGTGCCGCGGCCCGCACCTGCCCACAACCCGGCGCATCCCGGCCGTCAAGCTCATGCGCTCCGCGGCCGCCTACTGGCGTGGCAGCGAGAAGAACCCGCAGCTGCAGCGCATCTACGGCACCGCGTGGGCCACCCGCGACGACCTCAAGGCCCACCTGCAGCGCCTCGAGGAGGCGGCCAAGCGCGATCACCGCAAGCTGGGTATCGAGCTGGACCTGTTCTCCTTCCCCGACGAGCTGGGCTCGGGGCTGGCGGTGTTCCACCCGAAGGGCGGGATCCTGCGCCGTGAGCTGGAGGCGTACGTCCGGCAGCGACACATCGACGAGGGCTTCGACTTCGTCAACACCCCGCACATCAGCAAGGACGGGTTGTTCCACACCTCGGGCCACCTGCCGTACTACGCCGAGACCATGTTCCCGGCGATGGATCTCGAGGGTTCCGAGTACCGGCTCAAGGCCATGAACTGCCCGATGCACAACCTGATCTACCGGTCCCGCGGCCGCTCGTACCGCGAGCTGCCGCTGCGGCTGTTCGAGTTCGGTTCGGTGTACCGCTACGAGCTGTCCGGCGTCGTGCACGGACTCACCCGCGTACGCGGCATGACCCAGGACGACTCGCACACCTACTGCACCCCTGAGCAGGCACCGGCCGAGATCACCCTGCTGCTGAACTTCCTGCTCGGCCTGTTGCGCGATTTCGGCCTCGACGACTTCTACCTCGAGCTGTCGACCCGTGACCCGGACTCCGACAAGTTCATCGGGTCCGACGAGGAGTGGGAGCTGGCCACGCGCATCCTCGAGGACGCTGCCCTGTCCACCGGTCTCGAGCTGGTCCCCGACCCGGGCGGCGCCGCGTTCTACGGCCCGAAGGTGTCGGTGCAGGCCCGCGACGCCATCGGGCGGACCTGGCAGATGTCGACCGTCCAGTACGACTTCAACCAGCCGGCCCGCTTCGAGCTCGAGTACCAGGCGGCCGACGGGACCCGTCAGCAACCTGTCATGATCCACTCGGCGAAGTTCGGGTCGATCGAACGGTTCATCGGCGTGCTGACAGAGCATTATGCCGGGGCGTTCCCCACCTGGTTGGCGCCGGTACAGGTTGTCGGGATCCCGATCTCCGCCGAGCAGAACAGCTATCTCGAACAGGTGGCCGACAGGTTGGCGAGCCGGGGTGTGCGCGTCGAGGTCGACACGTCCGACGAGCGGATGCAGAAGAAGATCCGCACCGCGCAGAAGCAGAAGGTGCCGTTCATGCTGATCGCGGGCGAGACCGACGCCGACGCCGGCGCTGTGTCCTTCCGGTACCGCGACGGTTCCCAGCGCAACGGCATCTCCATCGACGAGGCAGTCGAGGAGATCGTGTCCACCGTGACGCGCCGAACCAACACGTCACCGACCGCCGAGCTGTATGCCTGACGACGCGTCTCCGGTCGAACCGGCCGAGGCGTTCGCCGGCGAATCTGACGGCTTCGGCCGGCTGTGGACACCGCACCGGATGGCCTACATCAAGGGTGAGAACAAGCCCACCCACGGCGATGAGGGCGACGACTGCCCGTTCTGCGCCGCGCCCAAACGGTCCGACGAAGACGGTCTGATCGTGGCACGCGGTGGCCATGTCTATGCGGTGCTGAACCTGTACCCGTACAACTCCGGTCACTTGATGTCGGTGCCGTACCGACATGTCGCCGACTACCCCGAGCTCACCCCGGACGAGACGCTCGAGCTCGCGCAGTTCACCCAGCGCTCGATGCAGGCACTGCGCGCGGCGATGGCCCCGCACGGGTTCAACCTCGGCATCAACCAGGGTGCGGTTGCCGGTGCCGGCATCGCCGCGCACCTGCACCAGCACGTCGTGCCCCGCTGGGGCGGCGACACCAACTTCATGCCTGTCGTCGCGCACACCCGGGTGCTGCCGCAGCTGCTGTCCGACGCGCGCGCCCAGCTCGCCGCGGCCTGGTCGGCGCTCGCGTCATGACCCTGCATCTACGCGGGGTCTTCCTGCCCGACGAGACCGAGCGCGATGCGTGGGTCGTCGACGGGCTGCTCACCTTCACCCGGCCCAGCGGCGAGGCGGACACCATCGCCTCGGGCGGGTGGATCACGCCGGGCTTCGTCGACGCGCACTGTCACATCGGGCTGGCCCCGGCCGGCCACGTGCCCGACCCCGACGCGATGGCCGAGCAGGCGGTGCTCAACCGTGACTCCGGTGCGCTGCTGCTGCGCGACGCAGGCTCACCGGTCGACAACCGCAGCGTCCAGCGGCGCGCGGACCTGCCCCGCCTCATCCGCGCGGGCCGGCACATCGCCCGGCCGAGGCGTTACATCCGCAAGCTCGGCGTCGAGGTCGAGCCCGACCAGCTGGTGGCCGAGGTCGAGAAGCAGGTCGCGGCCGGCGACGGCTGGGTCAAGATCGCCGCGGACTGGATCGACCGCAGCGTCGGCGACCTCGCCCCGACCTTCCCCGACGACGCACTCGCCGCCGCGATCGGCCGCGCTCACGAACTCGGCGCCCGTGTCGCCGCGCACGTGTTCGGTGAGGACGCGCTGCCCGCCCTGATCGCTGCCGGCGTCGATTCGATCGAGCACGGCACCGGCCTCACCGACGACCTGCTCGGCGCAGCGAAGGACGCTGGCAGCGCCCTGGTGCCGACGCTCATCAATATCGACACCTTCCCGCAGATCGCCCTCGGCGGGGCCAGCAAGTTTCCCGTCTACGCCGCCCACATGCGGGCGCTCTTCGCGACGTCGAGGGAGCGGATCCGCTCGGCCTGGGAGGCGGGCGTCCCCGTCTACACCGGCACCGATTCGGGCGGCTCGCTTCCGCACGGGCTCATCCGCAGCGAGATCCTGGCCCTGATCGGTGCCGGTATCCCACAGGCCGACGTGATCGCCCAGGCGTCCTGGCGGGCACGCGCCTGGCTCGGCCTGCCGGGTCTGGAGGAGGGCGCACCCGCCGACCTCGTCGTCTACGACCGCGACCCACGCTCGGATCTCTCGGCGATGATGGCGCCCCGGCGCATCGTCCTGCGAGGGGTCGTCATCTCCTGACGTCCGGGTGGATTGCCGTTCCTGGGTCGTGGTCTGGCACAATCATCGAGTTGAGTACAGGCAGTGGCGCGGGCCCTCTCACCCCGCGCCTCTGCCAGTCCATCCGGACGCCTCGTCTCCCGGTGTGCCCCACCCGGTGACGTCGTGCCCACCTCTACCTAGTCTGGAGCACCACACACGTGGCCACGAAGATCAAGCTCACGCGCATCGGCAAGATGCGTGAGCCGCACTACCGCATCGTCGTCGCGGACGCCCGCAACAAGCGCGACGGCCGTTCCATCGAGACCATCGGCGAGTACCACCCCAAGAGCGACCCCTCGATCATCAAGGTCGACGGCGACCGTGCGGCCTACTGGCTCGGCGTCGGTGCACAGCCCACCGAGGCTGTCGCTGCAATCCTGCGGGTCACCGGCGACTGGCAGAAGTTCAAGGGCCTGCCGGCCCCCGAGCCGATGAAGATGGCCGCACCCAAGCCCGACAAGCGCGCCCTGTTCGACGCCGCGCTGGCCGACGCCGACGGCGGATCCGGTGGTTCCTCGGCAGCGTCCGGGGCCGCCACCACGCCGAAGAAGAAGGCCGCCAAGGCAGCTCCGAAGGCAGCCGAGGAGCCCAGCACGGACACCCCCGCAGCCGACGAGACCCCGGCAGCTACGGACGCTCCGGCGGAGAGCTGACGTGCTCGAGGAAGCCCTCGAGCATCTCGTGAAGGGCATCGTCGACCACCCGGACGACGTCCGCGTCGACCTGGTCGACAACCGGCGCGGGCAGCGCCTCGAGATCCGGGTCAACCCCGAGGATCTCGGGCGCGTCATCGGCCGCAACGGCCGCACGGCCAAGGCCCTGCGCCAGGTCATGAGCGGCGTCGGCAGCTCGGTCGGTGCCAGCGGCATCCGGGTCGACGTCGTCGACGTCGACCGTCGCTGAGCCGCCGGCGCGACCAGCGAGCGAGAAGGCTGTGCCGAACGACCTGATCGCCGTCGGGCGCATCGGACCGGCGCGCGGCGTGCGCGGAGACGCGTTCGTCGAGCCCTGGACCGATGCGCCCGACGAGCGTTTCGCCCCGGGGACCGTGCTGCGCACCGACCCCGCCGCGGCTGGGCCGCTGACCGTCGAGCGCGTCAACCTCAACGGCCCGCGGATGGTCGTGCACTTCGCCGGCGTCGAGACCCGCGAGGCCGTCGAGGTACTGCGCGGCGTGCGGCTCGTCGTCGACGCCACCGAGCGCCCCCCGATCGAGGACCCCGACGAGTTCTACGCCAGCGACCTCGTGGGCCTGGCGGCTCGCACCGTCGACGGCGTCGACCTGGGCCCGGTCGCCGATGTCCTCGACATCGCCGGCGCCGACTACCTGGTGCTGCACGTCGACGGTGTCGAGCGCCTGGTGCCGTTCGTCAGCGCCGTCGTCCCCGACGTCGACCTGGCCGCAGGCACGGTCACCCTAGATCCGCCCGAGGGCCTGTTCGAGCTATGAGGCTCGACGTGGTCACGATCTTTCCGGACTACCTGGCGCCGCTGCGGCAATCGCTGTTGGGCAAGGCCATCGCCCGCGGCCAGGTTCAGCTGGCCGTGCACGACCTGCGCCGATGGACCGACGACGTCCACCACACCGTCGACGACTCGCCCTACGGCGGCGGCCCGGGGATGGTCATGCTGCCCGAACCGTGGGGCCGGGCCCTGGACGAACTCACCCCGGGTCCGCAGGTGCCGCGCCTGATCGTGCCCACCCCGGCCGGCGCCCCGTTCACCCAGGCCACCGCTGCCCGGCTGGCCACCGAGCCCTGGCTCCTGTTCGCCTGCGGGCGTTACGAAGGGATCGACGCCCGCGTCGTCGAGCACGCGGCCGAGCGGATGCCGGTCGAGGAGATCTCGCTCGGCGACTACGTGCTGGCCGGGGGAGAGGTCGCGGTCCTGGTGATGGCCGAGGCGATCGGTCGCCTCTTGCCCGGGGTGCTCGGCAATGCGGCGTCCGCGGTCGACGACTCCTTCGCGGCCGGTCCGGCCGGACTGCTGGAAGCCCCCGCCTACACCAAGCCGGCGTCCTGGCGGGGCCGCCAGGTGCCCGACGTCCTGCTCTCGGGCAATCACGCGGCGATCGCGGCGTGGCGCACCGAGCGCAGCCGCGAACGCACGGCGACGCGGCGCCCGGACCTGCTGCGCTGAGACGGTCGGTTTCGGCAAGTCGTGCCGGCTATGGCATCATCGTGGGGTTGCCTATCAGCCTGTAACGACCGAGAAGACCGACGAGAGCGAAGCTACGACATGAACACCCTGGACACCCTCGACGCCGCATCGCTGCGCACCGACGTGCCGGATTTCCGGCCCGGTGACAGCCTGAAGGTCCACGTCCGGGTCATCGAGGGCAGCCG
>CAZZVT010000160.1:0-8177 GCA_964657545.1 uncultured Jatrophihabitantaceae bacterium
TGCGGCCTTCTTGGCCGGTGCCTTCTTCGCTGCGGTCATGCGGTGTGCCTCCTCGGCAACATTCGATGGACCTGCTTCGTTGCTGCGGACAAGTGGACGATGACCGAGCGTTGTCGTCAACACGGCGCGCCGTCCGATTCCCCACAGCTCATCAGTGTCGTAGAAACGTACCCTTTGGTATGTAGACGAACCCGCGCAGGGAGAGCATCGTTCACGTCGACTGATCGTCTATCCGCAACCGAGAGGACCACCGATGTCCGAGCTTCCCGTCGTCGCCGTGATCACCGCCAAGGAGGGCTCAGCCGACGTCGTCCGTGAGGCCTTGACCGCGCTCGTCGGACCGACCCGTGACGAACCGGGTTGCCTGTCGTACGCGCTCTACGAGTCGGCGAGCACGCCGGGCGTCTTCGTCACCGTGGAGTCGTGGCGCGGGCAGGACGACCTCGACGCACACATGAAGACCGAGCACATCGCCCGGACGTTCGCGGTGGCAGGCGATGCACTGGCCGGTCCCCCGGCCATCCATCCGCTCACGCCGATCGACGTCTGACGCGGTTGCCGACTCCGGGAGGAAGATCAGGAGTCGGCGGAGGGCGCCCAGACATCCGTGAGGCCGACGAGTTCGACGAGTCGCTGCACCCGCGCCGAGGGGTTGCGGATCGCGAAGCTGGCCTCGAGGTCCTCGGCGTCGCGGGACAGCTCGACGAAGGCGCCGATGCCGGTGGAGTCCATGAACGTCACGCCGGCGAGGTCGAGGATCAGGCCGTCGACGTCGTCGCGGGCCAGTGATTCGCGCCCGGCGGTCAGCAGCTTCTCGCGGCTGTCGAGGTCGACGGAGCCGGAGATCAGCAACACGGCGCGCTCGTCGACGTCGGCGTCCTCGATGATGTCCAGGTCCATAGTTCGCGAGGATACTGGTCGGTCACTGCGCCGCACGCGGCGGCGGGTCAGGGGTCGTGATCACCGATCTGCTGCGGGTGGCCAGGCGTTCGACGGACAGCACGAAACCCTTGCGCCGCAGCCGGTCGGGCAGCGTCGATCCGATCGCCACGGCTGGGGTCGACACACCGCCCGGCGCGACGGGTTCGTCGAGGGCCAACGCCAGCGCGCTCTGCGCGAACATCACCGCCGTCGCTGCGTAACCCGGATCGCCCTGTGCCGAGACGACGGCAAGGTACTCGGCACCGGTGGTCGTGCGGGCCGTGACCTCCATGCGGAAGAAGCCGCGGCGCTGCGTGCGTGCCGACGGGCCGCGTCCCGAGCCGGGCAGCAGCGGGTTGACGAGCGCCCTCGGCACCGATGAGGACAGCAGTGTCTTCGCCGCGCTCAGCCCGGCGGCGAGGCCGGTGGCCAGCAGCGGTGCGGCCGGACTGGTGCTGGCGCCGAGGTACTCGTGGTAGTCGAAGCCCTGTCCGTAACCGTGTCCCTCGCCGTCGACGGCGTCGAGCAGTGTTGCGCTGCGGCGCACGATCCGCTCGTTGAACGGTCCGAACACCGACGGCGCGACCCAGCGCCTGGTCAGCGCGTCGCGGGTGGGCCACACGTTGTCGGTACGGGCCGGGCGTTGCGCCCCGGGCTGCGTCGACAACGCCCACGGGTCGTCGGCGATGGCCTGCAGCGCCGGGTCGGACCTTGCCGCGGACCGGTCGCCGAGCAGCGAGTCGATCGTGCCGCGACTGACGCCGCCCCATGCCGAGGTCAACACGTTGATCGTCCGGGTGAGCGTGCCCTCGTCGTCGGCGGTGACCCGACGGTGCAACAGCAGGGTCGCGAGATCCGAGGGCACCGAGTCGAAGCCGCAGGCGTGGACGATGCGAGCGCCGGTCTCGGCGGCCTGCTGATGCGCCATGGCGATGCTCGAGTGCACGAACAGCGTCTCGCCGGTGAGATCGCAGTAGGACGTGCCGGCCCGCGCGCACGCGAGCACGAGTGGCAGCCCGTGCCGCAGGTACGGACCCACCGCCGTGGCGACCACCGACGTCGACGCTGCCAGCGCGGCGAGCTGCCGTTCGTCGCTCGCGTCGCCGACGATCAACGGCCAGTCGACGTCGAGCTCGGCGGCCAGCGCGACCAGCCTCGCCTCCGACCGGCCGGCCAGCGCGATGCGCGCGGGTGTGCCGTGGTCCGCGAGGTGGTGATCGGCGAGGTGGCGAGCGACGAGGCGCCCGACGAATCCCGTGGCACCCCACAGCACCAGGTCGTAGCGACGATCATCCACACCGGCGAGCCTAGTGCCGGGGTTCGTCGGTCGAGCCGAAACGGATCAGGCGGCGGACGAGTCGACCTGTAAGCCGGGTTCTGTGTCCGTCGCTCCGGTCGAACCGGTGGCGACGACGACGGCCATCCATCTAGGCCTGCCGTTGCCGGCAGGCTCGAGCGGTCTACCCGCAGGCTCGGGCGGGCCGCCCTCGAACGCCTGCGCCGGGCCGGCGGACCGGCCCGTTCTTGACCTTGCTCCGGGTGGGGTTTACCGAGCCGTTCCGGTCGCCCGGAACGCTGGTGGTCTCTTACACCACCGTTTCACCCTGACCGGCGGCTGGCGAACCAGCGCACCGGCGGTCTGTTTTCTGTGGCACTGTCCCGCGGGTTGCCCCGGGTTGCTGTTGGCAACCACCCTGCCCTCTGGAGCCCGGACTTTCCTCGGCTACCCCGTGAGGGGAAGACGCGGCCGTCCGGTCGGCTCGTCCGCCGCGCTCGACAGCCTACGCTCGGCCCTATGCCTGAACCCACCGGAGACGAACTCGAGGCGGTGCGCGACCGGCGCCGCCAACTGCGTACGACCTACCTGCGTCCGACCGGCGAGCGTCCGGCCACCACCACGCAGGGCATCCACCATGCCGCGTTCGTGTGCCGCGACGTCGAGGAGACCATCCGCTTCTACCAGGAGTTCCTCGGCTTCCCGCTCGTCGAGCTCGTCGAGAACCGCGACTACGCCGGCTCCAGCCACTTCTTCTTCGACCTCGGCAACAACAACCTGCTCGGCTTCTTCGACTTCCCCGGACTCGAGCAGGAGCCGTACAAGGAGACGATCGGTGCACTGCAGCACCTCGCGCTGTCGGTGTCGCCGGACAATTTCGACGCCGCCAAGGCGAAGCTCGACGCCGCCGGGATCGACTACCTCGGCCCCGACCGCGGCGCCGACGACAGCCTCTACCTGCGCGATCCCAACGGTATGGGCATCGAGCTGTACCGCGAGAACCTCGGTCACTTCGAAGGCGTCGAGCTGCTCTGATCTAGGCTCGCGCAGATGCACGGGACCGGGGCGGAGATCGTGGCCCTGGCCCTGTTGGCGGCGGCGTTGGCGTTCGCGGTCCTGCGTCCGCGCGGGCTCAGCGAGGCCGTGGTGGCCGTACCTGCCGCAGTCGTCGTCGTGGTGCTGGGCATCGTGTCCTGGTCGGCCGCGACCGCCACTGTGCGCCAGATCGGTCCGACCGTCGGCTTCCTCGCAGCCATCCTGGTCTTCGGACATCTCTGCGCGGAGGCAGGTGTCTTCGACTACCTCGGCGCGGTCGCGGCGTCAGCGTCGCGTGGGAGCCCACGTCGGCTGCTCGGTCTGGTGGTGCTGCTGGCCGCCGGCGTCACCGCCACCCTGACCCTCGACGCCACCGTGGTGCTGCTGACCCCGGTCGTGTTGACCACGACGGCCCAGCTGAAGGTGCCGGCCCGGCCGCACGTGTACGCCTGCACCCGGCTCGCGAACAGCGGCTCGCTGCTGCTGCCGGTGTCGAACCTGACCAACCTGCTGGCGTTCACCGCCTCCGGGCTCGCGTTCGGTCGGTTCACAGCGCTGATGGTGCTGCCCTGGGTGCTCGTCTGCGCCGCCGAGTGGGGCGGGCTGCGGGCGTTCTTCCGCAGCGACCTGCGCGGCACGGGCGAACCGGTTCCCGCGGCGGCGGCGGCACCGCGCTACGCCCTGACGATTCTCCTCGTCACGGTCGCCCTGTTCGTCGTCGCGTCGTCATTGGGCATCGCTCCGGCCTGGGCCGCCCTGGCCGGGTGCGTCGCACTGCTGATCCCGCGCCGGAGCACCATCCGACCCGTACCGCTGATCCGAGCGGCGTCGCCAGGTTTCTGTGCGTTCGTGCTGGCGCTGGCCCTGATCGTCGACGGCGTCACCCGGCACGGACTGCAGGACGCGCTGCACCACCTCGTTCCGTCGGGCACGTCGTGGCTCGCGCTGCTCGGGCTCGCCGCGGTGGCCGGCGTCCTGGCCAACCTGGTGAACAACCTGCCGGCGACGCTTGCACTGCTGCCGCTCGTCAGCGGCCATCCGGCGTGGGTGCTGGCGGTGCTGCTCGGGGTCAACATCGGCCCCAACGCGACCTACCCGGGCTCGCTCGCCACCCTGCTGTGGCGTCGGCTGCTTCCCGAGGACGAGAAGCCGAATGCCCTGCAGTTCCACCGATTCGGCCTCTCGACGGTCCCCGTGCTGATACTGCTGGCCACAACCGCGCTCTGGGTAGGTGTCCGCACCATCGGCGTCTGAGGTCCGATGTGCGGATCAGGGCGCGGGCAGATGGCTGGTGTCGTTGAACAGCCGTAGCGACGCGGAATCCCCGCCGGTGTAGTCGATCCGTGACACCGAGGCGGTGTCGAGATGGGTGCGGAACAAGGCCGACGGCGGCGCGTCGAGGGCCAGGCGCACGAGCGTCTTGATCGGCGTGACGTGCGAGACGAGCACGACCCGACGCCCGGTGTGCTCGGCCAGGATCGAGTCGCGCGCCCGGCGGACGCGCCGGTCGAGCGCAGCGAAGGACTCGCCGCCGGGCGGCGCGACCTCGACCGAATCGAGCCACGCCTGCGCGGCCTGCGGGTGGGCCGCCTGCGCCTCGGCCATCGTCATTGCCTCGAAGGCGCCGAAGTCGACCTCGGCGAGATCGTCGACGACCTGGACGTCCAACCCGCGCGGCGCGGCGATCGCCTCGGCCGTCTGCCGCGCGCGGCGCAGCGGTGAGCTGACGATCACCTCGACGGCGCCGAAGTCACGCGTGGCCAGGGCGGCGGCCTGCGCGGTGCCGACGTCGTCGAGCGGTAGGTCGTTGCGCCCCGACAACCGACGCTGCGCCGAATGCGCAGTGGCGCCGTGCCGCACGATCAGCACCCGGGTGGCCGGGCCGGTGGGCGGGGTCCACGAGCCGGTGCTCAGGCGGGCAGGGCGGGGCTCGACGCCGGCGGCGCGGTCCATCGCCTGGTTGGCGAGCCGGTCGGCGTGCTTGTTGCGCTCGCGTGGGATCCATTCGAAGGAGATGTCGTCGAAGTCGCGACTCAGCTCGCGGGCCTCGAGGTTCAGCGGACGCATGGCGGGGTGCTTCACCTGCCAGCGTCCGGACATCTGTTCGACGACCAGCTTGGAATCCATCCGTACGGTGACCCGATCGGCCCCCAGGTCGCGCGCTGCCTGCAGGCCGGCGATCAGGCCCCGGTACTCGGCCACATTGTTGGTCTCGACGCCGATCGCGTCGAAGCGTTCGGCCAGCACGTCGCGGGAAACGGCGTCGAAGACGACCGCGCCGTACCCGGCCGGCCCGGGGTTGCCGCGCGAGCCGCCGTCGGCCTCGACGATGACGGCGCTCAGAGTCCGGACTCCGCGGTTCGGACCAGGATCGCGCGGCAGTTCTCGCAGCGCACCACGGCGTCGGGCGCGGCTGAGCGCAGCGCCGACACCTCACTGCCGGACAGCTCGATCCGGCAGCCCTCGCACCGCCGTTGACGCAGCATGGCCGCGCCGTGGCCGCCGGCCGCGCGGGACTTCTCGTAGAGCGCCAGCAGGTCGGCGGGCAAGGCCGCGGCGATCGCGGCGCGCTGCGGTTGACGCTGCCCGACGGCCTCGTCGATGTCGAGAAACGCGGCATCGCGGCGGGACTCGAGGTCGTCGACCTCGGCTCGGACCGACTCCTGCGCGGACTTCGCCGCGGCCAGCTCGGCGTCGGCCTGCTCGGCGCGCTCCATCACCTCGAGCAGGTCGTCCTCGAGCGAGGCCTGCCGGCGGGCGAGCGAGACGATCTCGTGCTGCAGGCCCTCGAGCTCGCGTGACGGCAGGCCGCCGGCCTGCAGCCGCGCCTCGTCCTTGCTCGTGCGGGTGCGCACCGTGTCGACGTCGTTCTCGAGGCGACGCTGCTCGAGCTCGATGTCGGCGACGAGGGTCTGCGCGTCGATCGTCCGGTTACCGATGTCGACCGCGACCTGCCCGCGCTCGGCGAGCTGCGCGAGCTCGGGCAGCGTGCGCCGCTTGTGTGCGAGCTGCGCGAGCGCGGTGTCGGCGGCCTGCAGCTCGAGCAGCTGCAGCTGGTCGGCGGGATCGGCATTCACGTGCGGTTCGCGCTCCTCGGACTGGCATCGGTGCGGGCGGGTGTCAGCGCGACGGCTCGTGCACCGTCCAGGGATCGGTGACGAGCTGCGAGACCCGGATCTCCACCGTAGTGCCGAAGCGTTCGCGCAGTGCGGCGGCGAGCGCGTCGAGCCACGGCGCCTCGGTGGCCCAGTGCGCGGCGTCGACCATCGCCATCGCGCCCGGACCCAGCTCGGTGACGGCTTCCAGCGTCGAGTGGTGACGCAGATCCGCGGTGACGTAGACGTCGGCACCCCGACGGCGGGCCTCGTCGGCAAGCGAGCCACCGGAACCACCGCAGACGGCGACGGTGCGCACCGGACGGTCGGGGTCGCCGGCCGCGCGGACGCCCCACGTCGTGGCGGGCAGGGCGGCAGCCACGAGCGCGGTGAAGGCGGCCAGCGTCGTCGTCGTGGCGAGCTCGCCGATACGCCCGGTGCCCCGACGCGACGGCAACGGCGCCTGGGTCAGCAGGTCGAACGCCGGCTCCTCGTAGGGGTGGGTCGCGCGTAGGGCGGCGATCACGTCGGTGCGCGCCGACCGCGGCACCACCATCTCGATCCGCGTCTCGGGGAGACGTTCGAGGGCGCCGATCGTCCCGATCGTCGGGTGCGCGCCGAGCTGCGGTCGGAACCGGCCCTCACCCGACGTCGTCCACGCGCAGTGGTCGTAGTCGCCGAGGCGTCCCGCGCCCGCGGCGGCCAGGGCCTCGATCAGCGCCTCGGCGTCGGGCAGCGGGACGAACACGACGAGCTTGTCCAGAGCAGCCTCGTCCTGCGGCGCCAGCGGCCGCAGGCCGGTGAGACCCAGCCGCGTGGCCAAGGCGTCGGACACGCCGGGGTCGGCCACGTCGGCGTTCGTGTGGGCGACGAGGTGCGCGACCCCGCCGCGGATCATCCGGTGCACGAGCGAGCCCTTGGGATCGTCGGCCGGGACGCCGTGCACGCCGGTCAGCAGCAGCGGATGGTGGGTGATCAACAGCTCGGCGCGGTGACCCAGCGCCTCGGCGACGGTGGCGGGTACGGCGTCGACCGCGAGCAGGATGCGGTGCACGGGCTCGTCGGGGTCGCCGCACACGAGCCCGACCGCGTCCCACGGCTCGGCCCACTGCGGGTCGAACCAGGTGTCGAGCACCTGCTGCACCAGACCGACGCTGGGCGGGTCACCGGCCACGACGGCGAACCTACCCTCCCGGCCCGATCCCCGATCCGGCGCTCAGAGCTGAACCTTCGTTTCGCCGCGTAACCTCGCGGTCGTCCAGCCTGACGGGAGTTCGCACATGCTGCTGTTCGACGGAGTCCTCGGCGTCGTCGTCTTCGGGGTGTGGGTTTACTGCATCATCGATGTGCTCGTCACCCGTCGCGACCAGGTGCGCAACCTGCCCAAGCTCGGCTGGCTTGCGATCGTCATCGTCTTCAACGCGATCGGTGCCGTCGCGTGGCTCGTGTTCGGCCGACCCTGGCTGCGCGAGCCCGCCCTGGTCGGTGCGGCGCGTCCGGCCCGGCTGCGAGCGAGCTCCCCCGACGACGACGACGAGTTCCTGGCCGTGCTCGACGCGCGGATGCGCGAGCAGCGCCGCCGGCCCGAGGGCGACGACCCGGACGCGCCGCCCGCCGGCTGAGCGCGCTCAGCCCTCGAAGTACATCCGCGCGACCGTCTCCGCCACGCAGGCGGGTTTGCTGCCGCCCTCGATCTCGACGGTGATCCGCGTGACCACCTGCGCCGACCGCGCGTCCAGACGCTCGACGCTCAGCACCGAACTGGTGGCGCGCACCCGGCTGCCAACAGGCACCGGCGCCGGGACGCGCACCTTGTTGACGCCGTAGTTGACCCCCATCCGGACGTTGCG
>CAZZVT010000161.1:0-8169 GCA_964657545.1 uncultured Jatrophihabitantaceae bacterium
ACCATGCGCAGCTCGCCGCGGGCCAGCATCGGCTTGAGCATGTTGCCGGCGTCCATCGCACCCTCGCCGGTGGCACCCGCGCCGACGACGGTGTGCAGCTCGTCGATGAACGTCACGACCTGCCCGCCGGAATCCTTGATCTCGGTGAGCACCGCCTTGAGCCGTTCCTCGAACTCGCCGCGGTACTTGGCGCCGGCGATCATCGCCCCGAGGTCGAGCGAGATCAGCTTCTTGCCGCGCAACGACTCGGGGACGTCGCCCTCGACGATGCGCTGAGCCAGACCCTCGACGACCGCGGTCTTGCCGACGCCCGGTTCGCCGATCAGGACGGGGTTGTTCTTCGTCCGCCTCGACAGCACCTGCACGACGCGACGGATCTCGGCGTCGCGGCCGATCACCGGGTCGATCTTGCCGGACCGTGCGGCCTCGGTGAGGTCGACGCCGTACTTCTCGAGCGCCTGGAACGTGCCCTCGGGATCGGCCGACGTGACGTGCTGCGACCCCCGGATCGACTCGAGCGCATCGGACAGCGCCGCGGTCGTCACGCCGTGCTGGCGTAGGACCTCTGTGACGTCGCTGCTCTGCTCGGTGAGAGCGAGCAGCAGGTGCTCGGCACTGACGAACTCGTCACTGCGCGCGCGAGCTGCCCGCTCGGCGGCACCGAGCACCGCGAGCATGCTGCGTGAGGTCTGCGGGGCCGCGACCGAGGATCCACTGGCCGACGGCAGTTTCTCGACGACGCGCGCCAGCTCGGCACGCACGGCGAGCGGGTCGGCACCGATCGCCTGCAGCAGCGGACGGGTCAGGGTCTGCGCGTCGTCGAGCAACGCGACGGCCAGGTGCGCGTCCTCGACGGTGGGGTTGCCGTTCTCGGCGGCCTGCTTCACGGCGCTGTTCACGGCCTGGGTGGTGCGGGTCGTTAGATCCATGGTCGGGTCACCTCCGGTGCGACGGATGGAGCGATCAGCTGCATCTCCAGTGGTGAACGCCCGAGAAGTTGAGTCAGTTCCGCTCAAGGCTGACGGGTCGGCCGGGCGCGTCCGCTACCCGCAGCTGTGATCCTGCACCGTGACCGCCAGCGGCTGCACCAGCGGTTGGCGGAGCACCGTCGGAGCGCCCGTACCGGTGGGTTCGAGGAAGTGCAGGACGAGGGTCCGGGTCCTACCCCTGGGCAGCTCGACGTCGGCGAAGTACACGGGGTGGCCCTGCTCGGTTCCGCTGCCGATCAGCGCCGGTTTCCCGTCGAGGGTCGCCGACTGCAGGAACGCTCCGGCGGTGCCGTAGTAGAAGACGCCCAGGCGGTTGTCGCCCCTGGCGGTGCGGTAGGCCGGATGGTCGTTGCGTTGCGCGACGTAGGCCGGGACCGAGGCGGGCGCACCGTTGGTCAGCGCGATCGTCACGCTGACCTCGCGACGCGACCCGCAGCCGCTGCGTTCCCACGTCAGCTGCCGCTTCAGGTAGTAGTCGAGCTTGTTGCCGGCGTCGTTGTTGACGACCAACCCCACGTAGGGGCTCTTGGTCGCCTCGACGGCGCCGGACAGCGAGGTCTGCGTCAGCTCGGCCTCGGTGGCCGGCGTCGTGCTGTAGACGAGCAGCCGACGCTGCGCTCCGGCGCTGCCGGCCGCCCTGACCAGCGCGGTCGTGCTGCCGCGGAAGGCGAGGATCTTCTCGCTGGCCGACCGCGCGACCGCCAGCAGGTAGCGCTTGCGCTCGGCGCTCTGGCCGTCGCTCGGGTAGCGGGCGTACAGCACCTGCTGGGTCAGCGCCACGACGTTCCCGGCGCTGACGACACTCCTGTCGGGCAGCGTCGCCGGGCCGGTGACCGCGAGCAGGTACGACAGCGCCTCCGGGTCGAGCGCGAGAGCACCGTCCAGCTTCTGTCCCGTCTTGCGCTGCCACATGGCCAGCCAGATACGTGCGGCGTAGGGGAAGTGGGCGCTGACGTTGCTGTCGACGTACTGGCTGTAGGGCGTCGAGCTGTGCCACAGCGCGTTGTAGTCGGAGCCGAGATCCTGGCCGCTCGACACGCCCAGCAGCTCGGTGTCGGACTCGAATCGGACGATCGAGAGCTTGCCGTGATCGGCCTGGACGATCCCGAACGCGCCCGGCAGGCCGCCGGTGCCGCGCGCCTCGGCGTCGTTCTGGAAGCCCACGAAGTACCGCTTGACGCCGTTTGCGCCGAGCATCTCCGGCGCGATCCGCGCCGCCAGCTCGGCCGAATGCACGGTCGCGCCGAGTGCGCGCAGCTGCGTCACCAGCTGGGAGCGCGCGGAGTCGACGGGGCTCAGCCAGGTCGAGGCCGGCCGGGCTGCGATCCGCGCGGCGGCTCGGGTCATGGTGGCGTCGGCGGTGGACAGCCCCGGCGCGATCGACTGGATGCGCGTCAGATCCAGCGAGCCGTCGGGCTTGCGCAACGTCGTGGGGTCGAGGGTGCGGGTGGCCGTGACGATCTCGGGCAGCACCCGGCCGCCCAGGACGTCGACCTGGCCGGTGATCGTGCGCACGGTGTCCAGCGGCGTCCCGCCAACCGGCAGGGCAGCTGCGACCGCCCACACCGGACCCGACGTGTAGCCGTGGGCGCTGCCGGCGTGCTCGGCGATCCGGCCGGCGGTGGTCCGTGCTGCGTCGAGATCGCCGGCCGAGATCTGAGTCCGCAACTGGGACACCTCCTCGCTGACGGCCACCAGTTGCCGACGGGCCAGCAGCGCGGTGATCACGAGGTAGATCCCGGCCAGCACGATCAGTCCACCCGTGATCAAGAGCGCCGGGCCGTATCGGCGACGCGGCCGCCTGGTCGACACCCGTCGGTGTCCGTGCCGCAGGGGTGGCCCGGCGGTGGGTGCCGGCTCGCTCGGCGGGTCGGGGCGGGGGTGCGGTGACGGCCGCCGGGTGCGCAGCGGCTGCTGGGATGGGTTCATGCGCGGGGCCGAGGTAGCGGCGTGGGTCAGGCGCGGATCCTGCGACGCTTCCCGGCGACGAGCAGCAGGCTGCCGCCGACGAACAGCACCACACCGACCGCGCCGATACCGATGACGGCCACGCCGGTGTTGCTCAGGCCCTCGCTGTCGGTGCCGCTGCCACTCACCGATGCGGCCGAGTAACCCGCGTTGCGGGAGCTGCCGGGGCCTTGGACGTCGAGCGTCAGGATGGCCGACTCACCGGACGTCACGCCGGTGGCGACGATGTCGTGCATACCCGACGCGTTCTTCGGGATGGTCACGACAGTGGTGAAGGTGCCGGCACCGGTTGCGTAGGTCGAACCGAGGTCGTAGCCGACCGAGTGGAACTCGATGGAGATGCGCTCGCGCGGCTTGAAGGCCGCGCCCGAGATCGTGATCGTTGCGCCGGCGCGCGGCGTCGTGGTGGAGATCGAGATCGTCGCGGACACGCCTGCGGGGTAGGCGCCGACCGGCCCTGCGAGCAAAAACAAACCGGTGAGCAGCAGCGCGATCGCGCCGGCAACAGCCGCGACGGGCTTGGCTAGAGCTGACATGGGGTTCCACTCTCACGTGTGGTCGACGCCGAACAGCGCTGGACGGTCCCCCTGGTTGGAGGTTAGCCGACCGTGAGCCCGGTGCGAAGTCGAAATTCCCGTGACCGGTGGAGTCAGGCGTCGAACCCGCAGGAACCGCTCAAAACGCCCCACGTCGACCGAGAACGGCCAGTGCGGTGCGGAAGAGGATGCTGACGTCCAGACCGATGCTCCAGTTCTCGACGTAGTACAGGTCGAAACGGACCGCGTCCTCCCAGGTCGTCTCGGAGCGGCCGCTGATCTGCCAGAGACCGGTGACGCCGGGGCGCACCAGCAGGCGGCGACGGGCCGAGCCGGTGTAGTTCGAGTCGACGGCGGCCAGCGGTCGTGGACCGACCAGCGACATGGTGCCCGTCAGGACGTGCAGCAGCTGTGGCAGTTCGTCGATGGACAGCCTGCGCAACCAGCGCCCGACGGGCGTGATCCGCGGGTCCTTGCGAATCTTGAACAGCACCCCGCCGCCTTCCTGCTCGTTCATCTCGAGCAGTTCGTCGCGTCGGCCTTCTGCGTCGCTGTACATGGAACGCAGCTTCAGGATGCTGAACTCGGACCCGTGGATCCCGAGCCGGCGCTGACGGAACAACACCGGGCCCCGGCTGGTGGTCTTGATGGCGACGGCTGCGGCGAGCAGGACCGGGGAGGCCAGCAGCAGCGCGATGACGGCGCCGACCAGGTCGAAGAGACGTTTGACCAGACGCGGCAGCTTCTTCAGACCAGGTGTGTCGAGCCAGACGAGGGGCAGACCCTCGACCGGGCTCACGTGGACGCGGCTGCCGGCGATCTCGGTCAGCGACGGCGCGAGCACCAGGCCCCGGTTGGTGCCCTCGAGCTGCCAGCCCAGCTCGCGGACCGCGCGAGGGCCGAGACCGCTGCCCGTGACCGCGATGACGTCGACCTGCAACGCCGACGCCTGTTCGGCAGCCTCCAGCACACCGCCGAGCACGGGTACCGCGTCGGCGAGGTAGCTACCCGGCTCGCGGTCCTCGACGCAGGCGCCGACGACGAGCAACCCGGCGTTCCGCGCGCGGTTGGTGGTTTCGAGCAGGTGGGTGACCGAGTCGCTGGTGCCCACCGCCAGGATGCGGTAGACCCACTCGCCGCGCAAGCGGCGCTTGTTCACGTACCGCCGGACCGCCGCGCGCTCGATGATGAGCAGGACAGCGCCCAGCGGAATGACACCCACCACGTAGCCGCGGGCGATCGGGGTTCTGGTCGCGTAACAGATGACAGCCAGCAGGCTGACAACGGTGCCGCTGGCGCGCAGGACCCGTTTCAACTCCTCGGGCCCGGTGGCGATGTGCCGGATCTCGTACCCGCCGGCAGCCTGTAGGGCCACCGGCCACCCGGCGGCGATGGCAAGCCCGACGAGCAGATAGTCCGTCGCCGTGATGCCGTTGCCGCTCGACCCGAACCGCAGCTCGTAACCCAGGATCGTGGCCGCGATGATGACGCAGAGATCCAGCGTGACCAGCGCCAGGCGGTACTGCACACTCCACAACGGCTGCTGGGCGGGGACGACCGTCGTACCCGGCACCGTCTCCGGCGCAGGAGCGGGCAGCATCGCGCCCAGCTCAGCGCCCAGGCCGGCGCGCAGCTGCGTCATGCCCGTCCCTTCATCCCTGCTTCACTTCACTGATTTCGCAACCCTAGGGGATGGAACGGCTGCACACGACTCGGCTGCACGACTGGCGCGCGGTGTGCGGGACCGGGCGGCGGCGACGAGCGGCGCGGCGTGACCGGCTGATCAGCGTCGCTGGGGCCGCCATACGACCAGCGCCGTCGACTGACCGCTGCCGGCCATCAGCTGCGCATGCGCGCGGTCGAGTTCGCTCGCGAGTTCGGCCATCCGCTGCTGCAGCGCCTCGACGTGGGACTCCAGTTCGATGATGCGTTTGATGCCGGCGAGGTTCACGCCCTCGTCCTGGGACAGCCGCTGGACCTCCCGGAGCAAGGCGACGTCGCGTGCGGAGTACCGCCGCCCACCGCCCACCGTGCGCCCCGGCGTCACCAGACCCAGCCGGTCGTACTGGCGCAACGTCTGGGCATGCATGCCCGCCAGTTCGGCGGCCACCGAGATCACGAACACCGGTGCGTCCTCGGGTAGCTCACCGGGCAGCCGGCGGCGCTCAGCCATGGGTCTCACCGCCGGACGGCGCACGGACCGCGGACAGCGCGGCGGTGATCTGCGGTCGCGGATCGTCCGGCTGGGCCGCGGCGAACGCCTCGAGAGCGGCGCGCGCCTCGTCGTTGACCTGCTGCGGCACGGCGACCTCGACGGTCACGAGCAGATCGCCGGCGCCCGGACGGGCGGCCACGCCGCGTCCGCGTACCCGCAGGGTTCGGCCGCTCGGCGTGCCGGGCGCGACCTTGACCGCCACCGACCCGTCGAGGGTCGGCACCCGGAGCGTCGTGCCGAGCGTCGCCTCGACGAAGGACAGCGGCACCGTGAGGGTCAGGTCGTCACCCGTGCGGCCGAACAGCGGGTGAGCTCTGACGTGGACAGCGACGTACAGGTCGCCGGCCGGGCCGCCGTTCGCCCCGGGCGACCCCTTACCTGTCAGACGGATCCGTGACCCGTCACGAACACCGGTCGGGATGCGCACCGTGATGGTTCGGGTCCTCGTCGTCGAACCGGAACCGCGACACTCCGGGCACGGGTCGTCGACGAGCTGACCTGCCCCCCGACAGTCCCGGCACGGCTCGCTGAAACCGAAACCGCCCTGATTGGACATGACCGAACCCGAACCACCACACGTCGGACAGGTTCGCGGACTGGTTCCGGGGCGGGCGCCATTGCCGTGACACGTAGCGCAGACCCCGGGCGATGACAGCTTCAGGGGCAGCGTCGTGCCGCGCACCGCCTCCTCGAAGTCCAGCGTCATCTCGGCGTTGACGTCCTGACCCCGACGCGGCCCGGCCGACGTGCCGCGCCCGGTGCGCGACGACGACCCTGCGTTCGGGCCGAACAGGCCGTCGAACAGGTCACCGAGGTTGCTGCTCGTCGGGCCGCCGCCGGCGAACAGGTCGGACATGTCAAAGCCCGCGCGGCCACCCGACCGGCCGCTGAAACCGCCGCCCGGGACACCGCTCCCACCGCCGGCGAACAGCGAGCGCGCCTCGTCGTACTCCTTGCGCTTCCCGGCGTCCGAGAGAACGGAATATGCCTCGGACACCTCCTTGAAGCGACGCTCGGATGCCGTGTCACCCGGGTTCTTGTCCGGGTGCAGGTCGCGGGCGAGCTTGCGGTAAGTCTTCTTGATGTCAGCCGCGGACGCGTCCTTGGCGACGCCGAGCGCCTTGTAGAAGTCCTTCTCGATGTAGTCCTTGGTACTCAACGCTCGTAGTCACCTTCTCTCTGGTTGCGTACGGGCCTGCGGGCGACGAATCCCGTCCTCGGAGTGGGCGCTTAATAGAGCGGGCGCCCACTCCTGCGGGCGGGTTCGTCGTCCTCGGCCCTTTCCTTCAGCTCACGGGGGGTTGGTCGCCCTCCGGCTTCTCGTTCGGTGGGTTGGAGGGGGTTTCGCCGGGGTCGCTCTCCGCTTGACGGCTACTTTGCGCTTCGGGATTGCTCGGGTCGCTGACTCCGACCATGGCGGCCCTCAGCAGGCGGTCGTGGACGGTGTAGCCGGGGCGCATCACGGTGGTGCAGGTCGGCACGGTGACCTCGCTGCTCTCGTCGTGCAGGACGGCCTCGTGACGTGCTGGGTCGAACGGGTCGCCCACCTGTCCGAAAGCAGTCAACCCGAGCTTCGCGGTGACGCCGTCGAGCTTGTCGGCCACGGCCTTCAGCGGGCCGCCGAGGTCGCCGTGCTCCTTGGCGCGCTCGAGGTCGTCGATGACGGGAAGCAGATCGACGAGTACGCGGGCGACTGCGGCATCACCGGCCTGCAACCTGTCACGCTCGGCGCGCTTGCGGTAGTTCGCGTACTCGGCCTGCAGTCGCTGGAGGTCGGCGGTGCGCTCGTCGAGCAGGCTCGCCTCGACCGTCGGCACCTCCGCCCCCTCCACGACCGGGCCGGGCGACGGCTCGGTCGCCGTCTCGCTCGCCGGGGCGCCGGAGGAGGTGTTCTCGTCCGGCGCGACCGACTCGGACCCGGCATCGCGCTTGATCTTGCGGTTGTCCGTGAACCGGATGGGTGGCTCCTCGGGCTCGCGGGGGTCTGCCTGGCTCACTTGCCGTCAGGCCCCTCGTCGACCACCTCGGCGTCGACGACCGAGTCGTCCGAGCCGGCCGAATCGCCGGGGGCCTTCGTGAAGTCGGGACCTGTGGACGCGTCACCCTCGCCGGCGTCCGCAGCCGCCGCGGCATACATGGCACCGCCGGCCTCGGACGCGATGCGGGAGACGTTCTCCTGAGCCGACTTGATCGCCTCGAAGTCGGCGCCCTCGAGCGTCTTCTTCAGCTCGTCGACCGCGGTCTGCAGCTCGCCACGCTTGTCCTCGGGCAGCTTGTCGCCGTTCTCGGCCAGGAACTTCTCGGTCGTGAACTGCAGGCCCTCGGCGGTGTTGCGGATCTCGGCCTCGTCGCGGCGGCGCTTGTCCTCCTCGGCGTGCGCCTCGGCGTCCTTCATCATCCGGTCGATCTCGTCCTTGGACAGGCCCGATCCACCGGTGATGGTCATGCCCTGTTCCTTGTT
>CAZZVT010000162.1:0-8140 GCA_964657545.1 uncultured Jatrophihabitantaceae bacterium
GCTCGTACTGCATGAAGACGAGGTTCCAGAACTCCATGTAGCGGTCCTCGTCGACGGCCGGGCCGCCCTCGGGGCCGTAGTCGGGACCGCGGTCGTAGAACAGCTCGCTGCACGATCCGGCCGGACCGGGAATGCCCATGTCCCAGGTGTTGTCCTCCTTGCCGCGTCGCACGATCCGCTCGACGGGCACGCCGATCACGCGCCGCCAGATGTCGAACGCCTCGTCGTCGTCGAGGTAGACGGTGGGCCAGATGCGCTCGCCGTCGAGCCCGAACCCGCCATCGGCGACCGAGTTCGTCGACAACTCCCAGGCGAGCTTGATGGCGCCCTCCTTGAAGTAGTCGCCGAAGCTGAAGTTGCCGTTCATCTGGAAGAACGTGCCGTGCCGGGTGGTCTTGCCGACCTCGTCGATGTCCAGGGTGCGGATGCACTTCTGCACACTCGTGGCCAGCGGCCACGGCGGCGTCTGCTGGCCGATGAAGTAGGGCACGAACTGGGTCATGCCGGCGACCACGAACAGCAGGTTCGGGTCGTCGAAGGGCAGCGGTGCGCTCGGCACGACGACGTGACCGTTGCGCTCGAAGTGCCCCAGGAACCGTGACCGAATCTCCGCAGAATCCACAGGACCATGCTGCCAGACGCGTGACGACGGCTTTTCCGCCGCGACGTGCCACCATGACCGGCATGGCAGGCGCGCCCCGGTCGGCGGTCATCGTCGCGGCTCCGGCCGCCCTCGACGCCGCAGAGGCATGACCATGCCCGACGGTATGCAGGACGTGCAGGCGGCGTACGACGCGGTCGCGACGGACTACGCAGCGCAACTCGGCGACGAACTCGCCCACAAGCCGCTCGATCGTGCCCTGCTCGCCGCGGTGTGCGAGCTGGCCGCCGACGGCGTGCTGGCCGATCTCGGTTGCGGACCCGGGCACGTCACCCGCTACCTGGCGCGGCTCCATCCGGCGGTGCTCGGCCTCGATCTGTCGTCGGAGATGATCGCGACGGCTCGTGCCGACGCGCCCGGGCTGACGTTCGAGGTCGCATCGATGCTCGACCTACCGCTGGCCGACGGGTCGCTCGCGGGTGCCGTCGCGTTGTACTCGGTGATCCACTTCACGTCGGACGAGCGACAGGCGGTGTTCGCCGAGGTGCATCGCGTCCTGCGACCGGGCGGCCACCTGCTGGTGTCGGTCCACGTCGACGCACCGGGACGTACCGCCGGGGAGCTGCACCGCACCACCGAACTGCTCGGCCACCCGGTGCAGCTGGATCATCACTTCGTCGCCGCGGACGCCCTCGCCGCCGAGCTCGGGGCTGCCGGCTTCGAGATCACGGCCCGGCTCGTGCGTGCACCGGTGCCGGACGTCGAGTACCCCAGCACCCGCGCCTACCTGCTCGCCCGTCGGACGGCCGAGACCTAGTAGCGGCACCAGGCGGATCACCGCCTGTCGCACCGGCTGGTGCTTCAGCGACGCAGCGTCAGGCGGGCGGCGGTTCGCGGTGGGCCGAGCCGTCGAGACCGGTGCTCTCCCGCAGCTGCGTCTCGCGCTCGGACATCGCCGCGCGGACGTCGGCGGCGAACTCACCGATCGAGTCGGCGAGGTCGGACAGTCCTTCGCCGATGCCGGACGCGATCCCGCTCGGGGTGAGCTTCTCGGCCGCACGGCTCAGCTTGCGCACCACCAACGCCCCGATCGTGACGCCCATGGCGAGCCAGAACAGCCGCCGCATCAGGCTTTCCCGTGCCGGGCGCCGCGTCCGGTGCGGTCCTTGCGGCGAGCGGTGCGAGCTGCCTTGATCGCGTCGGTGTCGCGACGGTCGGAGACCGTCTTTCGCACACCGTAGGTGAAGGCCGCAGCCTTGATCATCGGGCTGCCGAGCGTGCTCGACACGACCGAGGTCATGGCGGCCACGTTGGTGGTCATCGAGTTGACGTTCGCCGCGATGCTCTCGAGCTGGCCGAGCTGCGCGTTGAGCTGCAGCACCGTGCTCTGCGCCTCGACAAGAATCGGCGCCGCGCCCTCGTGGGTCTTGCGGACGGCCAGGGTGGCCTCGTCCAGCGTGCGTCCGAGCTTGAGCAGGGGAAAGGCGAGCAGCAGGACCAGCAGGACGAACGCGCCCGCTGCGATCAACGCGGCGATGGCGGCTCCGGACATCAGGTCTCCCAACGAGTGGCGGTGGCGCATGTCGGCCAGTGGTCTCGACCGTGAGTACGGACGACCCTAGCTGGTCACCGTCCGGCGTCCGGTCGGCCTCGGACAACCGATCGCAGCCGCTCGAGCCGCTCGGCCACCGCCCGTTCGGCGCCCCGACCGGCCGGGTGGTAGTAGTCGCGGTCGACGAGTTCGTCGGGCGGGTACTGCTGGGCGACCACGCCGTCCGGTGTGTCCGGCGGGTAGACGTACTGCTCCCCCGCGCCGAGCTTCCCGGCGCCGGCGTAGTGCGCGTCGCGCAGCGGCAGCGGGACAGCCCCGGCCAATCCCGCCCTGACGTCGGCCTGGGCCTCGCCGATCGCGCGGACGACCGCATTCGACTTCGGTGCCAAAGCCAGGTGGATCGTCGCCTGCGTCAGGTTGATGCGCGCCTCGGGCATGCCGATGAGCTGCACGGCCTGCGCGGCCGCGGTCGCTGCGAGCAGGGCGGTGGGATCGGCCAGCCCGATGTCCTCGCTGGCGTGCACGACCAGGCGCCGGGCGATGAAACGCGCGTCCTCACCGGCCTCCAGCATGCGGGCCAGGTAGTGCACCGCGGCGTCGGCGTCGGAGCCACGGATGGACTTGATGAACGCGCTGATGACGTCGTAGTGCTGGTCGCCGTCGCGGTCGTAACGCACCGCAGCGCTGTCGACAGCCTGCTCGAGCGTGCCGAGGTCGACGCTGTCGCGACCCTCGGCCAACACGGTGCCGGCGGCCGCCTCCAGCGCGGTGAGGGCGCGCCGGGCGTCGCCGCCGGCAATGCGCAACAGGTGGTCACGCGCGTCGGCGTCGAGGGTCACCCCGTCGTTGAGGCCGCGTTCCGAGCGCAGCGCACGGTCGACGAGCCGCCCGACCGCGGCGTCGTCGAGCGGCTGCAGGGTGAGCAGCAGGCTGCGCGACAGCAGCGGCGCGACGATGGAGAAGAACGGGTTCTCGGTGGTCGCCGCGACGAGGGTGACGTGCCGGGCCTCGACCGCCGCGAGCAGGGAGTCCTGTTGCGTCTTGCTGAAGCGGTGGATCTCGTCGATGAACAGCACGGTCTGCCGGCCGTTGTGCGTCAGCTCGGCCTTGGCCCGGGCGATGATCTCGCGGACGTCCTTCACCCCGGCGTTCAGCGCCGACAGCTGCTCGAAGCGGCGGTTGGTGGCGCTCGAGACGATCAGCGCCAGCGTGGTCTTGCCGGTGCCGGGCGGGCCGTAGAGCACGAGCGACATCGGGCTGTCGCCCTCGACCAGGCGCCGCAACGGCGACCCCGCCGCGAGCAGGTGCCCCTGACCGACGACCTCGTCGAGCGTGCGCGGACGCATCCTGGCAGCCAACGGAGCGGTGGGGTCGAACGTGGGCTCGACGGTCGTATCCGCCGACTCGTCGGACCCGAACAACGTCACCCGTGCAGCCTATGCGCTGTGGAAATGCTGCGGAAACGTGAAGCATTCCCTGAGCCCGATCACAATTACTTGGCCGATCGCTCCAAGCTTCCCCACGACGGATCCGACCGTTGGGGGGCCTCGTTGACCGATCAGCTGACCACAGCCGCGCGCTCACGCGCGGCAATGACGGCGCGCGGTCGAGCCGCCCGACTTGCCGAACACGCTCCCCGACTCAGCGCGTACGTCGCCGCGCTCGCGGGTGCGCTGTCGCTGACCGACGTGCTGTGGGCGCACCCCTGGGGGGTTCTGTCGGCCTTCAGCCCTATCGAGCTGACCCCCGGCAACCGGACCGTCGAGGTGGCGGTGGCGGTGTCCGGGCTGTTGCTGCTGCGGGTGGCCGTCGGGCTGCGGCGGGGAAAGCGATCGGCACTGATCCTCGCGATCGGCGCGTGCACCACCATCTGCTTCGTCGACGTCGTTCGAGACGATTGGCGTCCGATCGAGTCGACGGTGGTGACCGTGCTGCTCATCGGCCTGGTGCTCACCCGGTCACGATTCGCCTCGCTCGACGACCCGACCGGTCGCGGTTTCGCGGTCCGCGTGGCCGGTCAGTTCCTTGCCCTCGGCGTCGCGGTCGGGCTGGTGCTGCTCTACCTGCCGGGCCACGTCTCGGCCGGCGCGACGCTCGGCGCGCGCCTCGCCGAGATCGCCCGATCATTCGTCGGCCTCGGCGGCGGGCTGTCCATCACCAGCGACGACTACGCCGACGCCGTCCATGCCACACTGCTGGGTTTCGGACTGCTGACCCTGGTGTCGGGCGTATTACTGCTGCTGCTGCCCTTCGAGCCGACCACGCACCTCGCCACGGACGACGAGACCCGCGTGCGTGCCCTGCTCGCGCGGCACGGTCACACCGATTCGCTGGGCTACTTCGCGCTGCGACGCGACAAGAGCGTCGTGTGGTCGCCCAGTGGCAAGGCCGCCATCGCCTACCGCGTCGTGTTCGGGGTGGCTCTGGTGAGCGGCGACCCGCTCGGGGACGTCGAGGCCTGGCCGGGTGCCATCGGGGCCTACCGCGACCTCGTTCGCCGCTACGGCTGGACGCCGGCGGTCATAGGCTGCAGCGAGCGCGCAGCGATCGTCTGGGCACGTCATCTCGGGCTGGACGCGCTCGGGCTCGGCGACGAGGCGGTGCTCGACACGAACACCTTCGGCCTGGACGGACGGGCCATGCGAGGTGTCCGGCAGGCCTGTGCACGGGTCGAACGGGCCGGTTACCGGGTCCGCGTCCGTCGAACGTCCGAGGTGGGCGACGACGAGGTGCGACGGCTCCGGGCGGCCGCCGAGACCTGGCGCGGCGGCGCGGTCGAGCGTGGGTTCTCGATGGCGCTCTCGCGGCTCGGCGACCCGTCGGACCCGGACTGTGTCATCGTGACCGCCGAACAGGACGGCGAGCTGAGGGGACTGCTGCACTTCGTCCCGTGGGGGCCGTCCGGCATCTCGCTCGACGTCATGCGCCGGGCTCGTGACTGCGACAACGGCATCAATGAGTTCATGATCGTCTCTGCGGTGAACGCCTGTCCCGGCCTCGGACTGCACGCGGTGTCGCTGAACTTCGCGGTCTTCCGGGAGTCGCTGGAGCGCGGCGCCCGGATCGGCGCCGGGCCCGTACTGCGCGCGTGGCGCCGGATCCTGCTCGTGGCGTCGCGGTGGTGGCAGATCGAATCGCTTTTCCGCTTCAACGACAAGTTCCAGCCGCAGTGGCACCCGCGGTTCATCTGCTACCCGGCGGCACGGGACCTGCCGCGGATCGCGGTGGCCGCCCTCGAAGCGGAGTCCTTCCTGGTCCGTCCCCGGCTGCTGCACCGCTCACGTCGTGGGTGATCGCGTGCGGACGCTCGCTCTCGGCATGTTGGTGCTGCTGGTGGCCACCGCCTGCACCAGCAGCGGTCAGGCGTCGTCGTCGCTCACCCGGACCCGGGCTGCCGGTGTCGGCGCCGGTTCTTCCGCCCCCGCAGCCGCCGCGCCCACTGCGGCCGCGAAGGCGTTTCGCCCGGGGCAGGTCTTCACCCGCCAGATCCCTGGCGGCAGCACCGGATTCACGCCCCGGCCCGCCGTCATCTACCTGCCGCCCGCGGCGCGCACGCATCCGCACGAACGCTTCCCGGTTCTCGTGCTGCTGCACGGAACCACCGGACATCCGACGGACTGGATCACTCTGGGCCGGGCGGCTCAGACGCTGGACCGGTTCGCTGCAGCCCACGGTGGCAGAGCGCCGGTGGTCGTCATGCCCGACATCAACGGTTCGCTGCGCGATGACACCGAGTGCATCCGGACCACCGGTGGCGGCGACGTCGAGCGCTACCTGCTCGATGTCCTACCAGCCTGGATCCGCCGGCACCTGCCGGTGTCGGGCAGCGCGCGATCGTGGGGCATCGCCGGCCTGTCGGAGGGCGGGACCTGCGCCCTGATTCTGGGGCTGCGGGGCGCCGCGACGTGGTCGTTCATCGGAGACTTCTCCGGCCTGCGGCGCGTCACGGTCGGCGACACCGACGATCCGACGGCCACCATCGCGCAACTCTTCGGTGGGTCCCGAACCGCCTACGACGCGCACGACCCCGGCCTGCTGATGCGACACCATCGCTACCGCGAGCTGTCCGTCTGGTTCGAGTGCGGGGCCCGCGACACCCCCGTGGTCGCCGATCAGACGGCGCTCGCGACCATCGCGCGGCGGTCGGTGCGCTCGGTGCATGCGAGCACGACCCCGGGGAGCCATTCGTGGGCCATCTGGCGGACCTCGCTCGCTGCGGCGCTGCCCTGGTTCTGGACCCGTTCGTCGTGACCCGGACACGAGGGGCCTGACGTGGAACCCAATTCGTGGCTGCTCGTGGCGCTGCTGCTCATCGCGGCTGCGGCCGGGATCGTGGCGGCGGTGCGGATCCGGGTCGTCGTCGTGCAGGTGCTCGCCGGATTGCTGGCGATCGTCCTCGCCGCCGGCAGTGGGATCGCAATCGTCAACGACTACTACGCCTACTACCAGACCTGGTCACAGCTCTCGACCGATCTGCACGGCAGCTACACCACCTTCGCCTCGGGACCGAAGGCCGCGCGCGGCGTTCAGGACATCGGGAGAGGCCGTATCGAGGAGGTCTCGCTGCCGGGGGCGCACAGCGGGATCTCGAGACCGGCCCTCGTCTACCTGCCTCCGCAGTACTTCGAACCCGCCTACGCGAACACGGCTTTCCCGGTCGTCGAACTGCTGCACGGCAGCCCGGGCGTTCCGCAGAACTGGGTCGTGCAGATGCGCGTCGGCGACGTCCTCGACAAGCTGATCGCCGATCATCGGATGGGTCCCGTCGTGGCGGTCATCCCGACGATCGCCATCGGCTCGCACTACGAGGAGTGTGTCGACGCGCCCCGAGCCTTGGACGACACCTATCTCACGCAGGACGTCCGGGCGGACATCGTGGCCCGGTTCCGCGTCACGCGGGTGCCGGCCGAATGGGGAATCGCCGGGTACTCGACCGGCGGCTACTGTGCCGCCAACCTGGCGCTTCGGCATCAGGCGCTTTTCGGGGCCGCCGCGATCATGGACGGCTACTTCCGGCCCACCGACGGCCCGGCCGCGGCGGCACTGCACTTCGACCCGGCGGCCGAGCGGGCCAACGACCCGCTGCTGGCGGCCCAGGGCCTCCCGGCCGGAACCCACCCGTTGCCGTCGTTCTGGGTGATGGCGGGCTCGGCGGACCCCGGGGACCTTGCCGGCGCTCGCGCGTTCCTGCGGGCGCTGCACGGGTTGGACGCCGTGACCCTGCATCAGGAAGCCGGCGCCGGGCACAACTACGCCGCCTGGCGAGCTGCCGACCCGGCGATGCTGACCTGGTTGTGGACACAACTCGCCCCGCCGAGCCTGCGCGTGCAGTTCCCGGTGTCGCAGCCGGAGCGGATAGGCAGCCCGCAGCGACGACCGGTCGCGCCTCAACGCTCGAAGGCCACCACGACTGCCCGGTCGTCGGCGGAGTACCGCGCGGCCCGAGCCTCGACCGCGGCGAGTGACGCCGCGGCGCGCGTGCACGGGAAGCCGTACGACGCCCGCACCCGGTCGCTCGCCGCGCGCAGTGCGGTGCGCATCCGCGGCACCAGTTCCTCGACGGGGTAGCTCGCGCCCTCGTCGAGGTGGTCGGTCATGACGAGTGACGGGCTGTAGACGCGCTGCGCCGAACCGTCGGGCCAGCGCAGGTGGACGTGCATCTCGGGCATCTGCTCAACCGCCCGCGGGCACGCGGTGCAGCGCGACGACCGGGATGACCCGGATGCCCTCGACCTTCTCGGCGTACCCGCCGAAGCCCGGCATGGCCGCGACCTGGGCTGCGTAGATGCGCTCGCGCTCCTCGCCGGACAGCGTCTCGACCCGGACGTCGTAGGTCTCGGCGCCGACCTCGACGCTGGTGTGCCCGGCCGCCACGATGTTGGCGTACCACTGCGGATCCTTAGGGGCGCCGGCCGCCGAGGCGAACACGTAGATCGTGTTCTCGTCGGTGGGATCGGACCTGTACACGAGCGGCGCGACCAGCGCAC
>CAZZVT010000163.1:0-8121 GCA_964657545.1 uncultured Jatrophihabitantaceae bacterium
AGGGTTGATTTGAGCACAGGGTTGATCGAGCACGCCTAGAGTGCGCAGGTGCTCCTGATCGGCTGGTTCGTCATCGCTGTCGTACTGGCGATCCTGCTGACGATGTGGGTCACCTTCACCCTGACCCGTCTCGACCGCTTGCATGCCAGGGTCGACGCGGCCGAGGCTGCCCTCGATGCCCAGCTGGTGCGTCGGGCGGTCGCCGTCCAGCGCCTGCTCGACGCCCCCGGGTCGCCGCCGGCGCCGGTGGACCGCGCATTCCTCGCCGCGGCCGTGCATCAGGTCACGACCCACGACATCGCCGACGCACCTGCCGCGGCCGGGCAGCGCCAGACGCTCGAGAACGCGGTGGGGCGGGCCGTCGGCGAGCTGCTCGCCGGCACCGGCGCGCTCGACCCGGCCGCCGAGGGTGAGTTGCGCGAGGCCGCTGCGCGCGTCCTGATCGCCCGTCGCTTCTACAACGACGCGGTCCGCGACACCCGGGCCCTGCGCGGGCGGCGGATGCCCCGGCTGCTGCATCTCGCCGGACACCGCGCCGAACCCGATTTCTTCGACATCGACGACACGCTGCCGCCTGCAGCAGTTCGCCGACCCGCGGGTGCGACCCTCGACGCGCCAGTCCCGTCACCGCACACCGACACCGATGAGGATCGATGACCTGTTCCACCCGCGTCGCAGTGGGTTCGCTCGCTGTCGTCGCGCTGCTGGGCCTCACTGCGTGCACCGGCAGCAGCAGCGGCAGCGCCTCGAGCACAGCGTCGTCGCCGGCCTCGACGTCGCCCACCGTGTCGAGCGGTGCAACGCCCGCCCCGGCCCCGGCCGTGAAGAATCCCTACACCGGCGTCGGTGGCGTGCCGAGCACCCCGGTCATCGCGGTGAAGATCGACGACACGGCGCCGGGCCGCCCTCAGGTCGGCATCGACAAGGCCGACGTCGTCTACATCGAGGCCGTCGAGGCCGGCTACACCCGTCTCGCCGCCATCTTCGGCACCAACAAGCCGAACGTCGGTTACGTCCGCAGCACGCGGCCCAGCGACCCGGACCTGCTGCTGCAGTACGGCAAGATCACCGAGGCGTACTCCGGCGGTGCCCGCGTGTCGTTGAACATCCGGCAGAAGAGCGGTCTGAACGGTTGGAGCAACGACGCCGGCGCCGCCTACTACGTCCGCAACAACCGCTCGCAGTCCGACTACATCAACCTGACGCTCGACCTCGCCAAGGTCGCCAAGAAGGTCAAGACGAACAAGCCTGCGAGCATCGGCTGGACGTTCAACCCGAGCCTGGCCGGCCTGCCCGCCACGACGGGCACGAACCTGCGCACGACGGTCACCGGCACCTACAACGTCAGCACCGGTACGGCTGTCCAGTTCAGGTGGGATGCCTCGATCCAGAAGTACGTCCGCTACATCAACGGGGCCGCCCAGCACGCAGCCGACGGCAAGCTGGTCACCGCCACGAATGTGATCGTGCAGTCCTGCGAAGTGCACTCCTACCCCGCGGACAAAGACGTCAACGGCTACCCGGCGCAGTTCACGACGACGATCGGCTCGGGCGCGGTGTCCGTCTTCCGGCAGGGCAAGCGCATCGACGGAACGTGGTCACGCGCCGGCACCAGCGCCGGCACCACGCTGACCGCCGGCAACGGCAAGCCGCTGAGCCTCAACCCCGGCAACACCTGGGTGGTCCTGATCCGCAAGGGCATTCCGGTACGCGGTTAGAATCAGAAGCATGTCTACCTCTGTTGATCGGCCCGCTGTCGGCACCGCCCGTGTCAAGCGAGGCATGGCCGAGATGCTCAAGGGCGGCGTCATCATGGACGTCGTCACCGCCGAGCAGGCCCGCATCGCCGAGGACGCCGGCGCCGTCGCCGTGATGGCGCTCGAGCGGGTGCCGGCCGACATCCGCGCCCAGGGCGGCGTCTCCCGGATGAGCGACCCCGACATGATCGACTCGATCGTGGCCGAGGTGTCGATCCCGGTCATGGCCAAGGCCCGCATCGGGCACTTCGTCGAGGCGCAGGTGCTGCAGTCGCTCGGTGTCGACTACATCGACGAGTCCGAGGTGCTCACCCCCGCCGACTACGCCAACCACATCGACAAGTGGAACTTCACCGTTCCCTTCGTCTGCGGCGCCACCAACCTGGGTGAGGCGCTGCGGCGCATCACCGAGGGCGCGGCGATGATCCGCTCCAAGGGCGAGGCCGGCACCGGCGACGTGTCGAACGCGACGACGCACATGCGCAAGCTGCGCGACCAGCTGCGCTGGCTGCAGAACCTGCCCGAGGACGAGTTGTTCGTCGCCGCCAAGGAACTCCAGGCCCCGTACGACCTCGTGCGCGAGGTCGCCGAGCTCGGCAAGCTGCCGGTGGTGCTGTTCACCGCGGGCGGCATCGCCACCCCGGCCGACGCGGCGATGATGATGCAGCTCGGCGCTGAGGGCGTGTTCGTCGGCTCCGGCATCTTCAAGTCCGGCAACCCGGTGCAGCGTGCCGAGGCCATCGTCAAGGCCACCACGTTCTTCGACGACCCGGACGTCATCGCCAAGGTCTCCCGCGGCCTGGGCGAGGCGATGGTCGGCATCAACGTCGACGAGATCCCGCAGCCGCACCGGTTGGCCGAGCGGGGCTGGTAGCCGCCGGCTGCAGTGTGTTGTCCTGGGGGTGTATGACGGCGGTAATACACCCCCTGTTATCAACAGGCTGCCGCTGACCGGCGCGGTTGACCGCCGAGGCCTCCGCCGAGGCATTGCTGTCGCGACGTCGCCGGGTGCCGGGAACAACGACCGTGTACTCGCTGCGGCTCGACTCCGAGGAGGTCGCGGCCCTCGAGGTGCAGGCAGCGGCCCGCGGCCTGAAACCGAGTGTCCTGGCGCGCAACCTCATTCGCGTCGGACTCCGTGCCCGCACGACGACGCGTTGGGTGCGGCAGTGTCTCGCGTCCACGATGCGCTCGCCGAGGTGAGCCGCCTGCTGGGTCGATAGGCTTGCGAGTCGTGCTGACCGTCGGTGTGCTGGCCCTGCAGGGTGACGTGCGCGAGCACGTGCGCGCGCTCGAGGCGGCCGGGGTCGACGCTGTCACCGTGCGTCGGCCGACCGAACTCGAGCACCTCGACGGGCTGGTGCTGCCCGGCGGTGAGTCGACGACGATCGTCAAGCTGGCGCGGGCCTTCGACCTGCTCGACCCGCTGCGGGAACGGATCGGTGCCGGCCTTCCGGTGTACGGCTCGTGCGCCGGCATGATCCTGCTCGCCGACCGCGTCGACTCGGGCGGCGACGCCCTCGAGGCGACCTTCGGCGGCATCGACATCACCGTGCGGCGCAACGCCTTCGGCCGTCAGGTCGACAGTTTCGAGCAGGACGTCCGCATCGACGGGGTCGAGGGTGACGCTGTGCGAGCGGTCTTCATCCGGGCGCCCTGGGTGCAGCAGATCGGGCCGGGTGCGACGCCGCTCGGCGCCACGAGCGACGGGCACGTCGTCGCGGTGCGTCAGGGGGCGTTGCTGGCCACCTCGTTCCACCCCGAGATGACGGGTGACCTGCGGGTGCACGCCCTGTTCGTGCGGATGGTCGCCGAGCGCCACGGTTAGGATGCTGTAGTGAGTGGTCATTCGAAATGGGCAACAACCAAGCACCAGAAGGCGGCCAAGGACGCCAAGCGGGGCAAGCTTTTCGCGAAGCTGATCAAGAATATCGAGGTCGCGGCCCGCATGGGCGGTGGCGACGTCGATGGCAACCCCACCCTGTTCGACGCGGTGCAGAAGGCACGCAAGAACTCCGTGCCCATCGACAACATCGAGCGCGCCGTCAAGCGCGGCTCGGGTGCCGAGGCCGGTGGTGCCGACTGGCAGACGATCATGTACGAGGGTTACGGCGCGAACGGCGTGGCACTGCTCGTCGAGTGCCTCACCGACAACCGCAACCGCGCCGCCATGGAGGTCCGCACCGCCATGACCCGAAGTGGTGGATCGCTCGCCGACCCGGGTTCGGTGGCCTACCTGTTCAACCGCAAGGGCGTCGTCATCGTCCCGGATTCTGGATTGTCCGAGGACGACGTGTTGCTGGCCGTCCTGGACGCCGGCGCCGACGAGGTCAACAACCTGGGCGGCGCGTACGAAGTGATCTGCGAACCCACCGACCTGGTGCCCGTCCGCACCGCGCTGCAGGCGGCCGGCATCGACTACGAGTCGGCCGACCAGTCCTTCCTGCCCACCCTGCAGGTTCCGCTCGACGAGGACGGTGCCCGCAAGGTGCTCAAGCTCGTCGACGCCCTCGAGGACCTCGACGACGTGCAGAACGTCTACGCCAACTTCGACGTCAGCGACGAGGTGCTCGAGGCCGTCGGCGCGGAGTGACGCTCAGAGCGGGTTCTTCGTCCAGAACTTGAAGAAGTAGTAGCCGGCACTGCGCAGGACGTCGTTCGCTCCGGTCAGCCCGGCCAATTTCTTGACGAAGTCGAAGAAATACGTGTTGAGCTGGCTGACGTAGAGCAGGATCACGATCACGCCGAGCATTCCCCAGGGCTTGATCTTGTCGCCGAGCCGCTGCGTCTCGGGCGCCAGGTAGGGCTCGATGATCGCCCAGCCATCGAGGCCCGGCACCGGCAGCAGGTTCAGCACTGCAGCCGTGATCTGCAGGAAGCCCAGGAAAGCGACCGCGCACCAGAAACGGGCGTGGCCGGCCGTGTCGCCACGGAGGTACGCATCGAGCTCGCTGACGTGTGATCTCGCCACCACCAGCAGCACCACGCCGAGAACGAGGTTGACGGCCGGCCCGGCGAACGAGGCCACGCTCTGCATCGCCTTGCTGCGGAAGGCATGGCGATGCAGGTAGACGGCACCGCCGGGCAGCCCGATGCCGCCCTGCACGATGAAGAACAGCGGCAGCAGGATCGACAGCACCGGGTGCGTGTACTTGAAGGGGTTCAGCGTCAGGTAGCCGGCCTGCTCGACGCTGCGGTCACCGGCTCGGTAGGCGGCGTAGGCGTGGGCGAACTCGTGGAAGCAGACGGAGACGATCCAGCCGCCGAGCACGAGCAGCAGTACGCCGAAGTCGCCGAGCCGCGATCCGGCCCCGGTCTCGACCCAGGCCAACGCTCCGCCAAGCGCGGTGACGGCGACGAAGGCCAGGAACAGCGGGCTCGGACGCACGACCCCGCGGCGCTGGCCCAGGTTGTAGGCCGTCATGCGACGACGCAGTCGGAGCAGGACCGAGGGGCATGGCCTTCGGCGGCCGGAGCGCAGCGGAGGGCGGACACACGCACACGGTACGGACTCGTCGTGGGCGGCGTGTTGTGCCGGGCCATGCACGTGCCGAGTCCTAGTCTGCATCGAACGACCGTTCGATGACGCCGGATTCGATGACGCCGGAAAGGAGTCCCGTGCGCGTACTGGGTGTCGACCCGGGGATGACCCGCTGCGGGATCGGCGTGGTCGACGGTGCGCCCGGGCGCCCGCTGACCCTCGTGCACGTCGACGTCGTCCGCACGCCGCCCGACGCCGAGATCGGCGACCGGCTCGTCATCCAGGCCGACGCGATCGGCTGGGCGATCGAGAACTTCCGGCCCGACGTCGTCGCCGTCGAGCGGGTGTTCAGCCAGCACAACGTCAAGACGGTGATGGGCACCGCCCAGGTCGCCGGGCTGGCAATCGTGGCCGCCACCCGTGCAGGTCTGCCGGTCGTGCTGCACACGCCGAGCGAGGTGAAGGCCGCCGTCACCGGATCGGGCACGGCCGACAAGGCACAGGTCGGCGCGATGGTCACCCGGCTGTTGCGCCTGGCGCAGATGCCCAAGCCGGCCGACGCCGCCGATGCGCTCGCGCTCGCGATCTGTCACGTCTGGCGGGGCAGCGCCCAGAACAAGCGTGCCGAGGCCGCCCGCTCGGCGGCGGTTGCAAGGATGGGGCGATGAGCGAACCGCTGACGCCCGCGCTCGATCCGGACACCCTCGACGAGAGCTACCCGGACCCCGACGCCGCGCGCGCTCAGGCCGAGGAGCTGCGCGCCGAGATCCGCTCGGCTCCCGACGAGATCGGCGAGCTGGTCGCCCGCGGCGACCTGGTCGACCTCCTGCGCGGGCTCGGTGCCGACGAGGAGGCGCTGCGGGAGGCCACCGCCGCCGCCGACCGCGCCGAGATCGCGGGCAATGCGGCCATGCAGCACACCGCCCGGCTGCGGCTCGCCCGCGTGCACCAGCGGCGCGGCGAGTTCGCCGACTCGAACGTGATCGTCACCGAACTGCTGCCCGCGGCCGAGCAGTTCGGGCCGGCCGTCGAGGCCTACACCCACCACCATGCCGGCCTCAACGACTACGCGCAGGGCCATTGGGACGACGCGCGCGACCATTTCGCCCGGGCGTTGGCCATCCGTGACGAGCTCGAGCTGCCCGACGACGAGCGGGCCGCGTCCCGGCTCGGCCTGGACGCAGCGCTTCGCCGGCTGCGCGACGCCGAGTCAGCGGGGGGATCGCCGTGATCGCCAGCGTGCGCGGCACGGTGGCTGCGCTGGCGCCGGACGGCGCGGTCGTCGAGGTCGGCGGCATCGGGCTGGCCGTGTCGTGCTCGCCCGGCACGCTGGCGCGGCTGCGGCTGGGGGAGCAGGCCCGCCTGGCCACCAGCCTGATCGTGCGCGAGGACTCCCTGACGCTCTACGGCTTCGCCGACGACGACGAGCGCGCGCTGTTCGAGCTGTTGCAGACCGCCAACGGCGTCGGGCCGAAGCTGGCGCAGACCATGCTCGCGGTCCACCCGCCGCGCGAGCTGCGCCGGGCGATCGCCACGAGCGACTTCGCCACGCTGACCCAGGTCCCGGGCGTCGGGCGCAAGGGCGCGGAACGCATCGCACTCGAGCTGCGCGACCGGATCGGTTCGATCGACGGCTCCGACCCGGGTGTGCAGCTCGGTGGCGGGGTGGTCGCGGTCGCCCCGTGGCGCGACCAGCTGACACACGCGCTGGCCGGCCTCGGCTTCTCCGGCAAGGAGGCGACCGACGCGATCGACGTGGTCGCCGCCGACGTCACCGCCGACGCCCCGATCGACGTCTCGGCCCTGCTGCGTCGCTCGATCCAGCTGCTCGGACGCACCCGATGACGCCGGACGAGGACGTCGTCGATCCGCAGGCGTTGCCCGAGGAACGCGAGGTCGAGCAGTCGCTGCGCCCGAGGGACCTGGGGGAGTTCGTCGGCCAGCCGAAGGTGCGTGAGCAGCTGCAGCTCGTCCTGGAGAGCGCCCTGCGCCGCAACCGCCCGCCCGATCATCTGCTGCTGTCGGGGCCACCGGGCCTGGGCAAGACGAGCCTGGCCATGATCGTGGCCGCCGAGCTGAACGCCCCGATCCGGGTGACGAGCGGCCCGGCCATCGAGCGGGCCGGCGATCTCGCGGCGCTGCTCACCAGCCTCGGCGAGGGCGAGGTGCTGTTCATCGACGAGATCCACCGCATCGCCCGGCCCGCCGAGGAACTGCTCTACATGGCGATGGAGGATTTCCGCGTCGACGTGATGGTGGGCAAGGGCCCGGGCGCCACGGCAATCCCGCTCGATCTGGCGCCGTTCACCCTGGTGGGCGCCACGACCCGCGCCGGATTGCTCACCGGACCGCTGCGCGACCGCTTCGGCTTCACCGCGCACATGGACTTCTACGACCCGCCCGAGCTCGAACAGGTGCTGCGGCGCTCGGCCCAGCTGCTGAATGTCGACCTGCGCCCCGACGGCGGTCGCGAGATCGCCGGCCGCTCGCGGGGCACGCCGCGGATCGCCAACCGGTTGCTGCGCCGGGTCCGCGACTACGCCGAGGTCCGGGCCGACGGCGTGGTCACCGAAGCGATCGCCCGGGCCGCGCTGGCCGTCTACGACGTCGACGAACTCGGGCTCGACCGGCTCGACCGAGCGGTCCTGGACGCTCTCGTGCGCCGCTTCGGCGGTGGCCCGGTCGGTGTCGGCACGCTGGCGGTCGCCGTCGGTGAGGAGACCGAGACGGTCGAGGAGGTCGCCGAACCGTTCCTGGTGCGTGCGGGCCTGCTGGCCCGTACCCCGCGCGGTCGCGTCGCAACACCCGCTGCCTGGGCGCATCTGGACCTGGCACCGCCCTTGGCGGGCGGCGGCCGAACCCTGTTCGACGCGTAGGGTCCCC
>CAZZVT010000164.1:0-2817 GCA_964657545.1 uncultured Jatrophihabitantaceae bacterium
GCCCGGCGAAGCTCGCTGCCATGGCCAGGTCGCTGGCGCGGAACGGCCGCCGCCCGCGCGCCCGGATCACGCTCAGGACACCCCGTACCCCCTGAGCACTGTCCAACGGCAACGCCATCATCGGGCCGCCGTCCAGCAGGGTTGCCTCGGAAGCCTGCCCGCCGTCGTCCTCGTCCTGGGGCAGCAGGACGGGAGTCCCCAGCTCGAGCGTCGGGCGGACCCGGCTGGTAGCAACCGCGGAGCGCCGTCCGAGCAGGTCGTCGGCACCCCGACCCGAGGCGGCCTGCACCAGAAGCTCGGCCGAGCCGGGCGCCAGCAGGCTCACGACCACGAGGTCGGCGGCGGCGATCTCGATCACCGAACGGGCGATCACCTGCAACGGATCGTCGCCGACATCGGTGATCAACTGCGAACTGATCTCGACCGACGCGGCCAGCCACTGCTGCTGCAACCGCGACTCCTGCAGCAGGAGGGCGTTGCTGACAGCCGTCCCCGCGGCAAGTGCCAGGGCCCCGGCCAACGCCTCGTCCTCGGCACTGAACCGCCCTGCGGCGCAGTCGGTCAGGTAGAGGTTGCCGAAGATCTCACCGTGCACCCGGACCGGGACGACGAGATAGGGATCCATCGACGGGTGGCCGTGCGGACCCGCGGACCGGGCGTCCGTGACGGCCTGTTCGAGACGTACCGCGCGGGTGTCCAGGATCGCAGCGCCGTCTCGCACGCCCGGGTGGTCGGGGCGCACATGCACGAACTGCTCGAGGCACTCGTCCGGTCCGAGGACACCCAGCGCGCCGTAGCCGGCCTCGACCAGCGTGCACGCAGCTTCCACCACGTTGTGCAGAACGATGTCCAGAGCGGGATCCTCGGTCATCGTCTCGATGGCCCGTAGCAGTCCCCGCAACCGGCCCTGCGAGTACTGGACCTCGCGCGCCCGGTCGACGAGCTGCTCGATCAGCTCGTCGAGGGCGAGCTTGGGCGCGTCGGGAAACTGGAGAGTCGCGCCGAGCTGCGCATCCATGTCCTGCCCACTGTAGGCGCGTAACGTGCCGATCAGCTGTTCGCCGGATGCTGGTGCGATCACCCGGCCGGACCGTGTCGGAAGTCCCTGGTGGCACCGCCACCGCAGCGATCATCGTGGTCACCGAACACGGCAGACGAGCCGGCTGATCAGGCCTTCGGGGGTGATCACGCGGCTTGGCGGCGTCCTTCCAGGCGAATGGGGTCGACGTGCAACTCGCGGAACCGAATGCGCGCGCGCAGTCAGGCATGCCGCGCAACACGACCGTGATGATCGGATCGACCGCGGTCGCGTTCAGCGTGCTGTACCTGTCCTCGGACGTTCTGGAGGTCGTGCAGGGCGACTTCTCGACGAGCCGCCTTGTCCTCACCTATGCCGGAGAAGCAGCGATCCCGCTCTTCGTCCTGGGGCTCTATGCAGCCCAACGGCCCCGGATCGGCGCACTCGGGCTGCTCGGCGCGATTGCTTACGCCTACGCCTACGTGTTCTTCACCAGCACCGTCATGTACGCGCTGGTCGCCGGTACCCGCAACTACCACGACCTGTCCGACGTGTTCGGCGCGTGGATGGTCGTGCACGGCGCCGTCATGCTGATCGGCGGCCTTGCGTTCGGGCTCGCCGTGATTCGCGCCGACGTGCTGCCCCGCTGGACCGGCGGGTGTCTGATGCTCGGCGTGGTGCTCGTGGTGTCGGTCTCGAGCCTGTCGAACCTGACGCGCACGCTTGCCGCCGCGCTTCCGGCATCCGCGTTTGCCGGCATGGGCTGGGCGCTGCTCGCCCGACGCGTTGCGCGCGGGTCGGCCGAATCCGCGCGGCAGGTCCGGCGGCCGAAATCCACGTCGAAAACTGTGATCCCCTCAGCGTTGGTTGATTGAACGGGGACGCTGAGTGGTAAGCCGCACCGCATGAGCCGCTGGATGATCATCACCGCCGCAACTGCCACTGCTGTCGCCGCCGCCCTCACCGGTTGTTCGTCGACCACCGCGGGCACGCCGACGTCCTCCGGTTCGGGCACAGGATCGGGTGCCGGCAACAGCTCGGCGTCCTCGACCGGCGGGTCGAGCAGCTCGCCGACGACGTCGCCGGCAACCTCATCGGGGGGGAGCGCGGCCAGCACTCCGGAGGGTCTCGCCGCGATCCTGCGCGCGGGGCTCGGCTCGACCCGGTCGGCGCACATCACGCTGCGCATCACCACCGGCGGCCAGAGCATCGTCGGCAGCGGCGACGAGACGATCACCGCAGGCGTGCTGCACGGGTTGGATCTCACCGAGACGTTCCCCGGCGTGGGCGCCCTGCGGATCATCCAGGTCGGCGGCAAAACCTACGTCCAGCTGCCGGTGAAGCTGCGCACGTCGTCGCAGCCCTACTCACTGGTCACCACCAGCAGCAGCGATCCGACGGTCCGCAGCCTGGCGCAGAGCCTGCAGTCCTCATCGTCGACGACGGCGGTCGATTCCGCGGGCGTCTTCGCCCGGGCGGCGCGCTCGGTCGCCGACCGCGGCCAGGCGAGCGTCAACGGGGTCCGCACGACGCATTACTACGTCGTTGTCGACGTCGCGAAGCTGCCCGGCACCTACGCGGGACGTGGCGCGCTCCTCCAGGCCGGCCTCAAAACCCTGCCGATCGATCTCTACGTCGACAGCGAAGGGCGCCCGGTCCAGGTCACCGAGCGGCTGACGGTCGGCACCCTGAGCGTGGCCACCGATCTGGGAGTCACGAAGTACAACCAGCCGGTGACGATCTCCGCGCCACCGGCGAGCCAGGTCAGCACGCGGTGACGACGTCTACCCGGGGCCGCT
>CAZZVT010000164.1:2917-8011 GCA_964657545.1 uncultured Jatrophihabitantaceae bacterium
GCAACGCCCCCGGGCTGGTCCCACACCGTGTGCCGCTCGTACTGCTCGAACGCAACAGTGTGGGCCTGCGCGCGCGTGCCGGCGGGCACCCGCGCAAGCCCGGTGACGAACTCCGGCGGCTCGAGGCAGATGCCCATCTCGTCGCGGTCGTCCTGCCCGGAAATGGACGTCCCGTGGACGCCTGAGCCCACCTGCACCCGCAGGATCGTGCCGCGCTCGGCGATCATGCGTGCTTGCTCGGAGGCGTGCGGGTGCGCGAAGCCGGGCGGCAGGGTGGGGTCGCCGTCGACGATCCGAACCGAACCGGTCACAGTCGCGGGTCCACGGGTTCGGATTCGAGGGCCAGGACGCCGAAGACGCAGTGATGCACCCGCCACAGCGGCTCGCCGTGGGCCACCCGGTCGAGCGCCTCGAGACCTAGCGCATATTCGCGCAGCGCCAGGGATCGCTTGTGCCCGAGACCGCGGTTCCGCAACCGCTCAAGGTTGGCCGGTTCGGTGTAGTCGGGCCCGTAGATGATCCGCAGGTACTCGCGGCCACGCACTTTCAGGCCCGGCTGAGCGACCCCTTTCCGGCCGCGCACCAGGTTGGCCGCCGGCTTCACGACCATGCCCTCTCCCCCGGCTGCGGTGAGCTGCGTCCACCACTCGGTCGCCGCGGACACCGACTCGGCAGCGGTCGTGTCGACGAACACCCGCCGGGTCGGGGCGACGAGCTCAGGGTCGGCCGCGACGAGCCGGTCGGCGAGCTCGAGGTGCCAGGCGTGTGGCTTCGTGTGGTGCGCCGCACCGTCGCTCGCCAGCAGCTGGAACGGCGCGAGACGTACCCCGTCGAGCCCGTCGACCGGCCAGCAGTAGCGACGGTAGGCGGCGGTGTACGCGTCGGCGTTGGCGGCGCGTGAGCGGGTGCGCTCGAGGAGGTCGCCGACGTCGAGGCCCGCTGCGGCTGCGGTGGTCAGCACGTCGACGGCGGCCGGCAACGCCGAACGCGCCGCCGCGCCGACCGCCGCGTACTGGTCGCGCAGCAGCTGCTCGGCCTTCGCGCTCCAGGGCAGCAGTTCGGCGTCGAGCAGCAGCCAGGGGCTGTCGAGTGAGTCGAACAGACCGGCCGTCTCGGCTGCTGCGCGCAGCCGGTCGGTGAGCAGCGCGCCGAGGTCGGGGCGGAAGAACGCCCGTCCGGTGCGCGTCCAGATCTCGCCGACCCGGCCGTCCGTGGCTCCGAACCGCTCGGCCGCGACGTCCGCCGACCGGCAGACGAGCGCGACGGCACGCGAGCCCATGTGCTTCTCCTCGCAGACGACCTGGTCGATGCCGTCGGTGCGGTAGGCCTCGAACGCCTGGTCCGGGTGCTCGAGCAGGTCGGGGCGGGTGGACGTCGCGACCGGGCTCATCGTCGGCGGCAGGTACAGCAGCCAGCGCGGATCGACCGCGAAGCGGCTCATGACCTCCAGGGCCGCGGCGGCGTTCTCGGCGCGGATCCCGATCCGCTTCTGGTAGGCCGTCTCGACCACCCGGCTGCCGGTGACATCGGTGATGTCGAGGACGTCGGGCTCCCGGATCGTGGCAGTGTCAGCGGCACCGGGGTTGGCCGTGAACGGACGCGCCGGCGCGTAGTAGACCTCCGCCGCAGCCACCGAGACGAGCTCGCGCTCCGGGTAGCGCAATGCGGTGAGCCGGCCGCCGAACACGCAGCCGGTGTCGAGGCAGAGCGTGTTGTTGATCCACTCCGGCGACGGCACCGGCGTGTGCCCGTAGAGCACCATCGCGCGACCGCGGTACTCCTGCGCCCACGGGTAGCGGACCGGCAGGCCGTACTCGTCGGTCTCGCCGGTGGTCTGCCCGTACAGGCAGAACTCACGCACCCGCCCGGACGCGCGGCCGTGATAGCGCTCGACCAGACCCGCGTGCGAGACGACGAGCTTGCCGTCGTCCAGGACGTAGTGGCTGATCAGCCCGTCGAGGAACGTCTCGACCTCGTTGCGGAAAGCCTCGGGCTCGGCGGCCAGCTGCGCCAACGACTCGGCGAGCCCGTGCGTGATCTGCACGTTGCGCCCGCGCATGGCGCGAAGCAGCTTGTTCTCGTGGTTGCCCGGCACGCACAGGGCGTCACCGGCCGCGACCATGCCCATGACCAGGCGCAGCACGCCGGGCGTGTCCGGGCCGCGATCGACGAGGTCGCCGACGAACACGGCTCGCCGGTCGGGGTGGTGGGCGCCGGTGGCCCGGCCGTCGGTGTCGGTGTCGCGGCTGACGGTGTAACCGAGCTCCTCCAGCAGCGCCTCGAGCTCGGCCCGGCAGCCGTGGATGTCGCCGATGACGTCGAACGGGCCGTGCTCGTGGCGCAGGTCGTTGTAGAGCCGGGTGCGGGTGATCTGCACGTCGGCGATCTCATCGGCACCCCGCAGGGTGTGCACGGTGCGGAACCCCTCGCGCTGCAGCCCGCGCAACCCGCGGCGCAACTGGTCACGCTGGCGTCGCACGACGTCTGCGCCGAAGTGCCGGTCGGGTCTGGCCCGGTTGCGGCGCAGGCAGATGTCGTCGGGAACGTCGAGCACGATCGCGGTGGGCAGGACGTCGTGCGCACGAGCCACGGCGACGAGCTGTTTGCGTGCCTCGGGCTGGACGTTGGTCGCGTCGACGACCGTCAGCCGGCCTGCGGCCAGCCGCACGCCGACGATGTGGTGCAACAGCTCGAACGCCGCCGGAGTGGCGGCCTGATCGTTCTCGTCGTCGGCCACCAGCCCGCGGCAGAAGTCCGACGAGATGACCTCGGTGGGCCGGAAGTGCGTGCGGCCGAACGTCGACTTGCCGGAGCCGCTGACCCCGATCAGCACGACGAGGCTGAGCTGCGGGATCGCGAGTTCCCGCGTCATGCCGGCACCACCCTGCGCGTGAGGATTGCCAGCTGCGTCGGCGGCCCGACCTCCGGGTCGTCCATACCTACAGGAATGTAGCGGACCGTGTAGCCGAACTCGTCGGCCACGCGCTCGGCCCACGTCGCGAACTCGGCGCGCGTCCATTCGAAGCGGTGGTCGCGGTGCCGCATCGCCGCGGCAGGCAGGGTCTCGAAGCGCACGTTGTGCTCGACGTTCGGCGTCGTCACGATCACCGTCGCCGGCGCGGCGTGACCGAACACGCACCGCTCTAGTGCGGCCAGTCGCGGTGGGTCGACGTGCTCGATCACCTCCATCAACACAGCTGCGTCGAGGCCGGCGATCCGATCGTCGCGGTAGGTCAGCGCGGACTGGAAGATCTCGAGCCGGGCGCGCTCGGGCTCGCCCAGCTGGTCGAGTTTCAGCCGTCGCGCTGCGATCTGCAGCGCCCGCGCGGAGACGTCGGTGGCCACGATCCGGCGCAGGCTGCGGTCGGCGAGCAGGTCGCCGACCAGCACACCCTCCCCACAGCCGAAGTCGCCGACCGTGCTCGCGCCCGACGCGCGGACAGCGGCCAGAACAGCTCCGCGTCGCAGCTCGGCCAGTGGGACGGGACGGTCGGGCGGGTCGAGGGCGAGCGCGCCGTCGACTGCGTCGTCGAGGTCCTCGGGCGCCGCGTCGTCGACCTCGGCCAGGCGGGCCAGCGCCGCCGTGGTCATCTCCCGGCGGTGCGCGAGGTAGCGCCGGGTGATCAGCTCCCGATGCGGATGGGTGGCCAGCCAGCCCTCGCCGGCGCGGATCAGCTTGTCGATCTCATCGGTGCTGACCCAGTAGTGCTTGGCGTCGTCGAGCACCGGCAGCAGCACGTACAGCTGGCGCAGCGCGTCGGACAGCCGCAGCTCACCGCGCAGCCGGACGTCGAGGTAGCGCGAGTCGCCCCACTGCGGGATCGTCGGGTCCAACGGCACAGTGGCCGCCTCGACGTCCCAGCCGAGTGGTTCGAACAGCGTGCGCAGCAGCTCGGCACCGCCGCGACAGGGCAGGGCCGGGATGTGGATCTCCAGCGGGATCGGTGTGGCCGCGAGCTCGGGCCGGGCGTTGCAGCGGCCGGTGAGCGCGGTGCCGAACACGTCCTTCAGCGCAAGGGCGAGCATGCTCGACGCGGCGTAGGGCCGGTCGTTGACGTACTGCCCCAGCGCGAACCCGTCACCCGACGGGCCCTTGCGTCCGCGCACCAGCCCGACCGGGTCGACCTCGAGCAGCAGCGCCGCCGTGCACCGCTCGTCCGCCACCTCGGGGTAGAAGACGTGCGCGACACCCATCGACTCGGGGAACGACTGCACCCGGCCCGGGTGCTTGTGCAGCAGGTAACCCAGGTCGGTGGCCGGGACGTGGGTCGTCGAGACGGTGAGCAGCACAAGACGCCATTCTTCCTGTCCGGCAAAACGGCTTCAGGCGCCGAGCACCGCGTCCACGATCGCCTTGGCCTCGTCCTGGATCCGGGCGAGGTGCTCGGGGCCGCGGAAGGATTCGGCGTAGAGCTTGTAGACGTCCTCGGTGCCCGACGGGCGGGCGGCGAACCAGCCCGACTCGCTGACCACCTTGAGCCCGCCGATGGCTGCGCCGTTACCCGGTGCCGTCGTCAGCTTGTCGATGATCTTCTCGCCGGCCAGCGTGTCCGCCGAGACCTGATCCGGTGACAGCTTGCCCAGGACGGCCTTCTGCTCGCGGGTGGCCGCGGCGTCGATCCGGGCGTACGCCGGATCACCGTGCCGCTCGGTGAGCTCGCGGTAGTGCTCCGACGGCGAGCGGCCGGTGACAGCCTGGATCTCCGAGGCGAGCAGACACAGGATGAGGCCGTCCTTGTCGGTCGTCCACACCGAGCCGTCGCGCTGCAGGAACGACGCCCCGGCGCTCTCCTCGCCGCCGAAGGCCACCGAGCCGTCGAGCAGACCCGGCACGAACCACTTGAACCCGACGGGCACCTCGAGCAGCGGGCGATCCAGCCCGGCCGCCACCTTGTCGATCATGGACGAGCTGACGAGCGTCTTGCCGATCGCGGCGCGGGCCGGCCAGTCGGTGCGGTGGGCGTAGAGGTAGCCGATGGCGACGGCCAGGTAGTGGTTCGGGTTCAGCAGCCCGCCGTCGGGGGTGACGATGCCGTGCCGGTCGGCGTCGGTGTCGTTGCCGGTGGCGATGTCGAAGTCGGCCTGCCGCGCGAT
>CAZZVT010000165.1:0-7874 GCA_964657545.1 uncultured Jatrophihabitantaceae bacterium
CTTCTTCGCCGCAACCTTCTTCGCTGCGACCTTTTCCACCCCCGGCAGGTCGGTCTCCTGCGCCGCGTCGCGGTGCAGAGTCGATCCGTACTCGTTGATCACGTGTGCGGAGGGATCGTCGAACCATCGGCCGCCGGCGGCCAGGTAACGGAAGTGCACGTCACCGGGGTGTTCGACCTCGACCCGCACCGAATGGGTGCCGTCGTGCTGCGGTGCGAGCACATGCACCCCTGGCACCCAGTCGTTGAAGGATCCGACGACCGAGACCTCGTCGTCGACGGATTCCAGGGTGAAGTGAACGAAGGTGCGTCCGCTGCTGCGGTCCACGAGCAGAAGTGCAGTCATCCCGAGCTGATCCCCGCCTTCACGAACCGGTCGACGTAGTCAGTTTGTCAGACGAATCGGGCTTCGGGCGGTCGTTCGACACGTTGTTGCCGTAGAGGTAGTAGTACGCCCCGGCGACGAACACGCCGGCCCCTACGGCGTTGCCGAGGAACGCGAAGATCAGGTTCTCGACGGTGTTGGCGAACGTCACGTCGCCGGCGCCTTCGAACACCGCCAGCGGCAGGAAGAACATGTTCGCGACGACGTGATCGAAGCCCAGCGCCACGAACGCGGTGATCGGGAAGAGGATCGCGAGGATCTTGCCCGACACGCTCGTGGCCGCGAAGGCAAGCCAGACCGCCAGGCACACCAGCCAGTTGCAGCCGATCGCACGCAGGAACTGCTCGGTATGGGTTTCGGTGACCGCCTTGCCCATGGTCAGCGCCCCGAGCCGGGTCCAGGCTGCGCCTGCGGTGCCCGGGGCACCTTCCTTGATCACGCCTGTCTTGTCGGCGAGGACGTAGGCGACGAACAGCGAACCGGCCAGGTTGCCGATGGTGACCCAGAGCCAGTTGAGCAGCATCTTGCCGACGGCGACCTTCCGGTCGAAGACGGCCAGCGGGATCGTCGCCATGTTGCCGGTCAGCAGGTCGGCCCCGCCGATCACCACCAGGATCAACCCCAGGCTGAAGGTCACGCCGGTGACGAGCGTGATCAGGCCGCCCCACGTCTTGGGGTCGAGGCCAGAGGACACGACGATGGCGACCAGCCCGCCGAAGGCGATGTACGCCCCGGCCAGGAAGCCGCCGACCAGGGCTTTGGCCGGCGTGGCCGAAGCCTTGGACACTCCGGATCTGATGGCCTCGACGGCGATCTGCGGTGGCGCGTTGTACGTCATGAGGTAGCTCCCAGTTCGACTGGTGGCTGCGGTACCCAGCAGACCCCCACCGCTATCGCGCAAGATCGTCCGCGCCGGCATGCGCGACCCGGGCTCGGGGTACCGTGCCCTCATGGATGTGGCGAAGACGCTCCTGGGATGGCCGGTGATCCGCCAGGTCACGGGCGCCGACCGGCTCGCCCGCGGGGCTGCCGTCCGCTCGCCGGCCACCGAGGCCAGGGTCGCCCGCACCGAGACCGCCGACCGCGTCGTCAAGAGCATCTGCCCGTACTGCGCGGTCGGTTGCGGTCAACGCGTCTACGTCAAGGACGAACGGGTCGTCCAGATCGAGGGCGACCCCGACTCCCCCGTCTCGCGCGGGCGCCTGTGCCCCAAGGGCTCGGCCAGCGAGCAGTTCGTCAACTCGCCGGGACGCCAGACGGCCATGCTCTACCGCCGCCCGGGTGGTACCGAATGGGAACCGCTCGATCTCGAAACCGCCACTGACATGATCGCCGACCGCATCGTCGACACCCGGGCGCGCACCTGGCAGGAGCAGGACGACGAGGGTCATTTCGTCCGGCGCACCCTGGGCTTCGCCGGCCTCGGTGGCGCAACGCTCGACAACGAAGAGAACTACCTGATCAAGAAGCTGTTCACCGCGCTCGGCGCGATCCAGATCGAGAACCAGGCCCGTATTTGACACAGTGCCACCGTCCCCAGTCTGGGGGCTTCTCTTGGCCGCGGTGGCGCGACCAGCTTCCTGCAGGACCTGCAGAATTCCGACTGCATCGTCATCCAGGGTTCGAACATGGCCGAATGTCACCCCGTCGGGTTCCAGTGGGTGATGGAGGCAAAGGCGCGCGGTGCGAAGATCATCCACGTCGACCCGCGGTTCACGCGCACCTCCGCGGTGGCCGATACCCACGTCCCGCTGCGGGTCGGTAGTGACATCGCGTTCCTGGGCGGGATCGTGCGCTACATCCTGGAGAACGAGAAGTACTTCCGCGACTACGTGGTGGCCTACACCAACGCTGCCACGATCCTGCGCGAGGACTTCCAGGACGTCGACGAGCTCGACGGGCTGTTCTCCGGCTACGACCCCGAGTCCGGCACGTACGACACCACGACCTGGCAGTACGAGGACGGCACCGCCCACTCGGCCGCGGGCAAGCGCAGGGTCGGCAACGACCTGCCGCTGACCAGCGATCCGCAGCACCGCGACGAGACGCTGCAGAACCCGCGGTGCGTGTTCCAGGTGCTCAAGAGGCACTACGCCCGCTACACCCCGGAGATGGTCGCGACGGTGTGCGGCGTGCCCGTCGAGCAGTTCCTCGAGGTGTGCGAGGCGGTCACCGCCAACAGCAACCGCGAGCGCACCACCGCGTGGGTCTACTCGGTCGGCTGGACGCACCACTCGGTCGGCATCCAATACATCCGCGGGTCGGCCATCATCCAGCTGCTGCTGGGCAACATGGGCCGCCCGGGTGGCGGCATCATGGCGCTGCGCGGGCACGCGAGCATCCAGGGCTCGACCGACATCCCGACCCTGTTCGACCTGCTGCCCGGCTACCTGCCGATGCCGGGCGTCGGACAGGATTCGATGGCGAGCTATCTCGGCGATCTCGTCGACCCCGAGCAGAAGGGCTTCTGGTCGGCGGCCGAGAACTACAGCGTCAGCCTGCAGAAGGCATGGTGGGGCGACGCCGCCACCGCCGACAACGACTGGGCCTTCGACTACCTGCCGCGGATCAACACCGATCACGGCACCTATCGCACCGTCATGGACATGCTCGACGACAAGATCGAGGGTTACCTCGTCTTCGGGCAGAACCCCGCGGTCGGCTCCGCGCACGGCAAGATGCAGCGCCTCGCGATGGCGCACCTGAAGTGGCTCGTGGTGCGGGACGTCAACATGATCGAGACGGCGACGTTCTGGAAGGACTCCCCCGAGATCGAGACCGGTGAATTGCGTACCGAGGACATCGACACGGAGGTGTTCTTCTTCCCCGCCGCCGCGCACACCGAGAAGGACGGCACGTTCACCCAGACGCAGCGGATGCTGCAGTGGCACCACAAGGCCGTCGAACCGCCGGGCGACTGCCGCAGCGAACTGCACTTCTTCTTCCACCTCGGACGCAAGATCCGTGAGCGGCTCGCCGGGTCGACCGCCCGCCGCGACGCGCCGATGCTCGACCTGACCTGGGACTACCCGGTCGATGAGCACGACGACCCGTCGGCCGACGCCGTGCTGCGCGAGATCAACGGCGCGCACCTCACCGGCGACAAGGCCGGGCAGATGTTGACGTCCTACACCGAGATGACGGCCGACGGCTCCACCGCAGGCGGCTGCTGGATCTACACCGGCGTCTACGCCGACGGCGTGAACCAGTCCGCACGACGCAAGCCCGGCAGCGAGCAGAACTGGGTGGCCCCCGAATGGGGGTGGGCGTGGCCCGCCAACCGCCGCACGCTCTACAACCGCGCCTCCGCCGACCCGGACGGCAAGCCGTGGAGCGAGCGCAAGGCCTATGTCTGGTGGGACGACGACGAGCAGAAATGGACCGGGCACGACATCCCGGACTTCGTGGCGACCAAGGCGCCGAGCTATCGGCCCGAGCCCGGAGCGACCGGTCCGGACGCCCTGCGCGGTGACGAGCCGTTCATCATGCAGGCCGACGGCAAGGCCTGGCTCTGGACGCCCACCGGGATCGTCGACGGCCCGCTGCCCGCGCACTACGAACCGGCAGAATCGCCGGTCAGCAACGCGTTCTACCGCCAGCAGGCAAACCCCACCCGCGAGGTCTTCCCGCGCAAGGACAACCTGCAGAACCCGTCCGGCAACACCCCCGGCGCGGACGTCTTCCCGTACGTCTTCACGACCTACCGGCTGACCGAGCACCACACAGCCGGCGGCATGAGCCGCTGGGTGCCCTACCTGTCCGAACTGCAGCCCGAGTTCTTCTGCGAGGTCTCGCCGGAGCACGCCCGTGAGCGGAACCTCGAACACCTCGGCTGGGCGACGATCGTCACCGCCCGGACGGCGATCGAGGCCAGGGTGCTGGTCACCGACCGGATCGTCCCCCTACGGGTCGGCGGACGCGTCGTCCACCAGGTGGGGTTGCCTTACCACTGGGGTGTCGGCCGTGACGCCCTCACCGTGGGCGACTCGGCGAACGACCTGTTCGGGGTGACCCTGGACGCCAACGTGCACATCCAGGAGTCGAAGGTCTCCTCGTGTGACATCGTTCCCGGACGGCGCCCGACCGGCCCCGCCCTGCTGCGCTTCGTCGAGGAGTACCGCAGCCGGGCCGGCATCACCGTCCAGACCGGCAACACACGGCTGACCCCGGAAGAGGACACATGAGCCAGTTCTCGGGGCCCGACCCGCAGGTGGCAGCGCACTCGGGCTGGGACGATCCGCCGGCGCGCAAAGGCTTCTTCACCGACACCTCCATCTGCATCGGCTGCAAGGCGTGCGAGGTGGCGTGCAAGGAATGGAACGACGTCCCCGCTGACGGTCTCAACCTGCTGGGTTCGTCGTACGACAACACCGGCGCGCTCGGGGCCTCGACCTGGCGGCACGTCGCGTTCATCGAGCAGCCCAAGCAGTTGGGGACGCAGACGATGGGCGCCGCCCACACGCCGACCGGCCCGCAGGCCACCGACGCGCTGAACCACGCCGCGGACGACGCGCTGTCCGGCGACCGCTCGATGCTCGGCACCGACACCACCACCGTCAGCCTCGGCATGCCGACCACCGGGTTGCCCGGAGCCACGGACCCCGACGGTCGCCGCACCGACTTCCGCTGGCTGATGGAATCCGACGTCTGCAAGCACTGCACGCACGCCGCCTGCCTGGACGTCTGCCCCACCGGCTCGCTGTTCCGCACCGAGTTCGGCACCGTCGTCGTGCAGGACGAGATCTGCAACGGTTGCGGGTACTGCGTCCCGGCCTGCCCGTTCGGCGTGATCGACCGCCGCATCGGCGACAAGAACACGACCAAGAACGTGGGCATCGCCCAGAAGTGCACGCTGTGCTACGACCGCCTCGGCGCCGGTCACGAACCGGCCTGCGCGCAGGCCTGCCCCACCAAGTCCATCCAGTTCGGCGACCTCGACGAACTGCGCACCCGCGCCGCCGCCCGGGTCGACGCGCTGCACGACAGCGGCTATCCCGAGGCGCGGCTCTACCTCGAGGACCCCGACGACGGGATCGGCGGCGGCGGGGCGTTCTTCCTGCTGCTCGACGAGCCCGAGGTCTACGGCCTGCCGCCGGACCCGGTCGTCACGACCCGCGACCTGCCGGCCATGTGGCGACGCGCGGGTGTGGCAGCCGTCGGGCTGCTCGCCGCCGCGGCCGCGGCCTTCGCGAGTGGTCGATGACCGACACCAGGCGACGTCGGCGCGGACGGGGCAGTAGCGACGGCGCACCGGTCGTACCCGACGTCGAGTTCACGTCGTACTACGGGCGGCCCGTCCTCAAGGCCTCACCATGGCAGGACGACATCCCGGTCTACCTGTTCCTGGGTGGCGTCGCTGCGGGTTCGTCGCTGCTCGCGGCCGGCGCAGACGTGACGGGTCGCGCGGCGCTACGCCGCTCGGGCAGGATCAGTGCGCTCGTCGCCATCACGGTCAGCTTCGCCGCGCTCGTGCACGACCTCGGCCGGCCCGAGCGCTTCGTCAACATGCTGCGGGTCGCGAAGGTGACCTCGCCGATGTCGGTGGGCACCTGGATCCTCACCGTCTACGGCCCGATGGCCGGCGCCGCCGGGGCCAGCGAGTGGGCCTTCCTGGCGCCGCGATTCGTTCGTCCGCTGCTGCGCTGGGTGGGTCGCCCGGCGGGCTTCGTCGCGGCGCTCACCGGGCCGGCCGTGGCGTCCTACACCGCCGTGCTGCTGGCCGACACCGCCACACCCGCGTGGCACGAGGCGCACCGCGAGCTGCCGTTCGTCTTCGTCGGCTCCGCGGCAGCTGCGTCCGGTGGGCTCGGGATGATCTGCGCCCCGACGTCGCAGGCCGGGCCCGCGCGTCGCCTCGCCGTCCTGGGTGCAGCGACCGAGCTCGTGGCCGAGCGGCAGATGGAGGCCTCGATGGGTCTGGCCGCCGAGGCCTTGCATGCCGGGCGACCTGGCCGGTTGATGCGGGCCAGCAAGGCGCTGACCGCGTTCGGGGCCGTGCTGGCTGCCGTGGCCGGGCGTCGCTCGCGGACGGCCTCGGTCGTTGCCGGTGCGTCGTTGTTCGCCGGTTCGGCGTGCACCCGCTTCGGCGTCTTCGAGGCCGGCCAGGAGTCGGCCCGCGATCCGAAGTACACGATCGTCCCGCAGCGCGAGCGGTTGAACGAGCGGAGCTAGTCGAAGGACAGCGACTCAGACGCTCACGCGATCGAACACGGCGTCGATGTCCAGCACACTCTCGTCCTTGATCATCCCGAGCTGGTTGCCCGTGATCCCGAAACGCTGCCGGTCGACGATGCCCGTGACATGGACGGCCAGTGTGCTCTCATTCAGTTCGGTGACGTCCGCGGTCAACGTCAACGGCTGGCTGACGCCCTTGATCGTCAGCTCCGCGGCGAGCTTCAACTGCTGACCGTCCGCGGACAGCGTCGCCGAGCGCACCGATACCACGAAGTTCGGGTGCGCCTGGACGTCGAAGAAGTCGCTGCTGCGTAGGTGCGTGTCGCGCTTGGCGTTCTTCGTGTCGACCGATGCCGCACCCACCGTGATCGTGCCGGTGATGCCGTGGTCGGCGGAGACCGTACCGCTGCCGCTCACCTCGCTGAACACCCCGGTGACGGTGCCGAGACCCCAGAAGGTCTTGTGCTTGATGCGGACCTCGGTGCGGCCCGGGTCGAGCGTCCAGTCGGCGACCGCAACGTCGGAGTCGAGCAGGGTCTGGGCGAGAACGGTTGTTGTCATGTCACCAGTCAAGTGGATCCAGCGCCTTTCGTAAAGGGGGCCGTCCGCAACCTGGCGCTCGCGGTCAATTCGGCCGTTGTCGCCTAGCGTGTGCCTATGACTTTGGCAGCAAGCGACGCCGGGGGTCCTGGCACTCCAGTCGTGAGTCTGCCGATGTTGGGGATGAGCCGCGTCGCAACTGCGACGGCACTCGGGCCGGCGTTTGAGGGATGGCCCGGTCTGCGCGAGGTGTACCTGGATCTGCCCGGGCACGGCGACTCGCCGGGTGTGGGATCGGCCAACTCCCAGTCGGTGTTGGACGCTGTGTGCCGATGGATCGACACCCATGTGGAGGGTTCGGTTCTGCTCGCGGGGTGCTCCTACGGTGGTTACCTCGCTGTGGGTATCGCTCGGCAGCGCCCCGATCTGGTTCGCGGCCTGCTGCTGGTGTGCCCCGGGGTCCGCACGGGACCCGCTGATCGTGACCTGCCCGCGGACGAACCGCCGGAGGCCGAGCCCGGGTGGCTCGCCGACGCCCCCGTCGAGCTGCACGGACACCTGGACCGCGCCTTGGGCCGGCGTACGCACGAGGTGGTCACCGCGGTGCTCGAAGCACTCACCGCAGGCGGACCCGGCGACGGGGAGTTCCAGGACGCTCTGACCGATGGCCCCGGTTACACCCTGCACGATCAGGAGGACGAGTTCACTTATGCCGGGCCGGTCGCTGTCGTCGTCGGTCGTCACGACCGGATCGTCGGCTACCAGGACCAGTTTCG
>CAZZVT010000166.1:0-7853 GCA_964657545.1 uncultured Jatrophihabitantaceae bacterium
GGGTGCCCGACCCTTGACTGGCAGAGTCGCCAGCACCGCGACGCGGGCCCAGGACCGCCCGGCGGTGATGCTTGTCAGGTCTTGAGTCCGGGCATCGGGACGGGGGTGCGGCGGCGCTTGCGTCGCAGCGTGATGCGCCGGCTGCCGTCCATGTACTTGACGACCCGCGCGAGCTCCCAGCCGCCGAACTCTGCGTGCAGGGACAGCTGGGCGGCGGCATTGAGCCGGGTGACGTCAGAGGGGATACGCAGGGGTGCGTACTCCCAGTCGGGCTCCGCCGTCTCGGTATTCATCGGGTCCATTGAACGCCACCGCGCCAGGAAGTGCCCTCAGCCACCGAAAATCATCCGGAAGTCGCGCAGGGAGAACGTGGCCAGGCGGCGCCGGCCGGCCAGGAATCCGAGCGGACCGTCCGGGTCGGCACCGAACCTGGCCCGCGACAGCGCGAGTCGGCCGCGCGAGCGCACCGGGCTGATCTTCGCCTGCCCGTCGAGGCGTTGCACCACGCGGAAGGACACCGGCACCCGGAACGGCAACGTCGCGAACGGTCGGACGGAACCGGCCGCGATGGCACCCCTCGCGTCCGACGCCGAGTGAGTGTCGTCGTGGAAGTCGAGGGTGGCGAGCTCCTTCGGGATGCCCCACAGCGCGCGGCCGCCGTCGCGGGAGGTCTCGCTGTCGACCCAGATCCGCACGATCGTCGCCAGCACCCGCCGGCCGCGCCGCACGAGCACGACGGCCATCAGCTCGCGGTAGCTCAGCACGCCACCCGGCTCGTAGGACACCCACGCCGCACCCACCACGGCTCGCCGGCCGAGGCGAACGGGCCGGCAGCCCGGCGGCAGGTCGAGGGGCAGGTCGTCCAGCGGGACGAGGAACGTCGACGCGTGCAGCTGGCCCCGCAGCTCCCATGGCTCGGGCGGGTAGGTCATGGCCCCGCCTCGGACGATGTGTCGGGCGGCGCGCAGTACTCGTGCAACAGCGGGATCAGCCGGGTGCGGCGAGGCAGGGCGCCCACCTGACGGACGGCCCGGGCCACCGCCGGCCCGGCCGCGTGCACGATCGACAGGTGCCGCTGGGCCCGGGTCAGGGCGGTGTAGACGAGCGGGCGCGACATCATCATCCCGGCCTCGGGCGGCAGCACGACAACCACGGCCGGGAACTCCGAACCCTGCGCCCGGTGCACCGTGATCGCCCAGCCGTGCATCAGGTCGCCGAGTGCCTTGCCCTTCACGGTCGCCGGCCCGGACGCGAACGTCACCGTCACCACGCCGTCGGACGAGACGTCGTCGACGACGCCGACCTCACCGTTCGCGTACCCGATCGGCTCGGCCTCCGGGTGATTGGCGGTGGCCACCACGCGGTCGCCGGGGTCGAAGCGGCGCTTGCCGCTGCCCGGGTTCAGCGACGCCTTCAGGGCGGCGTTCAACGCCTGTGTTCCGGCCCCGCCGCGATGCACCGGCGTGACGACCTGCACCTGCGCCGACGGGATCGACAGCGCGCGCGGGATCGAGTCGGTGACCAGCTGCACGACGCGGTGCGCCGCCTCGGCCGGCCCGCGTGCGGGCACGATCACGACCTCGTGGGTGGGATCGTCGATCGGCTCCAGCAAGCCTGTCCGCACCGCCGCGGCCAGCCGGGCGATCGTGCCGCCCTCGGCCTGGCGGTACAGCGTGGTCAGCGACGTCACGGGCACGACGTCGGCGTCGATGAGGTCGCCGAGCACCCGGCCGGGCCCGATCGAGGGCAGCTGCGCGGCGTCGCCGACGAACACCAGGTGCGTTCCGTCGGAGCAGGCCGTCAGGAGCGCCTCGGCCAGTTCGACGTCGAGCATCGAGGCCTCGTCGACCACCACGACGTCCTCGTCCAGCGGCCAGTCCTCGCCGCGGGCGAACCCACCGTCGAAGCTGACGGCGTCGCCGGTCTGCCGCGGTTGAGCACCCAGCAGCCGGTGCAGCGTCGAGGCGGGGGAGTCGCACAGCTCCTCGAGCCGCTTGGCCGCGCGTCCGGTGGGGGCGGCCAGTGCGACGGACTTCCCGGCCGCCTCGGCCAGCGAGACGAGCGTGGCGACGGTGCGGCTCTTGCCCGTGCCCGGGCCACCGGTCAGCACCGTCACACCGCCGCCCAACGCGGCGGCGACGGCCGAGCGTTGGGTGTCGTCGAGATGCTTGAACGCCTTGGCCTTCGGCGGGAAGTCGATCGGTTCGGCCGTCGCCATCAGCCGGGCGACGCCCTGCGCCAGGCCGTCCTCGGCCTCGGCGTAGCGCGCGAGGCCCAGCACGCCGTCCTCGGACTCGATCACCGTCGCCGCCTCGACCGCGGCGTCGATCGCGGCCTCGGCGTCGCCGGGGGAGAACTCCGCCAGCGCGGCCGCGACGTCCTCGCGGGTGTCGACGGTGTGCCCGTCCCGGGCCTGCCGGGCCAGCACCCAGCCGACGAGCGCGCGGGCCCGGCGCGGGTCGTCGCGCTGCACGCCCGGGATCGCGGCGCGGGCCACCCGGTCGGCGTCGGGCGGGGTGACGCCGGTCAGGGCGAGCAGCCGCCACGGGTCGTCGCGCACCAGCCGTGGCGCGGGCGGGCCGAACGTGTCGACGGCTCGCCCGGCGATGCGGGCGTCCACCCCGGCCGGCACGAGCAGCTCGGCCAGCTCGTAGGCGGGCGCAGCGGCGATGAACGACGAGAGCAGGCGACCGGAGCGCTGCGGGCCGACCTTGGGAAGGCGGTGCAGGTTCGCGGAGCTGACGTCCTCCGGCCCGCGGATGCCGGCCCCGGCCAGCTCACCGGCCAGCCGCTTGCCCAGCCCCGGCCAGAGCCCCGCGTCGCAGAACGCGGCGAAGACGTCGGTCAGAGCACGTTTCCGGCCGTGCGGACGGCCGGGGCCGACACGTCGTCGAGGGCACTGCGGATCTCGGCCGGCAGATCGAGGGTCTCGGACACGAGCGCAGCGGTCAGCTGGCCCAGCGTGCGAGCCCCGAGAATGGGCGACGTGACGCCGGGACGGTCGCGCACCCAGGCCAGCGCGATCGCGATCGGTGACGTCGCCAGCCCCTCGGCAGCGGTGGCCACGGCCTCGACCACGCCGATGGTAGCCGGATCGTCGAGATCGGCCAGGTGGCGACCACCGAGGGCGGCCCGCGAGTCCGACGGGATGCCCCCGCGGTACTTCCCGGTCAGCGCGCCGCCGCCGAGCGGCGAGTACGGCAGCACGCCGATTCCGAGCTCGGACGCGGCCGGCACGATCTCGCGTTCGGCGGAGCGGTCGAGCAGCGAGTAGCGCACCTGGTTCGACACGACCGGCGCGTACCCCGGCTTTCCGGCCTGCAGCGTGGCCGCCTGGGCCATCCGCCAGCCGGCGTAGTTCGACACCCCCACGTAGCGGACCTTGCCCGAGCTCACCGCGGCGTCGAGCGCCGACAGCGTCTCCTCGATCGGGACGGACGGGTCGGGGACGTGCACCTGCCACAGGTCCAGGTGGTCGACGCCGAGCCGGCGCAACGACAGCTCGAGGTCACGCAGCAGCTGCCCGCGCGATCCGTCGATCCGCGCGTCGCCCTCGACGCCATGCTCGCTGGGAAGGAAGCGGTGTCCGGCCTTGCCTGCGATCACGAGTTCCTCACGCGGCACGACGTCGGCGACGAGCGCGCCCAGGATCTGCTCGGACGCGCCGTCGGCGTAGCCGACCGCGGTGTCGACGAAGGTGCCCCCCGCGTCGTGGAACGCGACAAGGATCGCGGCGGCCTCGTCGGCATCGGTCTCGCGGCCCCATCGCCAGGTACCGAGGCCCAGGTGCGAGACCGTCAGACCGCTGCGACCTACCGTGCGCTGCTTCACGCTGAAGGAAACTACCGGCTCGGCAGGCGAGGGCCGATGACGGTGCTCGATAGGGTGACGCCATGCGGTTGGGGCTGAACGTCGGTTACTGGGGTTTGCGAGGCAGCTCCGCGGACGACCTGGCCCTGGTTCAGGAGGCCGAGCGGTTGGGTTTCGCCACCGTCTGGGTTGCCGAGGCCTACGGCTCCGATGCGGTGTCGGTGCTGTCCTGGATCGCTGCGCAGACGACGTCCATCGACGTCGGCAGCGCGATCTTCCAGATCCCGGCCCGCACGCCCGCCATGACGGCGATGACGGCGGCTACGCTCGACGCGCTCTCGAACGGCCGGATGCGCCTCGGCCTCGGCGTCAGCGGCCCGCAGGTGTCCGAGGGTTGGCACGGCGTACGGTTCGCCAAGCCGTTGGCACGTACCCGGGAGTACGTCGACATCGTGAAGCTGGCCCTGTCACGCCAGCGTGTCGAGTACCACGGCAACACCTACGAGCTGCCGCTACCCGACGGTCCCGGCAAGGCGCTGCACCTCATGCTGCATCCGGTGCGCGAGCACATCCCGCTCTACCTCGCTGCGATCGGGCCCAAGAACCTCGAGCTGTGCGGCGAGATCGCCGACGGCTGGCTGCCGGTCTTCTTCGCCACCGGTCACGTCGAGGATTCCGTCGCCCGCATCCGAGCCGGTCGCGCCAAGGTCGGCAAGGACCTCACCGGCTTCGACATCGCTCCCACCGTCCCGCTCGTCGTCGGCCCCGACGTCGCGGCCTGTGCCGACCCGGTGCGTCCCTACGCCGCGCTGTACGTCGGCGGCATGGGCAGCCGCGAGCAGAACTTCTACAACGACCTGGCGACGCGCATGGGCTTCGGCGCCGCCGCCGCCGAGGTGCAGGAGCGCTACCTGGCCAAGGACTATGCCGGCGCCTCAGCGGCGATCCCGCACGAGTTCGTCGACGCCACATCGCTGCTCGGCCCGGCCGAGCGGATCGCCGAGCGGATGACCGAGTTCGCTGCGGCCGGCGTCGGGACGCTATCCGTCAGCCCCTACGGCGACACCCCCGAGGAGCGCATCAACGGCCTGCGCACCGCGGCCGAGGCGCTCGAGAAGTCCGGCGTGGGCACATGACGCTGCTGCAGGCCATCGTCCTGGGCATAGTCCAGGGCCTCACCGAGTTCCTGCCCATCTCGTCCACCGCGCATCTGCGGATCATCCCGGCGCTGTTCGGCTGGCACTTCTACGGGGGCAGCACCAACGACCCGGGCGCGGCGTTCACGGCGATCATCCAGCTCGGCACGACGGTGGCGATCGTCGGCTACTTCTGGCGCGAGTTGCTGCAGGTCACCGTCGCCTGGTTCAAGGGCCTGCGCGACACGTCGGTGCGCAGCTCGCTCGAGTACAAGCTCGGGTGGTACCTGATCCTCGCCACCATCCCCGTGGGCGTGTTCGGCCTGGTCTTCAGCGACCAGATCACCACGGGCGCCCGCAACCTCTGGCTGATCGCCGTCACCCTGATCGCGCTGGCCATCGTGCTGTTCGCAGCCGAGAAGGTCGGCCGTCGCGACCGCGAGGAGGAGCAGATCACGGTCGTCGACGCCGCGTTCGTCGGTACTGCCCAGGCCCTCGCGCTGATCCCGGGGGCGTCGCGATCGGGCACCACGATCACGGCCGGGCTGTTCCGCGGGCTCACCCGCGAGGCCGCCGCCCGGTTCTCGTTCCTGCTGTCGATCCCGGCCGTCGTGCTGTCCGGCGGTTACGAGGCCATCAACCCCGGGTCCAGCAAGACCCCCGGCGTCGGGCTCACCGGCGTCGCGGTGGTCTTCGCCTTCGTCGTCGGGCTGGCCTCGATCCACTGGCTGATGCGCTGGCTGTCCAACCACTCGACGTACGTGTTCATCTACTACCGGATCGGTCTCGGCGTGTTGCTCATCGTGTTGCTCTCCACCGGCGTACTGGATGCCACGTGAGCACAGTATTACTGGTGCGGCACGGGTTGACGGCCATGACCGGTCCGGTGCTCGCAGGCCGCACGCCGGGCGTCCACCTCGACGAACGCGGCCAGAAGCAGGCGGCGGCGGTGGCCGAGCGGATTGCGTCGATCCCACTCACGGCGATCGTCACCAGCCCGCTCGATCGTTGCCTCGAGACCTCGCAGGCCATCCTCGACGCGCAGCGGGCAGCCAAGCGCGAGCCCGAGTGGCATGTCGACGAGCGGATCATCGAGTGCGACTACGGCGACTGGACGGGCAAGCCGTTCAAGGAGTTGATGAAGCAGCCCATGTGGAAGGTCGTGCAGTCGCAGCCTTCGGCCGCGCAGTTCCCGGGTGGCGAGAAGCTGACCGAGATGTCGGCGCGGGTCATCGAGGCCGTTCGAGACTGGGATGCGCGCCTGGGTGCCGACGCCGTGTGGGTGGCCTGCGCGCACGGCGACATCATCAAGGCCGTCGTCGCCGACGCGCTCGGCCTGCACCTCGACCAGTACCAGCGGCTGGTGCCCGACCCATGCTCGGTGTCGGTGATCCGCTACACCGACACCCGTCCGTACGTCATCAAGGTCAACGACACCGGTAGCGATCTCGCCGGTTTCGCGCCGCCGAAACGCAAGCGCCGGACTAAGGCCCAGGACGCCACCATCGGTGGCGGCACCGGCGCCGGGTCGGTGTGACGAGTGGGACGGGCGCGCGGCCGCGCGACGACCTAGGCTTGACTCATCATGCGTCAGTTGTTCCTGTTCACCCGTCCCAACCGGTTCGTCACCGGCACCGTCGGCACGCCCGGCGAGCGCACCTTCTACCTGCAGGCGGTCGAGGGCCCGCGCGTCGTGTCGGTGGCGCTCGAGAAGCAACAGGTGGAGGTGCTCGCCGACCGCCTCGAGCAGCTGCTCGACGAGATCGTCGAGCGCACGGGCACCGCGCTGCCGGCCTCGCCCAGCGACACCGACGCCCTCTCGCAACCCATCGACGAGGAGTTTCGGGTCGCGGCCATGGGCCTGGCGTGGGACGGTGACGCCGGCCTGGTCGTCATCGAGGCCCAGGCGCCCGCCGAGGACCCCGAGATCGCCGAGGAGACCTTGCTCGAGAACGTCGAGGAGGGGCCGGACGCGCTGCGGGTGCTCCTCGAGCCGCGCAGGGCACGCGCGTTCATCGACCGCGCTCGACGGCTGGTCTCCGCCGGTCGCCCACCGTGCCCCCTGTGCGGTCAGCCGCTGATCGCGAGTGGCCACGTCTGCGCCCGGCTCAACGGCTACCGCCGCGGCATCTCGCTCAACCCCTGACGCATGTCGGCACCTGACGAACTGACGCCGCCGCTGACGCTCGAGGGCGAGGGTGGCCCCGGCATCTCCGTCGACGATGCCGTCGTCCTGCTCAGCGCCGGCGAGCTGTCGATCGAGGGCCGGGTCATGGACGCCTCGAACGCCTCGTTCTACTGCGCGGTCACCGACGGTTCGCAGACGGCTGCGTGCGTCTACAAGCCGGTGGCCGGCGAGCGCCCGCTCTGGGACTTCCCCGACGGCACGCTGGCCGAGCGCGAGGTCGCGGCCTACGAGGTCTCGGCCGCCACCGGCTGGGGGATCGTGCCCCCGACGGTCTACCGCGAGGGCCCGGCCGGCCCCGGCATGGTGCAGCTCTGGGTCGATGTCGACGACAGCATCGAGATCAGCCGCTTCATGCGCCGACGCGACCTCGAGCGACTCCGGCACATCGCCGTCTTCGACGCGGTGATCAACAATTCTGACCGTAAGGGCGGCCACCTGCTGCCCACTGCACGTGGCGACGTCTACGGCATCGATCACGGTGTCACCTTCAGCTCCGAGAACAAGCTGCGTACCGTGCTCTGGCAGTGGGCCGGTGCCCGGCTGCGGCCCGACGCGGTTGCCGTGTTGACGCAGCTGCGTACTGATCTCAACGGCGAGCTGGGTTCGCGGCTCGAGGAGTTGCTCACCCGGCGCGAGGTGCGTCAGACCCGTTGGCGGGTCGAGAACCTGCTGTCCAGCGGGCGGCACCCCGAGCCGTCGGGCGATTGGCCACCGGTGCC
>CAZZVT010000167.1:0-7781 GCA_964657545.1 uncultured Jatrophihabitantaceae bacterium
GGGGTGCGGGTCGTCACCGTCGTCCAGCCCAGGCCGTCGTCCTCGACCTTCGCCGCGGTGCCCGCCTTGCCGGCGGCGCCGACGACGTCGGCGATGAGGAACTTCGAGTACCGCACCCGGACGGGGAACCGGCAGGCGCACGGCACCGAGATGACCATCTTCGCCTGGTCGGCCGCGACCAGTTTCTGCGGCGACGAGACGATCGGCGAGGCATGGGCGACCCGGTACAGCACCCAGCTGCCCTGCCGGCTGACCTGCGTGAGGTAGGCCAGCGACCCACCGGCCACCAGCTTGTACTCGGGGGAATCGGTGCCGTCGCTGACATTGAAGGCGACGTAGCCGACGGCGTTGTTGTCGAGCCAGATCTGGTAGCTCGTCGCGTCGAGGCCGGGATCCGTGAGGACGTGGTTGAGCTTGTGCTGCTCCTGGGTCTCCCATCCGCCGGCCAGCGCGGCGTGCCCGAGCAGCGCGTACGCGCCGGTGTGCACGGTGGGGTCCTGGACGACCTCGAGCCGGTGGTTGGCCAGGTCGGTGGTCCGGTCGAGCTGGGCGATCAGCGGCGTGTAGTACTGCGCCGACGCGGCCGGCCGGCTCGAGTGCAGCAGATCGCTGACGGTGGCGTATCCCGAGCAGGCCAGGGCGGGGATCAGGGCCAGCACGACGAGCCGGTGACGCGCGATCGCGGTGGCCGCCACCGCAGCCGGCAGGCACAGCCACGGCAACCGGCTCAGGTTGGAGCCCAGCCCGTTGGGGATCAGGAAGACGATGGGCGCAGCGATCGCGGTGCACCAGAGCATGACGCGCACGGCCGGCGCCGGCCTGGCGATCAGCATGAACAACGCCGAGGCCGCAGCCAGGCCGGCCGACTGCACCGGGTAACCCTGCGGTCCGGGGTTGCCGAAGAACAGCGCGATCCCGAGCAGCGTGATCCCCAACCCGGCAACCAGCCAGAAGATGAGCCGGCGGTAGTCCTTCTCGACCAGGAAGGTCGCGGAAAGGACGAACGCGAGGAACGCGCCGGTGACCGGCGAACAGCAACTCGAGCCGACCACGCCGACGACCGCGAGCCAGGTGCGCCGCTCGCGGACGCCGATCACCCCGGCCAGGGCCAACGCACAGCCCAGCGCGAACGGGATCCGGCCGCTCCAGATGTTGAATGCGGCGGCAAGGGTCGCGACCCAGGCCGCGGCGCTCACGTGGGCAGTACCTGCGGCCGCCCGGCAGGTGAGCAGGGTGATGGACACGGTGGCCAGCGCACCGACGGCGAGCACGCCGATCAGCGAGGACAGGTACGGCGTGACGATCGAGTAGTTGCCGGGCGTCGAGCCGCCGCCGAACCACTGGAACCAGTACCCGAGACCGACCCCGTGCGACGCGCTCGACGCGCGGGCGAGCGCGGCCTGCAGGTCGCTGACGTTCGGCGACACAACCCAGAAGCAGGCGGCGTTGGCCACCGCGGCGAGCACCGGCCACAGCAGCGACGACGCCCGCCGGTCGACGCGCCGCAGCGGGCCGATCGGGCGGCCGACCCCGGCGGGCGCAGATCGGCCCGGTAGCGCGGCCACCGTGCTCATAACAGACGATGCTCCCACAGCCAAGGCGCTGAGCCGGATCGTTACCGGCGCGCGTTCAGGCTGTGGTGGGGTCGGCGGAACGTCGACGCAGGATCCCGGCCCCCGGCAGGTCCGCCAGCACCGTGACGATCCGCTCGATGGTGCCTTGCAGGACGACGACCTGACGCTGGGTGTCGATGGCGACGCTGGAGACACTGGAGATCCTGTCCAGCGGGCCGGTCAGGGTGCGGCTGACCGTCTCGATGCGACTGACCGCCGCATCGAGGCGCCCGACCGTCTGGTTGAAGCGCTCGAGGGCGTCGTTGAACGACTTCAGCGTGGCCGGCAGCTGACCCACGAGCCGGGCGTTCTGCTCGAGCAGCTCCTGCATCCAGCGGGCCTGCTGGTCCGCCGAGCGGGCGAGATCACCCAACACCGGGATCGACCCGACGGCTGACGGCACCCGCGACGTCGGTTTCCTGGGCACAGCTGGCTCCTCGGGGGTCGTGGGCACGGCCACACCCGACCGGTTGGTTACCTGTCGGTAATAACGAATAGTCTCAGGTCAGGTCGGGCGGCGTCACGTGCGTCCCCGCAGCTGACTCGCAGGGAGATCACCGGTGCAGCACGAGGTCATCGCGGAGAACTGGTTCGTCGACTGGCAGTACCACGACCCGGGCTGGGTCCGGATCGGTCTGGCCGTCGCCATGCTCGTCGTCACCGCGGCCATCGCCGGCCGCCGCGTCGCCTGGCTGGTCAAGCTGATCCGGTCGGGCAAGGCCGACAAGACGCGTCTCGAAGGCATCAACGAGCGCGCCAAGGGCCAGCTGATCGAGGTGTTCGGGCAGAAGAAGCTGCTGAAGTGGAACGCCCCGGGCATCGCCCACTTCCTGACGTTCTGGGGCTTCCTCGTCCTGGGCCTGACGATCTTCGAGGCCTACGGCGCGCTGATCATCAGCCGCGACTTCGCCTTCCCGATCTTCGGCCGGGCCCGCTGGCTCGGTGGCCTCGAGGACTTCTTCGGCGTCATGGTGCTGCTCGGCATCGTCTACTTCGCCATCAATCGCCTGCGCAACGCACCCGAGCGCAAGCAGCGCGACAGCCGGTTCTACGGCTCGCACACCGGTCCTGCCTGGCTGGTGCTCGCCCTGATCGGCCTCGTCGTCGTCACCCTGTTCATGTACCGCGGCGCGCAGTCGGCCACGGGCCACTTCCCGTGGGGCCACTCGAAGGCGCCGTTCGTGTCGTGGGCCATCGGCAAGGCGCTGCCCTCGGGTGCCTACCTCACCGGCTTCGAGACGTTCTGGATCGTCGCGCAGATGGCCGTGATCTTCGGCTTCTCGGTGCTCGTCGTGTACTCCAAGCACCTGCACATCGGCACCGCACCGCTGAACGTCCTGACCAAGCGCGAGCCCGACGCACTGGGCGCGCTGCTGCCGGTCACCGACGACGACGGCAAGCCGATCGACTTCATGGACGCCGAGAACCTGTCCGAGGACACGCTGTTCGGCAAGGGCAAGATCGAGGACTTCACATGGAAGGGCTACCTCGACTTCGCCACCTGCACCGAGTGCGGACGCTGCCAGAGCCAGTGCCCGGCCTGGAACACCGGCAAGCCGCTGTCGCCCAAGCTCGTGATCATGAACCTGCGCGATCACCTGTTCGCCAAGGCGCCGTACATCTTCGGCCGTGAGGTCCCCGAGGGGTCCGAACCGAACTTCAGCGACGAGGGCGTCGAGCACGTCCACGGCGTCCCCGAGTCGGGCTTCGAGCGCGTCCAGGGCTCCGGCATCGAGCAGGCGCTGCGCCCGCTGGTGGGCACCGCCGAGGCCGGCGGCGTCATCGACCCCGACGTCCTGTGGTCGTGCACCACCTGCGGCGCGTGCGTCGAGCAGTGCCCCGTCGACATCGAGCACATCGACCACATCGTCGACATGCGCCGCTACCAGGTGCTCATCGAGTCCTCCTTCCCGTCCGAGGCGGGCTCGATGCTGCGCAACATCGAGAACAAGGGCAACCCGTGGGGCATGGCCAACCGCGGGCGCAGCGACTGGTTCTCCGACCTGTCCTTCGAGGTGCGGGTGGCCGAGCCGGGCACCCCGCTCGACCCCGAGGTCGAGTACCTGTTCTGGGTCGGCTGCGCCGGCGCGCTCGAGGACCGCTCGAAGAAGGTCACCATCGCCTTCGCCGAGCTGCTGCACACCGCAGGCGTCGAGTTCGCGGTGCTCGGTGAGTCCGAGTCGTGCACGGGCGACCCCGCCCGGCGGCTCGGCAACGAGTTCGTCTTCCAGATGCAGGGCATGCAGAACGTCGAGACGTTGAACTCGATCACCCGCGCCGAGCCGCTGAAGATCGTTGCCACCTGCCCGCACTGCTTCAACACCCTGGCCAACGAGTACCCGCAGGTCGGCGGGCACTACGAGGTCGTGCACCACACGCAGCTGCTCGGCAAGCTCGTCGACGAGGGCAAGCTGACGCCGGTCGAGCCCATCGATAAGAAGGTCACCTACCACGACCCGTGCTACCTCGGCCGGCACAACAAGGTCTACACGCCGCCGCGCGAGGTGCTGGGCGCGATCCAGGGCCTGCGCAGCCAGGAGATGCACCGCTGCAAGGAACGCGGCTTCTGCTGCGGCGCCGGCGGAGCACGCTTCTGGATGGAGGAGAAGATCGGCAAGAAGATCAACGTCGAGCGCACCGACGAGGCGCTCAGCTGGGATCCTGACGTGATCTCGACGGCCTGCCCGTTCTGCATGGTCATGCTCTCCGATGCGGTGGCGGCGAAGGTCGGCGAGGGCGAGGCCCGCGAGGACGTCCAGGTGCTCGACGTCGCCCAGTTGCTGCGCCAGTCCATGCGCGGGCCGACCCCCGAGGCCACCGACACCCCCGGCGCGCCGGACCCGCGCGACACCGATCCCGAGCCCGCCCCCGCCGGCTGATCCGCACGGTCCACCTCGGCGGGTACTCAGCGCGGCCGGTTACCGTGACCGCGATGAACGTCGCCCGCACCTACCCGCAGACCCATGCCTGAGCCCGCCCGCGGTCCGAGGCCGCCGCTCGACGACGACGCCGGCTTCGTCGCGCGCAGGTGGCACCGGTACGTCGAGCGGCGCAGGGCGCGCAAGGCGCGCGTCAAGGCGATGCCGATCGGCAAGCGGGTGCTGCGCCGCTCGCTGATCCTCGGCACCTGGGGCCTCGGCGCCCTGGCCGGCCTGATGATCGTGGCGGTCATCGCGTTCTACGCGCTGACCGACGTCCCGCGGCCCGAGGACCTGCCGGCGGCCAACCAGCAGGTGGCGGTCATCCAGTACGCCGACGGCTCGACGCTGGCCAAGATCGGCACGGTCGACCGCACGATCATCCACCTCGAGCAGGTGCCGGCCACCGTCCGATGGGCCGTGCTCGCTGCCGAGGACCGCGGTTTCTACAGCGAGAACGTGGTGTCGATCAAAGGCACCGCCCGTGCCGCGCTGTCCGACATCGGTGGCGGCAACACCCAGGGCGGGTCGGGCATCACCCAGCAGTACGTCAAGAACGCCTACCTCAGCAACGCGCAGACCCTGAGCCGCAAGCTCAAGGAGCTGATGATCGCGGTCAAGCTGTCCCGCGAGTACACCAAGGACCAGATCCTCGAGTACTACCTGAACACCGTCTACTTCGGGCGCAACACCTACGGCATCGAGGCCGCCGCCCAGGCCTACTTCGGCGTCGACGTCAGCAAGCTGACCACCGCGCAGGGCGCGCTGCTGGCGGGGCTGCTGCGGGCGCCGGGCTACTACGACCCGGCCGTCAACCTCACCGCGGCCAAGGAGCGCTGGCGCTACGTACTCGACGGTATGGTCACCACGAAGCACCTGACCCAGGCCAACGAGGACGCGCTGCAGTTCCCCACGGTCAAGCCGCCGCGCGGGAACGGGATCGGCACGACCGGGTGGAAATACCTGCTGAAGAACGCGGTGCTCGCCGATTTGCAGTCGCACGGGATCAGCGCCGACGAGGTCAACAAGCGCGGCCTGATCATCCGAACGACCATCGACCCGAAGGCGCAGAGCGCCGCGCTGTCGGCCATCTCGACCAACTTCGCGAACCTGACGAAGAAGCAGCGCAACCTCAAGAACGCCCTGGTGGCGGTGAATCCGACGTCCGGCGCGGTGCTGGCCTACTACGGCGGCAGCGGGCCCGATGTCTTGGGTTACGACGGCCAGGTCGACTTCAACGACTACGCCAGTCGCGGCAACCGGCCACCCGGGTCGTCGTTCAAGCCGTTCGTCCTCGCGACCGCGCTGACCCAGACGATCGAGCAGACCGAGGGCAAGGCGCACTACTCGATCGACAGCACGTTCGACGTCAAGAAGTGCCAGAAGATCGAGGGCACGAACATCTGCAACGACCCCGGCGACAAGAAGTACGCCGGCACCACCGTCACGCTGGCCCAAGCGATGAAGTACTCGCTCAACACCACCTTCGACGACCTGGCGAGCATGGTCGGCCCGGACCAGGTCGCGAGCACCGCGCACACCCTCGGCGTCTCGGTGACGGACAACAACGGCACCAAGACCCTGCAGGACAAGGACGGGACGACCAGCTTCGGCATCGGCATCGGCGACTACCCGGTCTCGACGATGGACCAGGCCAGCGGCTACGCGACGCTCGCCGACGGCGGCGTCCACAACGACACCTACCTCGTTTCGCAGGCCACCGATTCCGACGGCAACGTCGTCTACCGGCACAAGGCCGCGCCGAAGCAGGCCGTCGACAAGCGGGTGGCCAACGACGTCACCCTGACGCTGAAGCCGATCGCGTCGTACTCGGGCGACGGCCTTGCCGGCAACCGGCAGTCGGCGGCCAAGACCGGCACCGAGGGCCTCGATCCGACGAGCACGAACAACAGCGACGCCTGGATGGTGGGCTACACCCCGCAGGTCAGCGCCGCGGTGTGGGTGGGCAGCGGGCTGTCGAAGCCGATCTACGACGCCGACGGCAACCCGCTCTACGGCTCGGGCCTGCCGGGCAAGACGTGGAAGACCTTCATGGACACCTACCTCAAGGGCACCACGAAGATGAAGCTGCCGACGAAGACGTTGATCGACACCGACGGCAGCACGCCGACAGCCACGCCCACCCCGACCGTCACACCGTCGACGTCGAGCGCGGCGCCGTCCTCGGACACCCCGACCCCGACGTTCTCGCCCAGCACGGGCTTCCCGAACTCGCCGACCCCGCCGCCGTCCACCCCGACGACGCCGCCGCCCTCGCTGGTGACCCCGACCCCCACGCCGACCTGCACGCCGGGCATCCTGCAGCCCTGCTGATCCGGTCGGCCGGCGTGCCAGGATGATCGCGTGACCCGGCTGGACGAACCGCAGCTGCCCAGCCGCGCCGATCCGATGGTCTGGCGGGCGACCCGCGGCCTGGGCGGGGCATGGGGCCGGCACGCCGGGGTCACCCGATCGTCGTGGTGGACGCCGCTGCGCTGGCTGCTGGCGATGGCGCTCGTGACCCTGCTGCTCGGCTTCGCCGAGAAGGCCCCGTGCGCGACGGGTCAGTGGTCGGGCAACAAGCAGTACACCCACTTCTGCTACTCCGACGTCGTGCCGCTGTGGTCCGACGAGCGACTGTCGACCGGCGCGGTGCCCTACCGCGACACCGCGGTCGAGTACCCCGTGCTCACCGGCGGGTTCATGTGGCTGACGGCCGACCTCACCCGGGGCGTCCACACCATCACCTCCGGTACCGACGATCTGCTGATCTTCGGTGTCCTGACGGCCCTGCTGCTGTCGATCTGCGGCCTGTTCGTCACCGGCGCAACGGCCCAGACGGCACGTCGACGACCCTGGGACGCCGCCGTCTTCGCGCTGTCACCACTGCTGGTGTTTCATGCCTTCTCCAACTGGGACCTGCTCGCGATGGCGTTCGCCTCCGCCGCGCTGTGGGCCTGGGCGCGGGAGAAACCGGTGCTGGCCGGCGCCATGATCGGGCTGGGCGCCGCGGCCAAGCTGTACCCGGTGTTCCTGCTCGTGGCGATCGCGATCCTGGCCGTGCGGACGCGGCGCTACGCCGATCCGGTCTGGGCCGCGGTCACGGCCGCCCTCGTATGGATCGCCGTCGACGTGCCGCTCGGCCTGGCCTTCCACCGGGGCTGGTCGGAGTTCTACACGTTCAGCATCGACAGACCCACCGAACGCTCGACGCTCTGGGCCATCGGGCGCACCGTCAAGGTCGCCTCGC
>CAZZVT010000168.1:0-7523 GCA_964657545.1 uncultured Jatrophihabitantaceae bacterium
GACCTGGTGGAGCAGTACCGCACCGACTACGTAGAGGCGGGTCGCTCACCCGGCGCCGGTGGCCCCGTCCTCGACCTCGCGCGCGTCGCCCCGGCAATGGCGTAGTCGCGCGATCTGCAGCCTGCCGGCGAGCTCGTCAGCGGCGACGGCGCGGGGCCGGTCCGCTGCCCGGCTTGGGCTTGAGGGCAACCTGGGCAGCGCGGGCCCGCAGATCGTCGGCGAGGGTGTTCAGCGTGTGCGCGAGGTCGGGCAGGTCGGCCGGCTCCATGTGGTCGAAGGCGTGCACGAGCCAGCCCGTCGCGGCGGTCACCGATCTGCGTCCGGCGGCGGACAACTGAACGGTGCTGCGCCGCCGGTCGGCAGGGTCCGGGATTCGCTCGGCGATGGTCTTGCGTTCGAGGCGGTCGACCAGGGCGGTCGTCGAGCTGGTGTTGAACCCCAGCGCCTCGCCGAGCTCGGACTGCCCCATCGCGCCGCGGGAGAACAGATAGCTGACCGCCTGGCTCTCGCTGATCGTCAACCCCAGATAGTTGGCCACGACCTGCCGGTACTCCTCGCCGGCGAGGATGACCTCACGCAGCGCAAAGCCGGCCCTGTCCAACGGTGAATCAGCGGTCATAGGCCCATCTCCCGTCCCGACAAGGTGTAAACTAACTCGTTCAACAAGCTACTTGACGAACGTGCAGAAACCCGAAGATCGTATCCCCAACGTCGGCGTCGGGCGACGCCAGCATCGCATCGGTCGGGGGACGATTGGCGGTGCGCGCTCGGGCCGGCTCGGGGGACCGGCCCGAGTCGAAGTCGGCTTCCGATCTACCTGGTGACAACAGTCGGTCTTTCCAGCGACCGGTCGTGGCTCAGATGGCCCAGTCACGAATCCCGGACCGCAGTCAGTCCTCGCCCATGTGGGTCAGATGGCCTCGGGGAAGGCGACGCTGGCGCTGCCGTCCAGGGGCTCGAAGCGCGACAGCAGCTTCTTCAGGATCCGCCGCAGTTCGGTCTGCTCGCGGTCGGTCAGGCCGTCCAGCAGCGTGGCCTCGTGCGTCATCAGGTCGGCCAGCGTCGAGTCGACGAGTTCGACACCCGCAGGTGTCAGCTGGACGTCGATGCGCCGCCGGTCCTCGGTGTGGAACTGCCGGATCACCAGCCCGGCCCGCTCGAGCTTGTCCAGCCGCTGCGACACGCCGCCCGAACTGATCAGGGAGTGGTGGGTCAGCTCGCCGGCCGTCATCCGAAACGGTGGCCCGGAGCGGCGCAGCATGGCCAGGACGTCGAGGGTGACGCGGTCGGTCCCGTGTTCGGACAGCTCCTCCTTGCGGGCCTGTTCCAGGTGCCGGCCGATCCGCCAGATGCGGGAGATGATGCCGACCGAGCTGACATCGACGTCCGGACGCTCCTTGCGCCAGGCCGCCTCGATCCGGTCGATCGCGTCGTCCTGCGCAAGCAGGGGCACGGCCCGGCGGCGGCCCCTGGCCGTCACCGTCGCCGGCGTGGCGGATGTGTCTGGCATCGTCGAACTCCCGTCGAGACGAAACTACCTCATACCTAAATATCTACGACGAGAATTTACACGCGATGCAGGTATCCGGCCGGACGCGCCGACGTCAGGCGTGGTTCGGTACAACCTGACCCACCTATCCTGTAGGGATGACCGGAGTTCTGGACGTCGTGGCGCTCCGCAGCCTCGTCGCGATCTCCGACACCGGAGGCTTCCGGCGTGCCGCCGACGAGCTGCACCTGTCGCAGTCGGCGGTCAGCCAGCATGTCCGGCGTCTGGAACAGGTGTGCGGGCGAGCCCTGGTCACCCGTGCCGGGCGGGCCACCCGGTTCACACCTGAGGGCGAGCAGTTGCTCACCGACGCCCGCACCATCCTGACGGCACACGACGACGCCCTGGCCCGTCAACGGGATCGTCCCCGCGTACGCCACGGCTACGTCATCGGCGCGACCGAGCACGCCGCCGACCTGCTGCTGCCTGCCGTGACAGCGGGGCTCGCCGCCTCTTTCCCGGACGAGCCCGTCCGCTTCCGCATCGACCGTGGGCACCGGCTGCACGACGGCCTCGACGACTCGAACATCGATGCCGCGCTGCTCCTCGGGGACGTACGCGGCCGGCACACCCGGGCTGCCGGTGCGCTCGCACTGACGTGGTTCACCGCATCCGGTTCCGGGCCGCTGGACATGTCGGCGCCGGTGCCGCTCGTCGTCATCGACGGGCCGTGCACGATCCGTCGACGCGCTGTCGAGAGTCTCGGGCGACACCGCATCGCGGCCACCGTGGTCTGCGAGGCCGGTCACCTCGCCGGCGTGCTGGGCGCAGTGCGGGCCGGCGTAGGCGTCGCGCTCGTCGCGCACTCGGGGCCGCCGCCCGAGGGGCTTCGTCCCGAACCCGGCCTGCCTGCCGTCCTACCCGAACCGCTGCACGTCCGTGGCCGCGAGGGCGCGCCACCCGACGTCCTCGACGCGGTTGCCGACGCCGCTCGCAACGCGCTGGTCGTCGCTGTTTCCGGGCCCCGACCTGCACCCGTCGGCTAGGCAGGTGGGGCGAGCCGGACGATCGCGTCCTCGCGCCCCAACGCCCGACCTCGTGCATAGGCAGCGTCGAACGCGGCGTCGCCGAGGTCGGCCCGCAGGGTTGCGGTCGCCGCCGCGACGTCCAGGGCAGTGAGGTCGTCGGCGCCCCGCAGCCGGGCCGCCGCACCGAGCACCTCGGCCGCGGCCTCGAGCCGCCCGAGCGCCACATCGAGCTCGGCGGCCAGCACCCCGGCGCTGGCCAAGATCGGCAGATCCTTAGTGTCCACCGCCGCGGCATACGCCTCGGCCGCAGCCAGTCCGGCGGCAACGAGATCGCCGTCGTCCATGGCGAAGTGGGCCGACAGGACCAGCAGGAACGCCCGGAGGTGGCTGTGCATGGGGTGCGTGCTCGGCAGCTGGGCCAGTCGACGCATTCCGGCCGCGTGCAGCGCGTGGCCCTCGGCCGGACGCCCGACCCGCCGCTCGAGGTCGCCCACCAGGGCTGCGACGAACAATGCCTCGACACCGCCGCCGGCCCGGGCACACGCCTGCGCCTGCTCGGCGAACCGCCGGGCGGCGGCAACGTCGCCGCGACGCAGCGCGATGTCGGCCAGCCGGGCGTACGCGAACAGCTTGTCGTCGAAGGAGTTCAACTCCTCGACGAGCCGGAGGCTCTCCTCGTAGGCCTCGGCGGCGGCGTCCAGGCGCCCGTCGAGCAGGTACACCGCCCCGAGGCTCCGCAACGTGCTGGCCAGGCCCCACCGTTCGCCGAGCTCGCGGAACTGCGTCATCGCCGCCTCGGTCTGGCTGCGCATGGCCGCGATATCACCCTCGTTCTCGGCGATCAGCGCGAGGAACATGCGCGTCGCGGCCTGCTCCCAGATGTCGCCGCGGGCCAACGTGTCATCGGCAAAGCGCTGCGTCCGCTCCCGGTCCTCGGCGAAGTAGGCGACCGCGAGTCGGAACAGGGCCGTCGACGGCAAGGCGTCGAGTTCGAGATCGTCGAACTCGACGGCGACCGCGCGCAGTTCCTCGACCGTCTGCGTGAACTCCTCCGAGTGCGTCCCCGCCCCCGCGATGTTGAGGGCGAGTGCGGCGCGGGCCACGAGCCGTGCGACCACGTCATCCCCGCCCGGCACGGCCAGTGCCTCGGTCAGCAGGGTCGGGATGTCGCCGTGATCGCCCAGCATCATCGCGTACCAGGACAGGTGGACGGCCATGACACACGCGCCGTCGGCGTCGCCGAGGTCGCAGCGCAACCGCAACGCGGCCACGATGTTCTCGCGCTCCGCGCCGAGGACCCCGAACCAGGGCAACTGATCAGCCGTCCGCAGGTAGCTCGACGCCTCGTCCAGCAGTGCGGCGAAGTACTCGGCGTGGGTCTTGCGCGCGGCGGGGAGTTCGCCCCGTTCGGCCAGCCGGTCGAGGCCGTACTCGCGGATGGTCTCCAGCATGCGGGTGCGCCGGCCGTCGTCGACGGGTTGCAGCAGGGACTTGTCGACGAGCGAGGCGATGAGGTCGGCCACCTCCTCGCTCGCAACCCCGTCCGGTCGGACGGCGCTCGCCGCGGCGACCGTGATGCCCGCCGGGAAGACCGCGAGCTGCTCGACCATCTGCCGTTCCGTCGGACCGAGCAGATCCCAACTCCACTCGACCACCGCGCGCAACGTGCGGTGCCGGGGCAGCGCCGTGCGGCTGCCGCCGGTGAGCAGCCGGAAACGGTCGGACAGCCGGCGGGCGATCTCGTCGATGGGCACCGTGCGCAACCTGGCGGCCGCCAACTCGATCGCGAGCGGCAGCCCGTCGAGACGGCGGACGACCTCGATGACCGCGGCGACGGTGGTGTCGTCGACGGCGAAGGCGGGTTGGACGGCCGCGGCGCGGTCGGCGAACAGCCGAACGGCGGCGTACTCGAACGCCTCGGCCGGCCCCGCCGTCGCGGCGGGCTGGCCCAACGCGGGCACGGCCAGCAGTGCCTCGCCGAAGATGCCGAGCGGCTCGCGGCTGGTGGCGAGCACGCGCAGGTCGGGGCACTCACCGAGCAGCTGCTCGGCCAGCCCGGCGCTGGCCTCGATGACGTGCTCGCAGTTGTCGATGATCAGCACCGCCCGCCGGTCCGTCAACCCCTCGCGCAGCCGGCTCAGCGCGTCGCGCGGAGAGACGGCCGTACCGCGTTCCACGAGGTGCGTCTCCCGCAGACCGACGCTGCCCAGAACGGCCTGCGGAACGTCGGCGCCCGAGGTGACGGTGGCCAGTTCGGCCAGCCAGATGCCGTCGGGCGCCCGATCGCTGATCGTCCGGGCCGCTTCTGCCGCAAGCCGGGTCTTGCCCGCTCCCCCGGGCCCGACGAGGGTGACGAGCCGGTTCTGCTCGAGCAACTTCGCGATCCGGGCGACCTCGTCCTCGCGGCCGACGAAGCTGGTCAGCTGGGCCTTGAGGTTGGTGCGCCGCGGCACCGACACGGCCGGGGTGAGCTCGTCGCGCAGGACGGCGAGTTGGGTCTGCTGCAGTTCGCGGGACGGGTCGACGCCCAGTTCGTCGGCGAGCCGGGTCCGCAGCCGCTCGTAGACCCGCAGCGCGTCGGCCTGCCGACCGGCCGTGGCGAGCGCCCGCATCAGCAGCGCACCGATCCCCTCGTGCAACGGGTGCACCGAGGCCAGGTCGGCCAGCAGCGCGAGGTCGGGTGCGTTCGTGGCCTCGGCGTGATCAACGACCGCAGCCAGGCGCAGGTCGTCGAACCGGGCTGCGCGGGCCAGTACCGCCTCGCCGCAGTCGGCGAGCGCGTCGGTCAGGCGCGGGGTTCGCCAGAGAGCGAGCGCTGCGTCCAATACCGGGGCGGCTGCGGCACGGTCGCCCCGGCGCAGGCTCGCCGCACCCTGCGCCGCGAGCCGTTCGAAGCGCAGCGCGTCGACCTCGTCCGGGCCGGTGATCAATCGGTAGCCGGCCGGCGAGGCGGCCACCGCGTCCGCGCCGCCCAGGGCTCGTCGCAGGCGCGAGACGAGGGTCTGCAGGGCATTTGCCTCATCGGCCGGCGGATGCGCACCCCAGACGGCGCCGACGAGCACGGCGGTGCCGACCGGTCGCCCGGCCTCGAGAGCAAGACGGACCAACAACGTCCGCAGCCGGACGCCGGCGACGTCAGTCGCCCGTCCGCTCGCGTCGCGGACCAGCAGCGGCCCGAGGATCGCGATCTGCACGGTCACCACTGTCCCACGCGGGATGGCCCGGGAACGCTGCAGATCTCTGCCTCACTCGGCGCCGTCGTCGTCAGCACCCCGCCCGATCGAGCTGGCTGATTTACGCTGCGTTGGCTCGGCTGGCAGATTCCGGATGGCAGCCGAATGAGAACGAGAGGCGTTTCGGCCGACTGTTTGACCTGACTTGACTTCGGCGGGACGCAACTTCGCCAGACTCGCGTCGCTTCGTGAGGTCCGACCGGGCAGGCGTCAGCGCGACAGCTTCGTTGAAACGCTCGCGACGGATGACGCTCCGTATGCCGGGCCTGAGCGGAAGTCTTCACCGGGCAGGGTTACTGGGACCGGCCCGCGCGCACGACTTCGGTGGCCCGTTGCAGCGCCCTGTTCAGTCCCGCTCGCGGGTCGGCTTGTGACACGCGTCGTCGGACATTGTGCAGGCTGCGTGGCGTGTATTCCTTGCGCGGCCCGCCTGATCCGGCACATCGCCTCCCGACGAGTGCAGCCTACGATGCTCGAATCGATTGCCGACACCTGTCCGGAGGTCTGCCATCTCCGCTGAGTCCGTGCGTGTTGTGCTCTGGGACGCCGACGGCGTCCTGCAGAGCACGCCAGCTCAGCTGTGGGATTTGGCAGTCCAGGTCGTTGGGCAGATCCCCGGCGCGCTGACCGGTGCTGCGATCGATGAGCAGCTCATCCGCGGGATCGCTCATGACCTCGGCATCGGGGACCGTACCGAGGACATCCTCGCGGTGTGGTCGACGTTCGAGTTTTCGAGCGCGAGCTTGCAGGTCGTTGCGCAGGTGCGCTCCGCGGGTACGAGCTGCTACCTCGCGACCAATCAGGACGCCTACCGGGCGTCCTGGATGCGCGAGGATGCTGCGTATAGCAAGTTCCTTGATGGGGGGTTCTACTCGTGCGACATCGGCGTGGCGAAGCCGTCGATCGCATTCTTCGAGCACATCATTACTGACCTCGGCCTGTTCCCTGGCCACCTGCTCTTTATCGACGACCAGCCCGTGAACGTCGCCGGCGCCAGGTCGGCCGGGCTTCGGGCAGAGCACTGGGCGCACCACGACGGAGTCGCTCGCCTGCGGGAGATCCTCCACACCCACGGCATACGGCTGGTCTGATCCGGCACCGCAACGCAACGCAGGCACGGGCAGGCGAAGCAACAGAACAAAAGCCTGGGCAGTCGACGACAACACCGGGTGCGGCTAATGAGCACATTCATGGAAGGTTGAACCCGTGACCGAGGCGAGCAGAATCGGCGTGCAGGACGCTGGGGAAATACTGACGTTGCAACGTGCCGCCTACGTCACCGAAGCTCAGGCCCACGCCGACCTTGATCTCCCGCCCCTGCGCCAGTCCCTATCCGAGCTGATCGCCGAGCTCAACGATCCTCAGGTAGTTGCGCTCGGCTGCCGGGACACGCGAGGTCGCCTGGTCGCCGCCGTGCGCGCACGCCTATCCCTGCCGGGTGCAACGGTGGCTGAAATCGGGAGACTGACCGTTGTCCCCGACCAGCAAGGTCGAGGCTTCGGAACCGGCTTACTCAAGACGCTAGACGAACAGCTAGCGCCGAGTGTCGTGGAACTTCGGCTGTTCACCGGCGAACACAGCGTCGACAACGTTCGGCTCTACACACGACTCGGTTACGTCGAGACGCATCGCGTGCCGACGCCGGCTGGCTACTGCCTCGTCCACCTGAGCAAACGACGCCGACGGACCGGTTGACGATGGTCCTTCGGGACGACGTTCGCCACGATGCATCATGTGCGGATGGTCGACGTAATACCACTACTCCGCGACGCA
>CAZZVT010000169.1:0-7459 GCA_964657545.1 uncultured Jatrophihabitantaceae bacterium
TGTTGGCCCTGCTGGCCAAGTGACGGTCCACCTCGACCTCGACGACCTGATGGCGGTGGCTGCGGCAGCGCTGGCACCGGCCGAGGTGCTCGTCCGCGACGTCGGCCTGATCGGATCCGCGTTGGCCCGACCCCGGCGAGCGCGTTCGGCGAGGACGCCTACCCCGATCTGCTCGTCAAGGCTGCAGCGCTGCTGGAGTCGCTGGCTCGTAATCATCCGCTCGTCGACGGGAACAAGCGGGTGGCGTGGGTTGCCCCGCGCCTGTTCCTGTTGCTGAACGGGTCCGACATACGCGTTCCGTCGCCCGGCGTCGGAGATGAGTTCGTCCGGGCCGTCGCTCAGGGCCAGCTCGACCTGGTCGAGATCGCCGCCGCATTGTCGAGCTGGTCGCGGGCGAGTTAGACGGCAGGAACGCGGTCAGTCGGCCAGCCGAGCGGGAAATCCGCCCGTGGCGATGGGCCCCCAGCGCTGCGGCGTGATCCGGATCAGTGACTTCCCCTGATCGGTCATCGCCTGCCGGTACTCGTCCCAGTCGGAGTGCTCGCCGCTGATCGAGCGGAAGTAGTCGACGAGCGGGTCGAGCGCCTCGGGCAGGTCGAGGACCTCGGCGGTCCCGTCGAGCTGCACCCACGGGCCGTTCCACTCGTCGGACTGCACCATGACCGAGCACCCGGCGTCGCGCCGCAGGTTGGTCACCTTGGCCCGTTCGGGATAGGTCGAGATGACCAGGCGGCCGCGCTCGTCCACACCGCCGGTGACGGGGGAGAGCTGCGGCGAGCCGTCGCGACGCCGGGTCACGAGGATCATGCGATGTCGTGGACGCACGAATTCCAGCAGTTCGGCGAGCTCGACGCGGGTGTTGGTGGCGACTGAACGGGGCACGACACCTGTCTACCCGCACCGACGCCGTTCGCTGTCGGTGGCGGTCATTAGGCTGGCCCGCATGAACGATCGACTCATCGTGCGCGGCGCCCGTGAGCACAATCTCAAGGACGTCAGTCTCGATCTTCCTCGCGACGCGATGATCGTGTTCACCGGGCTTTCCGGGTCCGGGAAGTCGAGCCTCGCCTTCGACACGATCTTCGCCGAGGGCCAGCGCCGCTACGTCGAATCCCTCTCGGCCTACGCCCGCCAGTTCCTTGGCCAGATGGACAAACCCGACGTCGACTTCATCGAGGGACTGTCGCCGGCGGTCTCGATCGACCAGAAGTCGACGTCGAAGAACCCACGTTCCACGGTCGGCACCATCACCGAGGTCTACGACTACCTGCGCCTGCTGTGGGCGCGCATCGGCAAGCCGCACTGCCCGGTCTGCGGCGAGGCGATCTCGAAGCAGACGCCGCAGCAGATCGTCGACCGCATCCTCGAGATGCAATCGGACACGCGATTTCAGGTGCTCGCCCCCGTGATCCGAGAGCGTAAGGGCGAGTACGCAGATCTGCTGGGCGAGCTGCAGACCAAGGGTTTCGCGCGCGTCCGCATCGACGGTGTCGTCCACCCGCTGACCGACCCGCCGAAGTTGAAGAAGCAGGAGAAGCACACCATCGAGGCGGTGGTCGACCGGCTGTCGGCGAAGCCGTCGAGCAAGCAGCGCATCACCGACTCGGTCGAGACGGCGCTCGGCCTGGCCGGGGGAGTCGTCATCCTCGACTTCGTCGACCTGCCCGAGGACGATCGGCATCGCGAACGGCGCTACTCCGAGCGGCTCGCCTGTCCGAACGACCACCCGCTGGCCATCGACGAGCTCGAACCGCGCTCGTTCTCGTTCAACTCGCCGTTCGGCGCCTGCCCCGTCTGCACCGGGCTCGGTACCCGGCAGGAGGTCGACCCCGAACTCGTGGTCCCCGACCCGGAGAACACCCTGGCCGGCGGCGCCATCGCGCCCTGGTCCAGTGGGCAGTCCAGCGAGTACTTCCTGCGGCTGCTGCAGGGCGTCGCCGACGCGATCGGTTTCGACCTCGACACCCCGTGGGAGAAGCTGCCCGCCCGGGCCCAGAAAGCCGTACTGCACGGCGTCGACGTGCAGGTGCACGTCAGTTACCGCAACCGCTACGGCCGCGAACGCTCCTACTACGCCGCCTTCGAGGGCGTCGTGCCGTGGATCGAGCGGCGCTACACCGAGACCGACAGCGACCACTCGCGCGAGAAGTACGAGGGGTACATGCGCGAGGTGCCCTGCCCCACCTGCCGCGGAACCCGGCTCAAGCCCGAGATCCTGGCCGTCACGGTGCACGAACACTCGATCGCCGAGGTCGCGGCGCTGTCCATCGGCGACGCCGCAGAGTGGCTGTCCGGCCTCGACCTCGATCAGCGTGAGCGGATCATCGGCGAGCGGGTCCTCAAGGAGATCAACGCCCGCCTCGGGTTCCTGGTCGACGTCGGGCTGCACTACCTCTCGCTCGACCGCGCCGCCGCGACGCTGGCCGGCGGCGAGGCGCAGCGCATCCGGCTCGCCACCCAGATCGGTTCGGGCCTCGTGGGCGTCCTGTACGTCCTCGACGAGCCGTCCATCGGCCTGCACCAGCGCGACAACCACCGCCTCATCGAGACCCTGGTGCGGTTGAAGAACCTGGGCAACACCCTGATCGTCGTCGAGCACGACGAGGACACCATCCAGACCGCCGACTGGGTCGTCGACATCGGGCCGCTGGCCGGCGAGCACGGCGGCCGGATCGTGGTCAGCGGCACCGTCGACGACCTTCGGGCGTCCGAGGAGTCGATCACCGGTCAGTACCTGTCCGGCCGCCGCCGGATCGAGGTTCCGACGGTGCGACGACCCCGCCAACCCGGTCGCGAGCTCGTCGTCGAGGGCGCCCGCGAGCACAACCTGCGCAACGTCGACGTCGCGTTCCCGCTGGGCTGCTTCGTCGCGGTCACCGGGGTCAGCGGCTCGGGCAAGTCCTCGTTGGTCAACGACATCCTGTACGCCTCCCTGGCCAACAAGATCAACCGCGCCAAGCTGCCACCCGGCCGGCACAAGCGGGTGCGCGGCATCGAGCACCTCGACAAGGTGGTCGGCGTCGACCAGTCGCCCATCGGCCGCACGCCGCGGTCGAACCCCGCCACCTACACCGGCGTCTTCGATCACGTGCGCAAGCTGTTCAGCGAGACGACCGAGGCCAAGGTCCGCGGGTACCAGCAGGGCCGGTTCTCGTTCAACGTCAAGGGTGGACGCTGCGAGAACTGCGCCGGCGACGGCACGATCAAGATCGAGATGAACTTCCTGCCCGACGTCTACGTGCCGTGCGAGGTCTGCAAGGGCGCGCGCTACAACCGCGAGACGCTCGAGGTGCACTACAAGGGCAAGACGATCTCCGAGGTCCTCGAGATGCCGATCGAGGAGGGCGCCGAGTTCTTCGCGCCCATCGAGCGGATCGCCCGGCACCTGCGCACGCTGGTCGACGTCGGGTTGGGCTACGTGCGGCTCGGCCAGCCGGCGCCCACTCTGTCCGGCGGCGAGGCGCAGCGGGTGAAGCTCGCCGCCGAGCTGCAGAAGCGCTCCACCGGGCGGACGATCTACGTGCTCGACGAGCCCACCACCGGCCTGCACTTCGAGGACGTGTCCAAGCTGCTCGGCGTGCTGCACTCCCTCGTCGACAAGGGCAACTCGGTGATCGTCATCGAGCACAATCTCGACGTCATCAAGACCGCCGACTGGCTCGTCGACATGGGGCCCGAGGGTGGGTCGGGCGGCGGTCTGGTCGTCGCCGAGGGCACGCCGGAGCAGGTCGCGCAGGTTGCGGACTCCTACACCGGGCAGTTCCTCAAACCGATGCTCGCCGGGACGATCCGCACCACCACGCCGGCCCGCACCCGGTCCACTCGCCCCGCAGCGCGCAAGAAACCGGCTCGTCCGGCGTCGGCCCGTTCGGCCTGAACCGCGGGGCGTGAAGGACGTGGGCGACACCGGGCGGGCAACGTCGTTCGGGGCGGTGGCCGACGCCTACGAGCGCTACCGCCCCGATTACCCGGCCGCACTGGTCGACGCCGTCCTGCGTCGTGCCACGCGGCCCGTGCGCTCGGCGCTCGAGGTCGGCGCCGGTACCGGCAAGGCCACCCGGGTGTTCGCCTCGCGCGGGGTCGGCGTCCGGGCTCTCGAGCCCGACCGGGCGATGCTCGACGTGCTGCGGGCTACGACCCGCGGCCTGCCGGTCGAACCGGTTCTCGGCACGTTCGAAGGTGTGCCGGTCGAGCAGGACTTCGATCTCGTATACGCGGCGGCGTCGTGGCACTGGGTCGATCCGGCGACCCGGTGGACCCGGGCCGTCGAGCTGCTCGCGCCCGGCGGGGTGCTGGCGCTGTTCGGTCGGCCGTGCGACCCGATCGACCCGGACGTCCGCGCCGTGATCGAGCAGATCGAGCGCCAGGTGCTTCCGGCCGCGCCGGCCGGACACCCGTGGTCGATGGACGATGTCGCCCGCACGCCAGGCCTGGAGGACGTCGTCGAGTGCGACCTGCCACATACGGCCACCATCGAGACCGCTCAGCTGATCGGGATGCTGGGCACCGTCTCGGGTTACCTGACGCTGTCGCCCGAAGTGCGCGCCGCGGCGTTGGCCCGTATCCGTGCCGCGCTGCCCGAGCGGCTCGAGGTCGACCTCACCACGCGAATGTGCCTGGCCGTCAGGTCAGGTCGAGGTACATGACGTGCAGGCCGACGTAGCTGCCGTCGCGGCGGCGGAACGCGCCCGGCACGGTGCCGACGATCTCGAAGCCCAGCGACTGCCAGAGCCGCACGGCCGTGGTGTTGGTCTCGACGACGGCGTTGAACTGGACGCCGAGGTACTGCGCGGCGCGCGCCCAGCTCACCACGTGATCGCCGAGCGCCCGGCCCACGCCGCGGCCCTGCGCGGCCGGACTCACCATGAAGCTCCCGGTCGCCACGTGCGACCCCCGGCCCGGCCGGTTGGGGCCCATGGTCGCCGAGCCCAGTACCTGCGGGCCGTCGACCGCGACGACGGTGCGCGCCGGCGGGCCCGGCATCCACAGGGCGCGGGCGGCGCCGGAGTCGAGGCCCTCGGGGTAGGCGTAGGTCTCGCCGCCGTCGACGATGGCGGTGAAGAACGGGAAGATCGCCGGCCAGTCGTCGACGGTCGCCTCGCGGATGTCGATCATGCGGCGGGGATCCAGTAACGCCTGATCGGCCGGCCGTCGAGCTCGTCGTCGCGCCAGTCGGGATCGGGCACGCCACCTGCTGCCTCGATGACCCGGGTCGACGCGACGTTGGCGTGGTCGACGGTCAGCAGGGCGTCGCGTACGCCGTAGGAGCGGGCGATGATCAGGCTCTGCCACAGGATCTCACCCGCGTACCCGCGCCGACGCGCCTCGGGCAGCACGGCGTAACCGATGTGGCCACCCCGCGCGCGCAACCAGTCGTTCAGCTCGTGCCGGATCGACGTCCGGCCGACGATCCGTCCAGCCACCTCGGCCACCAGGAACGTCATCGGCACCCGATCGGGCGGCAGGTTCATCCCCGTCCGCAGGTGCTCGACCGATTCCAGGTAGTCGGCCCAGGGCGTGTCGTCGCCGAGGAACAGCGCGAACCCGAAGTTCTCGACAGCCAGCGCGCTGTGCGCCGCCCGGACCTCGGCTTCGTCGGCCGGCGTCAGCGGCCGCAGGATCAGCGACATGTCGACGACGCTAACCGGGACGTCGATCGAATAACTCTGACACGACTGTGTCAGACTCTGGACGTATGACGAACCTGCCGGCGTTCATCGCCGAACTGCCCAAGGCCGAGCTGCACGTGCATCACGTCGGGTCGGCATCACCGCGGATCGTGGCCGAGCTGGCCGCCCGGCACGCCGGCAGCACCGCCGTGCCGGCCGATCCCGAGCTGCTGGCCGAGTACTTCACCTTCACCGACTTCGCGCACTTCATCACGACCTACCTCTCCGTCGTGGACCTCATCCGCACCCCCGAGGACATCTGGACGCTCACGTACGAGATCGCCCGGGAGCTCGCGGCGCAATCCGTGCGTTACGCCGAGCTGACGCTTACCCCGTACTCGTCGATCGTCCGGGGGATCGCGGCCGAGGCGTTCTGCGAGACGGTCGAGGACGCTCGCGTCAGCGCTGAGCGGGACTTCGGGCTGACGCTGCGCTGGTGCTTCGACATCCCCGGCGAGGCGGGGTTGCCCGCGGCCGACGTCACCCTCGACGTCGCCACCCGGCTGCGTCCGAGCGGTCTGGTGAGCTTCGGCCTCGGTGGCCCCGAGATCGGCGTGCCGCGTGAGCAGTTCGCCCATCACTTCGACGCCGCGATCGCCGCCGGGCTGCACAGCGTGCCGCACGCGGGGGAGTCCACCGGACCCGAGACCATCTGGGACGCCCTGACCCACCTGCACGCCGAGCGCATCGGCCACGGGATCGCCGCCGCCGGTGATCCGCGCCTGATGGCCCATCTGGCCGAGGCGAACATCCCGCTCGAGGTCTGCCCGACGTCGAACGTCTGTACCCGGTCGGTGCCCTCACTCGCCGAGCACCCGCTGCCGCAGCTCGTCGCGGCGGGCGTACCGGTGACGATCAACTCCGACGACCCGCCGATGTTCTCGACCACGTTGAACCACGAGTACGAGATCGCGGCCGAACTGCTGCAGCTCGATCGCGCCGGCGTGGCCGAGCTCGCCCGCAACGGCGTTCGTGCCTCGTTCCTCGACGACGCCGGCAAACGGACGCTGCTCGCCGAGATCGATGATTGTACCGGGGCCACGACGACGGACTAAGTCGAGACACGACGATCTGCGTCTGGAACAGTGTGCGAGATGGCACTCGTGTGGGAGCAGATCACCGTGGACGCACGCGATCCGGTGGCGATCGGTCGTTGGTGGGCGGCGGCGCTGGGCTGGGTGATCGTCGACGACGATCCGGAGTGCTTCGAGATCAGGCCCGCGCCCGAGGTCCTGCCCGGCATGCTGTTCGGACCGGTGGCGGAGCGCAAAGGGGTCAAGAATCGGCTGCACCTCGACTTCCGGCCCGTCGACCGGGACGCCGAGATCCGGCGGCTGTTGTCGCTGGGCGCCCGGCCGGTCGACATCGGACAGGGCGAGCGGTCCTGGGTGGTGCTCGCGGATCCGGAGGGCAACGAGTTCTGCATCCTGAGCGGCCGCCCCGACTCGTAGCGTGAGCTTCGTCGTATCCGGCCACTAACCTGGAGGACGTGCCGGACCCGTCGACGTACCGCCCGGCGCCCGGCACGATCCCCCTCGACGCGGGCGTCTACAAGTTCCGCGACGAACGCGGCCAGGTGATCTACGTCGGCAAGGCTAAGAGCCTGCGCCAGCGGCTGAGCTCCTACTTCGCCGACGTCGCCGGGCTGCACCAGCGCACCCGCCAGATGGTCACGACCGCGGCGAGCGTCGAGTGGACGGTCGTGCGCACCGAGGTCGAGGCGCTGCAGCTCGAGTACACCTGGATCAAGGAGTTCGACCCGCGCTTCAACGTCCGCTACCGCGACGACA
>CAZZVT010000170.1:0-7418 GCA_964657545.1 uncultured Jatrophihabitantaceae bacterium
CAGGCCTCGCTCGACCGCGCGGGCGCCGAACCGGTACCCGCGCAGGCGCAGATCGAGCTCGGTCGGATGGTGCTGGCGCACAGCCATCGCTTCATCCACGCGGCGCTCACCATCGACGCGCTGAGCCCGGCCCTGCGCGAGTCCGGCCGGCACGCCGAGCTGACCCGCTTCCTCGACGCCGCAGCCGAGGCGCTGGCCGCGGCGCAGGAGGCGATCACCGCCCAGACCGCGCCGCGGTCGACACCGAGGTTGCGCCCGATCCAGGAGCAGCTCACAGAGGTGCTCGACATCAACCCCGACGGTGTCGGGGGAGCGGCCACCGCGGCCGGCCTGGTCGAGGCCACCGACCGCATCACCAACAGTCTCGACACCCTGCTGCGCGGACTGCGCCGCGTTCTTACTCCGCAGCCACCAGGGTGACCGGGGCGGCCTGCTCACCCGCGGCGGCGGGCGTCGGGGGCACGACCTTGGGTGCGCGCATCACGAGGGTGACGAGCAACCAGGTTGCTGCCAGGAAGGCCGTCGCCATCCAGAACGACTGGTCGGCACCGTGGGTGTACACCCGGCGCGCGGCCTCGGCGGGGGAGAGCCCGGCGGGCAGGTCGGCCCGCGCAGACCTGCTGGCCGCGCCGAACACGGTGACGAGGACAGCCAGGCCGAGCGACCCGCCGAGCTGCTGCATGACGTTGATCAGACCGGACGCCGCGCCGGCGTCCCTGGGGTCGACGCCCTCGAGCGCGGCGCTGGTCAGCGGCACGAACGAGAGCCCGTTGCCGAGGCCGAACACCACCAGCGGGCCCACCAGTGAGCCGTAGCCGCTGTGCTCGCCGAGCTGGGTCAACCAGGCCATGCCCAGCGTCGAGAACGTGATTCCGGCGATCATCAGCCGCCGGGGTCCGACCAGTTCGATGAGCCAGCGGGCGCTGATCTGCGAGCCGGTGAAGACCACGATCGTCAACGGCAGGAAGGCGAAGCCGGTCTTGAGGTCGCTGTAGCCGAGCACCCCGCGCAGGAACTGGGTGAGGAAGAAGAACATCCCCAGCATCCCGGCGACGAGCAGCAGTCGCGCCACGTAGGAGCTCGAGCGGTTGCGGTCGGCGAACAGCCGCAGCGGGGTGATCGGCGCCTCGGCCCGCAGCTCGACGAAGACGAACGTCGCGAGCAGGAGCGCGCCGAGTGCGAACGAGGTCATCGTCCCGGTGCTGCCCCAGCCGTCGGAGGCGGCATGGACGAAGCCGTACACCAGCGCGGTCATCCCGAGCGTCGAGGTCAGCGCGCCGGCGAGGTCGAAGCGCCCGGACGAGCGCTCGGTCTCGGGCAGGTTCGACCGGGCAAGGACGAGCAGGACGGCCCCGATCGGGACGTTGACGAAGAACACCCAGCGCCACGACGCCCACTCGGAGAGCATGCCGCCCGCGATCAGGCCGAGGGCGGCACCGCCGATGGAGACTGCCGTGTAGTAGCCGATCGCCCGGGTCCGCTCGCGTGCCCCGACGAACATGGTCATCAGCAGGGCGAGGGCCGACGGTGAGGCGAACGCGCCGCCGATGCCCTGCACGGCCCTGGCGACGAGCAGCTCGGCCGGGTTCTGTGCGAAGCCACCGATGAGCGACGCCAGCGTGAACAGGGCGATGCCGCCGAGGAAGACCCGGCGACGACCCAGCAGGTCACCGGCGCGGGCGCCGAGCAGCAGCAGGCCGCCGAACGTGAGGGTGTAGGCGTTGACGACCCAGGACAGGCTCGACGTCGAGAAACCGAGGTCGGTCTTGATGTCGGCCAGCGCGATGTTCACGATCGTGCTGTCCAGCACGACCATGAGCTGGCAGGTGAGGATGAGCGCGAGCACCAGCGTGGCGCGGCGGGTGGTGGTGGATTTAGACACGAGCAGTCCCTCGAGATGCGTTGTACAGTGACGAAACGGATGTTCCCTCCGGAACAGTAGCGGAGGGTTCCTCCGTTTCGCAAGGTGAATTGACTCAGACGGTGAATGGGCGGAGGCCGAGTGATGGGTGCGGTCGGGCAAGACAGCGCGCCGAGGCCGCTGCGTGCTGACGCCCGGCGCAACCACGATCTGCTGCTCGAGGCGGCGGCAACGCTGTTCGACGAGCGTGGCGTCGAGGCCCCGCTCGACGAGATCGCGCGCCGCGCGGGCGTCGGGATCGGCACGTTGTACCGGCACTTCCCGACCCGCGATGCCCTGGTCGAGGCGGTCTACCGCCGCGAGGTCGAGATCCTCTGCTCCGGTATCGACACCCTGCTGGCCGAGCACGACGCGGTCACCGCACTCCGGACCTGGATGCGCTCGTTCTCGGTCTACGTCGCCCGCAAGCGCGGTATGGCGGTGGCGCTGAAGGCGATCATCGGAGCCGACTCCGCACTCTTTCGGCAGAGTCACGAACGCATCGAGGCCGCCATCACCCAGCTCGTGCACACCGCTGCGGCCGGCGGCGCGATCCGCACCGACATCGAGCCGATGGACCTGTTGCGCGGCATGAGCGGCATCTGCATGGCCGGCGACGCGCCCGGCTCCGGTGAGCGCACCGCTCGCCTGGTCGATCTGCTCATCGACGGCATGCGCTACGGCGCGTCCGTCTGACCCTTCTCGACGTCGGCCCGGGCGAGGACGTCGGCGCCGACCCGGGCGACCGCATCGAATGCGCCGAGATCGAATGTGCCGGGGCCGCCGAGCAGCCCGCACCGCTGCAGGTCGTCCACCAGGCGCGACCATTCGACCGACGGGTCTCCGGTCCGCACCTCGGTGCGATGAAGGGTCATCACGCGCATCCCCGGTGGGCGCACAGCTGCGCGCGCAGCAGGGCGGCCAGCTCGGGGGCGTCCCGCGCGACCCGGGGGAACCCCAGGTGCACCGCCTGCCCACCGTGGACATCCAGCCATTCCAAGGTGGCCCCGTCGGCCTCGACGCTGACCAGGTGCGCCTCGATTATGTCGTCGTCCGCCAGCCCGGCCCGCGCAGCGGCGCATGCCCGCAGCGGCCCGGCATGCCGCGCGTTCGTGTGCAGCCGCATGGTCTCGGCAGCCGCCGCGAGGGTGGGCGCACCGTGGCCGGCGTAGACGTCCAGCGGCACGCGACGCGCAACGACCGAACGTGATGTCGGATCGTCGATCTCGACGATCACCGATACGAGGTGCAGTTCGACGACCGCGGTGTCGACCGATCCGTCGGCGGCAGCCTCGAGCGTCAGATGCCCGGCGAAGATCACCGAACCGATACCGGGTGCGGCCGGGACCGACACCCCGACGTCCAGGATCGCCGGGCACCGGGCCGCGGCTGCCGCGGCGATGGGCGAACCGGTCGCGCAGGTGAACCTCGGGCGACCGTCGTGATCGTCGAGCAGCACCTGGCCGGGGTCGGGCGCGACGCGGCCGAGACCCTCGACCAGCAGCGTGGCCGTGTGTGCCTGCGCCAGCGCGTGACGCGCCTGTCGGGCAAGCGTGGCCGAGTCGCGCATGGTGCCTCCTGCAGGTCGAAGTTAGGCAACCCTAACCTAACTCAGCGGCCTGCGCGAGGGTTCGCACCTACCGTCACCCGATCCACACCCGCTCCCTTGCCCGCTAGCATTCCACCCGTGGTCACGGAGCAGGCACCAGCCGTACCGATTCTTCGTGCGTTGACCCGGCGAGCGACCGTGCGCACCCTGGTCGTACTCGGTGCGCTGTCGGCGTTCGGGCCGCTGTCGATGGACATGTACCTGCCGTCGTTGCCGAGCATCGCGAAGGACCTGCACTCGTCGCAGACGGCGACCCAGCTGACGATGTCGGCCTGCATCGCCGGGCTGGCGCTGGGTCAGCTGGTGATCGGACCGCTCAGCGACGCCTTCGGCCGGCGCCGACCGCTGCTCGTCGGGCTCGTCGTCTTCGTGGTCCTGTCGTTGTTGTGCGCCGCCGCGCCCAACGTGCCGCTGCTGATCGCGCTGCGCTTCCTGCAGGGTTTGGGCGGTGCGGCCGGCCTGGTCACCAGCCGGGCCATGGTGCGCGACCGTTGGGGCGGTGGCGCCGAGGTCGCCCGGATCTTCTCGCTGCTGATGCTGGTCAGCAGCGTGGCGCCGGTCGCGGCGCCGCTCCTCGGCGGCCAGCTGCTGCGCGTGACCAGTTGGCGCGGGGTGTTCGTCGTGCTCGCGGCGGTCGGGGTGCTGATCTTTCTCGGCACGCTGACCCTCGAGGAGACCCGTCCGTCGGCGCGTCGAAGCGGCAGTCTGCACGCGACCCGCGTCGCGTTCGGCATCCTGGTCCGCGACCGGGCCTTCGTCGGCTTCACCCTGGCCGCCGGGCTCACCAGTGCCGCGCTGTTCACCTACATCTCCGCCTCGCCGTTCGTCATCGAGGACGCGTACGGCCACAGCGCGCAGGTGTTCAGCCTGATTTTCGCCGTGAACTCTGGGGGGATCATGCTCGCCGGCCAGGTGGGCGCCCGCCTGGTGCGCCTGGTCGGCTCGAAGACCCTGCTGCGAGCCGGAATGACCATGCAGGCGGCGGCCGGTGTCGCACTGCTCGTCATCGTCCTCGTCGGGCATCCGCCGCTGATCGTGTTGCTGGTGCCGCTGTTCTTCGTGGTGGCGGCCGTGGGACTGGTGCTGCCGAACGCCACTGCGCTCGCGCTGTCGCCGCACGGTGACATCGCCGGCTCGGCATCGGCGCAGCTCGGTGCGTTCCAGTTCATGGCCGGAGCCATCGCCGGCCCGCTGTCCGGCGTGGCCGGCCACGAGTCGCTGCTGCCGCTGGGTGTGTTGATCGCGCTGTGCAGCGGTGGCGGCCTCGCCGCGGCGATCTACGCCGTGCGCGTGTCGTCGACCGCACAGGTGCCGGTGGCGTCATGACCGCGCGGTGCCGATGATCGTCTCGATCGCCTCCGTCGGTGGAGACGCACACGTCGTCGATCGTGACGACCTCACCCGCCTGCACGTCGAGGCAGCGCTCGACAGCGCCGCGGTCGACTCCGCCCTTCGAGCGAGCGCCTTGGGCCGCGTCGAGGGTGAGGACGCGTGGCTGTCCGTCAGTGCGCTACGCGTGCAGGGCGCATCCGACGATCCGGGCTGGCCGCAGCGCTTCGACGCGATGATCGACTACGCCAGGGGCAAGGGCTGGTGCAGCGCCGACGGCAGCGAGGTCCGAGCGCACGTCGAGCGCGCCTGACCCTCAGCTCAGCGGCCGATGATCCGGTTCACCGCGGCCGCGGTCCGCGACGCCGAGCCGTTGCGGCGCTCGGCGCGGTCGGCCCAGGTCATGGCCGACAGCCCCAGATTGGCGCCGAGCCACCGCAGCGGTTCGGGTTCCCAGCTGCGTGATCGGTGATCGACCCACGGCAGGGCGGTGAGCTCGGTGCTGCGTCCGGTGATCAGGTCGGCCAGCGTGCGGCCGGCGAGGTTGGTCGTCGACACGCCGTCGCCGACGTATCCGCCGGCCCATGCCGATCCCGTCGCCCGGTCGAGACCGACCGAGGCGTGCCAGTCGCGGGCGATGCCGAGCGGGCCGCCCCACCGGTGGGTGATGCGGGCCGAGCGGGTGGCGGGGAACAGCTCGTGCAGCGTCTGCTCGAGGGCGTCGAACACCCGGGGCACCCGGTCGTAGCCCGGCCGGATGCGTGAGCCGAAGTGGTACGGCGCGCCGCGGCCGCCGAACACCAACCGGCCGTCGGCGCTGCGCTGCCCGTAGATGATCAGGTGCCGGTAGTCGCTGAACGTCTCGCGCTCGGCGAGGCCGATCTCGTCCCACACCACGTCGGGCAACGGCTCGGTCGCGATGACCAGGGAGTAGACGGGGGCGACGGTACGCCGGTGGTGCGGCAGCTGCGAGGTGTAGCCCTCGGTCGCGCGGACCACGGTGCCGGCGCGGACGGTGCCGTGGGCGGTGTGCACCGCGTGCGGCTCAATGCCGGTGACGGGCGTCAGCTCGGCGATGCGGGCGCCGCGCTGCTCGACCAGGGCCGCGAGCGCTCGGACGTACTTCGCGGGTTGGATCGCGGCGCAGTGCGGGGTGAACGTACCGCCGAGTACGGAGGTGGCGTGCAGGCGCTTGCGGGCCTGGTCGGCGTCGAGCAGATCGACGTCCAGCCCGAACTCGAGCGCCTCTGCGTGTTCGGCGCGGGCGCGTTCGAGCTGCGCCGCCGAGCGGGCGAGCACGATCGTGCCGCCGCGCACGACGTCGGCGTCGATGCCCTCCCTGCCGGCGACGGCCTCGACCTCGACGACCGCGCCGCGCATGGCCGCGTATTGGGCGAGCGCTGCGTCACGGCCCGCTTCACGGACGAGGTTCTCGATCGGGACGGGGTACAGCGCCGAGCACCAGCCGCCGTTGCGGCCCGAGGCGCCGAAGCCCGCGATCTCCTTCTCGAGCACGACCACGCGCAGGCCGGGATCGAGCTGCTGCAGGTAGTACGCGGTCCAGAGTCCGGTGAAGCCGGCACCGACGATCGCGACGTCGACGTCAAGATCGCCGGTCAGCGCCGGACGGGGGACGAGCGGTTCGTCGAGCTGGTCGAACCAGAGCGAGACGTCGCGGTAGCTGGGCACGTCGGCTCAGGACGCGAGGACGTCGGCCAGGGCCACCGACTCGTAGCCGTGCGCCTCGGCGACGGGGGCGTTGGTGAGCTGGCCCTCGTGGGTGTTCAGGCCCAGCGCCAGCGCAGGGTCGCGGCGCAACGCGTCGCGCCAGCCACGGTTGGCGAGTTCGACTGCGTAGGGCAGCGTCACGTTGGTCAGTGCATACGTCGAGGTATGGGGCACGGCACCGGGCATGTTGGCCACGCAGTAGAAGACCGAGTCGTGCACGGGGTAGGTCGGCTCCGCGTGCGTGGTGGGGCGCGAGTCCTCGAAGCAGCCGCCCTGGTCGATGGAGATGTCGACGAGCACCGAGCCCGGCTTCATCCGCGACACCAGCTCGTTGCTGATCAGGGTCGGTGCCTTCGCGCCGGGGATGAGCACCGCGCCGATCACCAGATCGGCGTCGAGCACAGCCTGCTCGACCTCGAAGGCGTTGGACGCGACCGTCTGGCAGTGGCCCTGGTAGATCGCGTCGACCTGACGCAACCGGGCGACGTTCTTGTCGAGCAGCAGCACCTCGGCCTGCATGCCGAGCGCGATGGCCGCGGCGTTGACGCCCGAGACCCCGGCGCCGATGACGACGACCTTCGCCGCGTAGACGCCGGGCACGCCGCCCATCAGCGTTCCGCGGCCGCCGCCCTGGCGCATCAGGTGGTAGGAGCCCACCTGCGGTGCGAGCCGGCCGGCGACCTCGGACATCGGGGCCAGCAGGGGAAGCGAACGGTCGGCCAGCTGCACGGTCTCGTAGGCGATGCCGGTGGTGCCGGCCGCCAGCAGCGCATCGGTGCACGGCCTGTCCGCAGCGAGGTGCAGGTAGGTGAACAGCACCTGGTCCTTGCGCATGCGGTGGTACTCCTCGGC
>CAZZVT010000171.1:0-7395 GCA_964657545.1 uncultured Jatrophihabitantaceae bacterium
CGCGACTGATCAGCACCGCGACTGATCAGCCGGGCTGGCCGTCCTCGGGGCGGCGCAGCAGGCGGTCGCGTTCGGCCTGCAGATCGGCGCGGCGGCGGGCCTCGTAGTCCGCGCGCTGCGCGTCGGCCCGGGCCTTCACCTGGCGCAGGAAGGCCTCGTCGTCGTCGGGGTTCGCGGCGACCTGCCGGCCCGGCCGCTCATACTGCGGGAAGCGGTCGTCGGCTGCGGTACGTGGACGGGTTGGCCCTGTCGCCCACGGCCGACCCGCGACCAGCCAGGCGATCGAGCCCACGTCGACGAGTAACAGCACGATGAGCAGCCACGCCAGTTTCGGCAGGTTGCGCTGTGCCCCGTCGGGCGTGGTGATGACATCGATGATGCAGAACAGCCAGACGCCGAACAGCAGCAGTCCGACAACCCCGTCCGCCATGATCATGGCGGCATGATGGCACAGACGACGCCCAGGTGGCGAGCGGTCAGCTGCGCGGGTGCGGTGGCGCGGGCACCCGTCAAGTACGGCTAGACTGAGCGGGAAGCCGGCGGGCGACAGAACAGCTCGCACTGCACCAGCACCACCAAGCGCTTCTCATCTTCGACGCGAGAACCCGCGTCGGGCTCGTGCCAGAACCGTGTCTGTGATTCTCCAGCGTCCTCGGACGGTGACCAGATGCGATTGCCGGGACGTGCCATTGTCCCGAAGGATCTTTGTGACCACCTCTACCCCGCGCGGCGCTGCCGCGCGCCCGTCCTCAGCGCGCCGTTCCGGCAGCCGCCCGCAGAGTCGACGTTCACCCCAGAACAACCACAGCCAGAGCCACGGACGCTCGACCCAACGCCCGGCATCCCGTTCGCTGTGGGACACGCTGCCCGTCAGCGTCGTCCCCACCGAGAACCTGCCGACGTTCGCCGAGCTGGGTCTACCCACCCCGCTCGTCGGCGCGCTGTCGGCCCGCGGACTGTCGGCGCCCTTCCCGATCCAGGCCGCGACCATCCCCGACGTCCTGACCGGCCGCGACCTGCTGGGCCGCGCCGCCACCGGCTCGGGCAAGACGCTGGCCTTCGGGCTGCCGCTCATCGCCCGGCTCGCGGGCAGCGCCTCGGCCCCCCGCCGACCGCGCGGCCTGATCCTCGTCCCGACGCGTGAGCTCGCGATGCAGGTCACCGACGCGCTCACCCCGCTCGCCTCGGCCGTCAACGTGTCCGTTCGTCTCGTGGCGGGCGGGCTGCCGATCACCAAGCAGATCCAGTCGCTGCAGCGCGGCGTCGACATCCTGGTCGCCACGCCCGGCCGCCTCGAGGACCTCATCGAGCGGCGCAGCGCCGACCTCGGCGGCGTCCAGGTCACCGTGCTGGACGAGGCCGACCACATGGCCGACCTCGGCTTCCTGCCCGTCGTGCGTCGGCTGCTGAACCAGACGCCGTCGAACGGTCAGCGGTTGCTCTTCTCGGCCACGTTGGACGGCGACGTCGCGACGCTGGTCGAGAACTACCTCACCGACCCGGCCGTGCACGCACTGAGCACGGCCGAGGCATCGGTCGACACGATGACCCACCACCTGTTCCGGGTCAGCCCGGAGGCGAAATTCGACCTCGCCGCGTCGATCGTGGCCCGCGAGGGACGCACCATCGGCTTCGTCCGCACCAAGCACGGCGCCGACCGGATGGCCAAGAACCTGGCTCGCGTCGGTGTGCGCGCAGGAGTCCTGCACGGCGGGCGCAGCCAGTCGCAGCGCAACAAGGCGCTCGAGGCATTCAAGGACGGCTCGGTGCCGGTCCTGATCGCCACCGACGTCGCTGCCCGCGGCATCCACGTCGACGACGTATCGCTCGTGCTGCACGTCGACCCGCCAGCGGACCCCAAGGACTACCTGCACCGCTCGGGACGTACCGCCCGCGCCGGTGAGAGCGGCATCGTGGTCGTGCTGAGCACGCCGCAGGACAACCGCGACGTGCAGAAGATGCTGCGCGCCGCCGGCGTCCAGCCCAAGGAGCGCGACGCCACCGCCGGCGACCCCGCCCTGGACGGTCTCACCGGAGCCCGCCTGCCCAGCGGCACGTCGATCGTCGAGCCCCGCGCGCCGCGCCCGACCCCGCGCGCCGACGGCAGCGCGCCCAGCGGCCCGCAGCGCTCGCGCGGACGTCGTAGCGGAGCGTTCGGACGGCGGGGCGGTAACCCCACCAGCCGGCCGAACCGCGGCGGTGCCGACCGCACTCGCTGATCGGCCGATCGCGGACCCACAGCCGCGGAACCCTTGACGTGGCGTGACCCCGCCGGGTCCAATGACCCTGCCCGACCGCGATGCCGGTCGGTTGCAGCCGCCTTGCTCCCGGTGGGGCGGATCCCTGTAGCCGGCCGGAATTCCGTGAGGCGTCCGGAAACCGCGTAGCCAGCGGTCGCCGGCGCCCGTACCCGGAGCGGCCCGCCGACACCGGGTAGGAGTTCCGACATGGCTGAAGTCGAGTACGCGCGCGCCACGTGCATCTATCCCGGTAACCCGATCCCTGCGGTCGACGAGCTAGACCTCGAGATCGCCGACGGCGAGTTCATGGTCCTGGTCGGCCCGTCCGGGTCGGGCAAGTCCACCGCCCTGCGGATGCTGGCCGGTCTCGAGCCGGTGTCCAGCGGCGAGATCCGGATCGCCGGCACCGATGTCTCCGACCGGGCGCCGAAGGACCGCGACATCGCGATGGTCTTCCAGAACTATGCGCTCTACCCGCACATGAGCGTGGCCGAGAACATGGGCTTCGCCCTGAAGCTGGCCGGGGTCAGCAAGACCGAACGGCACGCGAAGGTCGTCGAGGCGGCGAAGCTGCTCGACCTCGAGAAGTACCTCGACCGCAAGCCGAAGGCGCTGTCCGGCGGTCAGCGGCAGCGCGTCGCGATGGGCCGGGCCATCGTGCGCGAACCGAGTGTGTTCCTCATGGACGAGCCGCTGTCGAACCTCGACGCCAAGCTGCGGGTCGAGACCCGGGCCAACATCGCCGCCCTGCAGGCGCGATTGCACACCACGACCCTCTACGTGACGCACGACCAGGTCGAGGCGATGACGATGGGCGACCGGGTCGCGGTGCTCAAGGACGGCCTGCTGCAGCAGGTGGACACACCCCGTGTCCTCTACGACCGGCCCGACCACGTGTTCGTCGCCGGGTTCATCGGCTCGCCGGCCATGAACCTGCGCACCGTCGACCTCGTCGAGGGCGGGGCCAGGCTCGACGACCTCACGGTGCCGCTCACCCGCGACGTGCTGGCCGTGGCGTCCGCCGCCGGATTGAGCCGCATCACGCTCGGCATCCGTCCCGAGGCCATCGACATCGTCGACTCGCCCACCGGGTTGAAGATGGACGTCGCCCTGGTCGAGGAGCTCGGCGCCGACGCCTTCGTGTACGGCTCCATCCCCGGCGACGACGAGGATGCCAAGCGGGTCGTGGCCCGGCCGAGCGCACGCGTGATGCCGAGCATCGGACAGACGGTGCACCTGTCGGTGAACGGGGTGCAGGAGCACGTGTTCCACCCGGAAACCGGCGCCCGGCTGCTGTAGGGCTGCTGTAGGTCGGCGGTAGGTCAGAGCGGGCCCGCCGGCCCCGTAGACTCGGCAACTCCGGCTGTTTTCTTTTCCCAGGAGTGAGTCTGTTGGCAACCCGTGACGATCTGCGCAACGTGGCCATTGTGGCGCACGTCGACCACGGGAAGACGACGTTGGTCGACGCCATGCTCTGGCAGATGGGCGCCTTCACCGCGCACCAGGCCGACACCGGCGACGTCAACGAGCGCGTCATGGACTCCAACGACCTCGAACGTGAGAAGGGCATCACGATCCTGGCCAAGAACACCGCGGTGGACTACACGTCGCCGGACGGTGCCAAGGTCACGATCAACATCATCGACACCCCGGGCCACGCCGACTTCGGTGGTGAGGTCGAGCGCGGCCTGTCGATGGTCGACGGCGTCGTCCTGCTCGTCGACGCCTCCGAAGGGCCGCTCCCGCAGACCCGTTTCGTGCTGCGCAAGGCGCTCGAGGCCAAGATGCCGGTCATCCTCGTCATCAACAAGGTCGACCGTCCCGACGCACGTATCGCCGAGGTCGTCGACGAGGCCTACGAGCTGTTCCTCGACCTCGACGCCGACGAGCACCAGATCGAGTTCCCGATCGTCTACGCCTCGGGCAAGGCCGGGCGCGCGTCGTTGAAGCGTCCCGAGGACGGGACGATGCCGCAGGAGGAGAACCTGCTGCCGTTCTTCGAGGCCATCCTCGAGCACATCCCGGCCCCGGTGTTCACCGAGGGTGCGCCGCTGCAGGCGCACGTCACCAACCTCGACGCGTCGCCCTACCTCGGCCGCCTCGCCCTGTGCCGGGTGCACAACGGCACGATCGTCAAGGGCCAGCAGGCCTCCTGGTGCCGAGCCGACGGCACCATCGAGCGCGTCAAGATCACCGAGCTGTTGATCACCCGTGCGCTGGACCGGTTCCCGGCCGAGAGTGCTGGCCCGGGTGACATCATCGCGATCGCCGGCATCCCCGAGATCACCATCGGCGAGACGCTGGCCGACCCGAACGATCCTCGGCCTCTACCGGTCATCACCATCGACGAACCATCGATCTCGATGACCATCGGCATCAACACCTCGCCGCTGGCCGGCCAGTCGGGCAAGAAGCTCACGGCGCGTCAGGTCATCAACCGCCTCGAGGCCGAACTCGTCGGCAACGTCTCCATCCGGGTGCTGCCCACCGAGCGTCCCGACACCTGGGAGGTCCAGGGCCGCGGCGAGCTGCAACTGGCGATCCTGGTCGAGATCATGCGCCGCGAGGGTTTCGAGATCACCGTCGGCAAGCCGCAGGTCGTCACCCGCACGGTCGACGGCAAGCTGCACGAGCCGATGGAACGGATGACGATCGACATCCCGTCCGACTACCAGGGCGTCATCATCCAGCTGCTCGCGCTGCGCAAGGGCCGGCTGGAGCAGATGGTCGATCACGGCACCGGCTGGATCCGCATGGAGTACGTCGTGCCGGCCCGCGGCCTGATCGGTTTCCGCACCGAGTTCCTCACCGAGACCCGCGGCACCGGGCTGCTGCACCACATCCACGAGGGTTACGCCCCGTGGACGGGTGACATCCGCACCCGGCCGAGCGGTTCGCTGGTCGCCGACCGCAAGGGCGTCACGACCGGCTTCGCGCTGGCCAACCTGCAGGAGCGCGGGACGATGTTCGTCGGCCCGAGCACCGAGGTCTACGAGGGCATGATCGTCGGCGAGAACTCCCGCGCGGACGACATGGACGTCAACCCCACCAAGGAGAAGAAGCTGACGAACATGCGTCAGTCCTCCGGTGACGTGTTGGTACCGCTCATCCCGCACCGCATGCTGTCACTCGAGCAGGCGCTGGAGTTCTGCCGCGACGACGAGTGCGTCGAGGTCACCCCGGGCACCGTTCGCATCCGCAAGGTGCTGCTCATGGGCCAGGACCGCGAGAAGTCCCGCTCACGGAACAAGGCGAACAAGTAGCCGTGTATCACGGTTAGGGTGGATCGCGTGCCCGAACCGGACCGTCTCGTCGCCCGCATGCACGGCTTCGGTACGACGGTGTTCGCCGAGATGTCGGCGCTGGCCACGGCTACCAGCGCCATCAATCTGGGGCAGGGCTTTCCCGACACGGACGGCCCTGAGCTGATCCTCGACGCCGCCGTCGAGGCCATCCGCTCGGGATACAACCAGTACCCGCCGGGCACCGGCATGCCGGTGCTGCGCCAGGCGATCAGCGATCATCAACGTCGCTGTTACGGCCTCGACCACGACCCCGACTCCGAGGTGCTCGTGACCGCGGGCGCGACCGAGGCAGTCGCCGCCGCGGTGACCGCGCTGGCCGGGCCGGGCGACGAGGTGATCCTGTTCGAGCCGTACTACGACTCCTACGCAGCGACCGTCGCCCTGGCGGGAGCGACCCGCGTCTGTGTCACCCTCGAGCGCGACGGTCAGGACTGGGGCTTCGACCCCGACGCCCTGCGCGCCGCGATCACGCCGCGCACCAGGCTGATCCTGCTGAACACGCCGCACAACCCCACCGGCACGGTGTTCGACGCCGCGGACCTGTCACTGGTCGCCGAACTCGCGATCGAGCACGACCTCGTGGTCGTGGCCGACGAGGTGTACGAGCACCTGGTCTTCGACGGCCGGTCGCACGTCCCCATCGCCACCCTGCCCGGGATGCGTGAACGCACGATCACCGTCAGCAGCGCCGGCAAGACCTTCAGCGTGACGGGATGGAAGATCGGCTGGGCGTGCGCACCGGCGTCGCTGATCGGCGCGGTGCGAACCGTCAAGCAGTTCCTGACCTACGTCAACGGCGGACCGTTCCAACCCGCGGTGGCACTCGCACTCGACCAGGCCGAGAAGCTGTCACCGGTCGCTGCGCTGCAGGACCAGCGCGACCTGCTGTGTGACGGGTTGTCCGGACTCGGGTTCAACGTGATCGTGCCGCAGGCCACCTATTTCGCCACCGTCGACGTCGGACAGGACGGAGTCGCCTACTGCCGCGAGCTGCCGCCCCGGGCCGGCGTCGTGACCATCCCCAGCAGCGTGTTCTACGACAGCCGCGCCGGTGACAGGTTCGTCCGCCTCGCCTTCTGCAAGCGCCCTGACGTTCTGCGCGAGGCGTTGCGCCGGTTGGCGGTGGCGACAGGATGAGGGTCGCCGCTGTCCAGCACGACATCACGTGGGAACACCCCGAAGCGACCAGAGAACACGTCACGCCGATGATCGCCGCCGCAGCGGCAGGCGGCGCGCAGCTCATCGTGCTGCCCGAGATGTTCTCGACCGGCTTCTCGATGCGGCCCGAACGCATCGCCGAGGACGAGGGCGGCCCGACCGAGCAGTTCCTGCTGGCCCGCGCCGCCGAGCACGACGCGCACCTGCTGGCCTCGATCGCCCAGCAGGGTGCCGACGGCAGGTACCGCAACAACGCCGTACTGGCGCGGCCTGACGGCAGCGTCGAGCGGTACGCCAAGATCCACCCGTTCAGCTACGCCGGCGAGCACGAGCGCTACGCCGCCGGCGACCGGTACCTGACCGTCGACGTCCACGGCGTGCGGGTCAGCGTCTTCGTCTGCTACGACCTGCGCTTCGCCGACGAGTTCTGGGCGCTGGCGCAGGAGACCGACCTCTACGTCGTGCCGGCGAACTGGCCCGCGCCGAGACACGAGCACTGGCGCGCGCTGCTGCAGGCCCGGGCCATCGAGAACCAGGCCTACGTAATGGGCGTGAACCGCGTCGGCCTGGCGAAGGACCTGCCCCATCTCGGGGGCTCGGTGGTGCTCGACCCGCTCGGCGTACGACTCGTCGAGGGCGGCCCGCAACCCGCCGTCCTCACCGCCGACGTCGATCCCGAGGTCGTCCGGAGC
>CAZZVT010000172.1:0-7366 GCA_964657545.1 uncultured Jatrophihabitantaceae bacterium
CTCGTGGAAGCCCTCGTGGACCGACCTCATCGCCGCGCACGTCGAACAGGTCGAGGGCCTGCTCGACGCCCGGCTCGACGCCCTCTGGCGCACCTGGCACACCGAGGTCGTGGGCGAGAGCGGCGGTGGCGCGCCGTTCGACCTCGACCCACCCATCCTGCTGCGGGAACTGCTCAGGTGCGGCGGCAAGCGCACCCGCCCGATCATGACCTTCCTGGGCTGGGTCGCCGCCGACGGACACCGACGCGATGCCGGATACCCCGACGTCGTCCGGGCCGCGGGCGCCGTCGAGCTGCTGCACGCCTTCGCGCTCGTCCACGACGACGTCATGGACGAGTCCGACACCCGCCGGGGCCGGCCGACGCTGCACCGCAGCGCGGCGCTGATGCACGAGGCCGGTGGCGGACGGGGCGGCAGCGGGCGCTTCGGCGACAGCATCGCCGTGCTCGTCGGCGACCTGGCCCACGCCGAGGCCGACGGTCTCGCCGCCGACCTGCCCGCCCCGCTGCGCGGCATCTGGCGGCAACTCGTCCTCGAACTCGTCGCCGGGCAGCTGTGGGACCTCTCCGGCGCCGCGGCAGCCGACCGCAGGCTGTCGTTCGCGCGCTCGGTCGCCCGGCAGAAGACCGGCAACTACACGGTTGCCCGCCCGCTGCAGCTCGGCGCCGCTGCCGCCGGCGGCTCCGCCGAGCTGCTGGCGGCGCTCGGCGAGTACGGCCGGCACGCGGGTGAGGCCTTCGCGCTGCGCGACGACATGCTCGGCGCCTACGGCGATCCGGCCACGACCGGGAAGCCGGCCGGCGACGACCTGCGCTCCGGCAAACCCACCGTGTTGCTCGCGCTGTCCGCCCAGCTGCTCACCGGAGCCGCGCGCGACGCCCTGGCCGCCGCGGGCACGGCGAACATGACCGATGAACAGGTGCGCATCCTGCAGCAGGCCATGCGCGACCAGGGTGTCGTCGAACGGGTCGAGGCCATGATCGACGAACGCATCGGCGCCGCCCTCGACGCACTGCATCCAGCGGCGCCGCATCCCGGCGTGGTGTCACCGGACGGCGTCGAGCAGTTGGCCCGCGTCGTCGACGAGCTCATCCGAAGGGGACGATGAAGGACATGCGACCAGTTGTGATCATCGGGGCGGGCTTGTCCGGCCTCGCCACGGCCTGCCACCTGTCGCAGCGCGGGTACGACGTCACCGTTCTGGAGGCCACCGACGCACCGGGCGGGCGCAGCGCGCAACTGCGCGACGCCGGCTTCACGTTCGACCTCGGGCCCACCGTCCTGACCATGCCGGGGATCATCGCCGACGTGCTGGCCGCAGCCGGCGCGGTGATGGACGATGTCCTGCCGCTGCGTCGCCTCGACCCGGCCTACCGCGCCCGCTACGCCGACGGCAGCACCATCCTCGTGCGCTCGGCGCTGGCGGACATGCGCGCCGAGATCGCCGCGGCCTGCGGCTCCGGTGACGCGGACGGCTTCGACCGCTTCGTGACCTGGTTGCGCAGGATCTACGACGTCGAGATGCCGCACTTCATCGATCGCAACCTGGGCTCGCCGCTGGACCTCGTCACCTCTCCCGGCGCGGCCGCCACCCTCCTGCGCCTGCGCGGGTTCAGCCGCCTCGGGCCGACCGTGCGCCGCTTCTTCGACGACGAGCGGCTGCAGCGCCTGTTCAGCTTCCAGGCGTTGTACGCGGGCCTCGACCCCGAGCGCGCCCTCGCGCTGTACGCGGTGATCACCTACATGGACACCGTCGAGGGAGTGTGGGTGGCCGAGGGCGGTATGCACGCGCTGCCTGCGGCCCTCGCCGACGCCGCGACGTCCGCCGGCGTCAGCATCCGCTACGGCGCCCGGGTCGGCGAGATCCTGCGCCGCAGCGACGGCGGCGGGGTTGCCGGTGTCGCGTTGGCCGACGGCGAGCGGCTGGCTGCCGACGCCGTGGTGTGCACCATCGACACCGCCGAGGCCTACCACCGTCTGCTGCCCGACCTGCGGGCGCCGCGGGGCGTGCGGAAGGGCCGCTACGCGCCGTCGGCCGTGGTCTGGCACGTCGGCGTGCGGGGCCTGCCCGACCCCGACGTCGTGCACCACAACATCCACTTCGGCGAGCAGTGGACGGAGGCCTTCGAGGCGCTGATCCGGCGCGGCCGCCTGATGCCCGATCCGTCGCGGCTGGTGTCCGTGCCGTCCGTCGACGACCGTTCACTGGCCCCCGACGGCTGCTCGACGCTCTACGTCCTCGAGCCGGTGCCGAACCTGCACGGCGAGCCCGACTGGAGCGTCGAGGCCGAGCCGATGCGGGAGCGGCTCTTCAAGTTCCTCGACGCCGAGGGCTACCCGACCGACATCGTCACCGAGCGGCTGGTCACGCCGCAGGACTGGGCCGACGAGGGCCTCACCGCAGGCACGCCGTTCGCGCTGGCGCACACCTTCGCGCAGACCGGCCCGTTCCGCCCCGGCAACACCGACCGGCAGCTGCCCGGCCTGGTGTTCGCCGGCGCGGGCACCACACCCGGGGTCGGCGTGCCGATGGTGCTGCTGTCCGGTCGGCTCGCCGCCGAACGGGTCAGTGCCTATCTGCCCGGTGCAGGCTGACCGGTTCCTCGTGCAGACGTAGCGCCAGCAGGTACCCCAGCAGGACGACGAGCCATTCGACGTAGACGAGGAAGGCCAGCGCGCCGACCGTCGCCGCCGGGATGTAGTCGCCGTAGCCCTTGGGGACGCGACCGGCCAGTCGCAGCACCAGCAGGAAGCCCAGCGTCTGCCCCGAGATCCACGCCGCGGTGGCCAGCGAGGCGACCGCCAGCGGCCCGGCCCGCACCGGGGTGGTCGCGAACAGCCGGTACAGCACGGCCAGCAGCACTGCGACGATGCCGAACATGATGTTCAACGCGACGAACAGGCCGAGCAGGCGAGCCCCCAGTCCGGTGCCGAACGGGTCGTCGAGCAGGGGGCGCAGCACGCCGGCGACGAACAGCACCACGCCGACCGCGAGGATCATCAGGACGCCGGTGAGCAGCCGACCCCGCAGGGTGCGCGAGCGCCGTTCGGGCGCGCGGGAGAACCGTTCGAGCCCGCGGACGCTGCCCTCGGCGAAGATCGACGCGGGAAACACCGCGACCAGAACCGACCACCACGGTGTCGACGCGGCCTGCGCCCCGAACGAGCGCACGACCAGGTCGACGTGCAACGGCCCGGGCAGGTACCGGGCCAGCCCGTCGGTCGTCCGGATCATCGTGGCCCGCCCGAGGATCGCGGCGTCGATGCGGATGGCCGCGGCCAGCAGCGGCACCAGGCCGAGGCCGGCGAAGCAGGTGAGGGCGGCGGCGACCACCATGAGGTCCGACCGCGCGGCACGCTCACGGACCCCGCGGACGATCGAGGCGAGCAGCGCAGGAATCCGGGACACGGGGAAGCCTTCCGATGTCGGGGTCCGGGCTAACGTGGCAGGGCCGGCCGACCGCCGGGTGGAGGGACGCTCGTGAGGGCAACGCAGCAACGCCGGACGCCGCAACACTGGACGCCGGGACGTGATGCGCACGCAGAACGCCACGTAGGCCCGGTCGGCGCGCCCAGCGACCACGGACGGCACCGGGTCGCCGTGATCGGCGGCGGTGTTGCCGGGCTGGCGGCAGCCACCGCGCTCGCCGAGCGCGGGGTGGCCGTGACGGTGTTCGAGGCGCAGCAGCAGCTCGGCGGCCGGGTGCGGTCGTGGCCGGTGCAGCACCCCGACGGAACCGCCGCCACCATGAGTCGCGGCTTCCACGCGTTCTTCCGCCAGTACTACAACCTGCGTGCCCTGCTGCGCCGCGCCGATCCCGGCCTGCACCGGCTGGTCCCGATCGAGGACTACCCGCTCGTCTCGGCCGACGGCTTCCGCGACTCGTTCGCGCGCACCCCGCGCCGGCCGCCGCTGAACCTGGCCAGCTTCGTGCTGCGCAGCGACACCTTCACCCTGGCCGACCTGCGCCGCATCGACACCGACGCGGCGGCCGAGCTGCTCGACGTCGAGTTCCCGCGCAGCTTCGCCGAGCACGACGGCGAGAGCGCCGACGCGTTCCTGCAGCGCTTGAATTTCCCGCCCGCGGCTCGGCATCTCGCCCTGGAGGTGTTCGCCCGCAGCTTCTTCGCGCGGGCGGACCAGTTCTCGGCCGGTGAGCTGGTCGCGATGTTCCACACCTACTTCCTCGGCTCGGCCGAGGGGTTGCTGTTCGACGTCCCCGACGACGACTACGGCACCGCGCTGTGGGCTCCGCTCGCGTCCTACCTGCGCGCGCGCGGCGTCGACATCCGCACCGCGGCACCGGTCGCGCGCCTTCGCTCGGGCCCGTCGGGGGTCACGGTCGACGGATGCGAGTTCGACGCCGTGGTCGTCGCCGGCGATCTCGACACCACCCAGCGACTGGTCACCGCCGACGGCGCGGTCGCCGCCGACGACCGGTGGCGTGAGCGGGTCGCGCAGCTGCAGCGTGCACCGGACTTCGCGGTATGGCGGCTCTGGTTCGAGCGACCCGTGCAGCCCGGACGCGAGGCGTTCCTCGGCACGGCCGGCTTCGGGTGCGTCGACAACATCAGCGTGCTCGAGCGTTTCGAGCAGGGAGCGGCCGGTTGGGCCCGGCAGCACGGTGGATCGGTCGTCGAACTCCATGCGTATGCACTGGAGGACGGAACGTCCGACGATGCCGTCCGCACCGAGATGCGTACCGTACTAGACGGTATGTACCCGGAGCTGGCGGGTGTGCGCGTGGTGGCGGACGAGTACGTCCGCAGCTCGGACTGCCCGTTGATCGGCACGCAGCCGTGGGCGGAACGTCCCGGCGTCGCGACGCCCGACCCGCGGGTCGTGCTGGCCGGCGACGGTGTGCGGTGCGACTACCCGGTCGCGCTGATGGAGCGCGCGGCAACCACCGGCTTCCTCGCCGCGAACCAGCTGCTCGCCGGCTGGGCGGTCGCCGGGCACGACGTGTGGACGGTGCCGATGCGTGCCCGTACGTGGCTCGCACGCCACGCCGGGCGAAGCGCTCAGGCCAGCTCGCCGGCCCGCACCCGGTAGATCCGCTCGGCGTACGCGAGGTCGTCGACCCACAGGCGGCGCGCGGTGCGCCGGAGCGCCGGCCGCAGCAGCGCGGCCAGCCGGGTGGCGGCCCGGAAGCCGGGTCGGTCGGAGTACGCGATGGTGGCCTCGGTGATCTGCGTGATCGGGCCGCCTCGGCTGTCGTGACCGATCGGCGTCGCGTGCGTCTCGACCACGCTGCCCGCGCCCTCGCCCTCGACGATGTGCATGACGATCGTGCGCGCGTCGGGGCAGAAGAACTCGGCGCGTACCGGCACGCCGTAGGTGCGGCCCAGCCGGAACGCGACGTCGACGACGAGACGTCCGGCCGTGCTCGCCGCGTCGTCGACGGTGAGGTGGCTGAACGAGTACGGGTGCAACCACGAACCGTGCCAGGGGTCGAGCCGATTGGTGATCACGTCCCGTGGTTCGCACCTCCCCCGCACTACGATCACGGCTGCGACGGACCGATCGCGCGGTGGGCGCGGCGGCAGCAGCGGCAGCGCGTCGGTGGTAACGGCGTCGGTGTCGGGCAGCTGCACCCACAGCAGCACGCCGTCGTCGTGCGCCCGCAGGGTGGGCCAGTCGCTGCGACCCTTCGGGCTGAATCCCAACCCGTGCCACGTGCACCGCAGGGTGCTGCCGGTGACCGGGCAGCCGTCGAGCGATGCGCCCATGTGCGGGCACGCGCCGGGGCCGGCATGCACCTCGTCGTCGTCGCCGCGCCACAGCACGACCTCCCGCCCGGCCACGGTCCGCACGACCGAGCGGCCCGTCCCGACCTCGCCGGTGGCGCCGACGACGTGCCAGCCGCCGGGGTCGCGCGTCTGCGCGTCGGCGAGACCTGCTGCGATGCGCGCGGGGTCGGCGTGCCGCCAGGTGGGCGTCAGCCGATCAAAAGGCGAGCGGGGCATGCGCACGATCGGCACGCGGGAGGATGACATGCCTACAGGGTGCCCCGCTCGGTTAGCGTGGAAGCCGGAGGTGCCGTGTCTGCTCATCGCTCGTCAGCCCTGGTGCGGGCGGGCAGCCTGCTCTCGGTCGCGGGCGCGGTGCATGCCGGCGTCAACGCTCAGCTCTTGCGTCGAACGGGGTTGCCCTCGCCCTCGCAGGCGGTGTCGGTGCTGGTGCCTGCTCGGGACGAGGCGTCGAACATCGCCGACTGCGTGCGCAGCCTGACGGGGCCGTACGAGGTGCTCGTGCTCGACGATCGCTCCGCGGACGCCACCGCGACGCTCGCTGCGGCGGCCGGCGCCCGCGTGCTCGCCGGCACAGCCCCACCGAGCGGGTGGTTGGGCAAGGCCTGGGCCTGCGCGCAGCTGGTCGAGGCCGCCGACCCGGCCAGCAACGTTCTGGTCCTCGTCGATGCGGACGTCCGCCTCGAGCCGGGGGCGGTCGCGGCCGCCGTGGGCCTGCTCGAACGCTCCGGCCTGGACGTCGTGTGTCCCTTCCCCCGCCAGCTGGCCGAGGGACCGGCCGAGCGGCTGGTGCAACCGCTGCTGCAGTGGTCGTGGCTGACGCTGCTGCCGTTGCGGGTGGCCGAGCGTTCGTCACGGCCCTCGCTGACCGCAGCGTGCGGGCAGTTCGTCGTGCTCCGGCGATCGGCGTTGACCCGCGCCGGCGGCTTCGCGGCCGTGCGCGGTGAGGTGCTGGACGACGTCGCCCTCGTCCGGGCGGTCAAGGTGTCCGGCGGCCGCGGCGGCGTGGTCGACGGCAGCGCTCTGGCGAGCTGCCGCATGTACGCCAGCTGGCCGGACCTGCGCGACGGGTACACGAAGTCGCTGTGGTCGGCGTTCGGCAGCGAGGCCGGGGCTGCCGCCGTGGTGGCCGCCCTCGGCGTCGTGTGGGTCCTGCCCGCCGTCGCCGCGGCGCGCGGATCCCGCGCCGGCCTGATCGGTTACGCCGCCGGGGTGGCGGGCCGGGTCGTCGCAGCGCGACGCACCGGCGGACGCGCGTTTCCCGACTCCCTCGCGCACCCGGTGTCCGTCGGCGTCCTCGGTTGGCTCACGGCGCGGTCGGTGGTGCTGCACCGCCGAGGGGTCCTGCGATGGAAGGGGCGGCCTGTGGAGTCCGCAGCAACTGGCCGACGCCCACCACCCCGGCCGCGATCCACACGCCGGCGCTGAGCGTCGCCGCTCGCCTCGGTCGCCCGAGTGCCGTGGCCAGGCCGGCGAGCACTGCACACACCGCGAACGTCGGGCGTTCGGCGACGGTGATCCGGTCGGGCGTCCGGCGCACGCGGCGCAGGGTGTCGACGCCGACCGCCAACCCTGCAGCGGACACCGCCGACCACCGAGGCGCGTCGAGCCGGCC
>CAZZVT010000173.1:0-7361 GCA_964657545.1 uncultured Jatrophihabitantaceae bacterium
GACCAGCAACAGCAGTGGGACCAGCAGCAGTCCGCTCCGGCACCTCAGCTGCCCGCCGCGCAGCAGCCTGACCCGCAGCAGAATTACCTGCCCGCGGTGACCGACGGGCAGTCGGGTGACTCCGGTCCGCAGCACTACTCGTCTTCCTACGCCCCGACCCGGGCCGCTGCGCCCGTCATGCCGCCGAAGCCCGAGGACCTCCTCGTCCCCAACCAGTCCCCGATCATCTCCCAGCCAGCCAGCTGGGGGTGGCGCGGGCGCGTCAACCGCGCCACCGGCGGCCTCATGAAGACGAAGGCGGCACCGGCCGAACTCCAGATCCGGCAGGCGATCCACGACATCCAGCGCAGCTTCTCGCGGCCGATGACGGTGGTCGTGGTGCAGCCCAAAGGCGGTGCCGGCAAGACGCCGACCACCATCTGTCTCGCGGCGGCGTTCGGTGCGAACCGCGGCGGGTACGTCGTCGGGTGGGACGACAACGAGACGCGCGGAACGCTCGCCGTCCGGGTCACCAATCCCGACGACAAGAACGCGACCGTGTGGGACCTGCTCAGCGACCTCGCCGCCTTCGAACGCTTCGACGCCCGGGTCGGCGACCTCAGCCACTACGTGCGCTCGCAGCCCGATGCGCACTTCGACGCGCTGGTGAGCGACGACAACCCCGGCAACATGTCGCAGATCGGCGAGGAGGAGTACCAGCGTCTGCACAAGGTGCTGCAGCGCTTCTACCGGATGATCGTCGTCGACACCGGCAACAACGTCCGATCGCCGAACTGGCAGGCCGCGGTCAACTCCGCCGACCTCGTCGTGGTCGTGTCGTCCTACCAGCGCGACGTCGGCTACAGCGGCTCGTGGGTGCTCGACCACCTGGCCCAGACGGGCCGTGGCGAACTCGCCCGCAATGCCGTCACCATCCTCACCGCCGCCGACCCGACGACGGACAAGGTCGTGCGCGGGCAGCTGCTCGACCACTTCACCGCCCGCACCCGCGCGGTCATCGAGATCCCGTACGACCAGGAGCTCGCGCACGGTGGCCCGATCCGCTGGACCGACCTCGCGGCACCCACCCGCAACGCGTGGATCCAGGCCGGCGCGACCATCGCCAACTGCCTGTCCGAGCGCGACCAGCGCGCGATGGCCGAGCGTCGCGGCTGAGGGGTCCGAGAACCCGTCCGTACCGTGGGTGCATGGTTTCCGTTCCTGGACGTCGCCCCCGTGTGTTGCTCGAGCTCGACCTGACGAGCGCGCCGATCGAGCTCGAGCCCGACGACCTGGTGGGCAAGCTGCGAAGCCGGCATCGGCCGCGGCTGCGCGCGGTGCTGCGCACGCTGCACGAGGCGGGTTCCGACGACGCGGTGCGCGGGCTCGTCGTCAAGATCGGCGGTGCCGCGTTGCCCTGGGCGATCGCGCAGGAGGTCCGCGCCGGTCTGGCCGCGTTCACCCGATCCGGCAAGCCGTCGATCGCGTGGGCCGAGACGATCGGCGAGGGCGGCAACGGGACGTCGGACTACGTGCTGGCCACCGGCTGCCGCGAGGTCTGGCTGCAGCCCTCGGGCGAGCTGGCGCTGATGGGTGTCGCCACCGAGACAACCTTCCTGCGCGGGGCACTGGACAAGCTGGGTGTGGAACCTCAGCTCGACAAGCGTCATGAGTACAAGAGCGCCGCCGATCGCATCATGCGCAGCGAGTTCACGCCCGAGGGGCGCGAGGCGGTCGATCGGGTCGTCGAGTCGCTCTGGGACGGTGCTGTCGACACGATCGCGCAGGCCAGGGGCCTCGAGGCCGACGCGGTGCGCGCCGCGGCCGACACCGCGCCGCTCGCGGCGCAGGACGCCGTCACTGCCGGCCTGATCGACCGCCTCGGCTATCGCGACGAGGTGTACGCCGAGGCGAAGCAGCGAGCCGGGGACGGGGTCGGGCTGCTGTTCGCCGACCAGTGGACGCCGCCGCGCAAGACCCCCCAGCTGCTGCGCCGCTCGAAGGGCTTCGTCGCGCTGGTCGAGGGACACGGCGAGATCGTCGGCGGACGCAGCCGATCGGGCCCGCGGGGACGTCAGCTGGGCAGCGACACCGTCTCGGCCGCGCTGCGCGCCGCCCGCGAGAACGACAACGCCAAGGTCGTGCTGTTCCGGGTGGACTCACCGGGCGGGTCGGCGGTCGCGTCCGACACCATGTGGCGGGAGGTCGAGCTGACCCGCAAGGCCGGCAAGCCGGTGATCGTGTCCATGGGTGCCGTCGCCGGTTCCGGTGGCTACTACATCAGCTGTCCCGCCGACGTGATCGTCGCGCAGCCCGGCACCATCACCGGCTCGATCGGCGTCCTGGGCGGCAAGGTCGTCGTCGCCGAGCTGCTCGACAAGCTGGGTCTCGGGACCGGCATCGTCGAGCGGGGTGGGAACGCCACGATGTACTCGCTGCGCCGCCGCTTCACCGACGACCAGCGCGAACGGCTGGCCGTCATGCTCGACCGCGTCTACCGCGAGTTCGTCCAGAAGGTCGCCGACGGCCGCGGTCTGGACTACGACGCCGTGCACCAGGTCGCACGCGGACGCATCTGGTCGGGGGCCGACGCCGTCGGCAACGGTCTGGTCGACCGGCTCGGATCGCTTCGCGACGCAGCGCAGGTGGCCCGCGAACGGGCCGGACTGTCCGACGACGCCCCGGTGCGGCCGGCGATCAACATCCCGCCGCTGGCCCGGCTCGGTCGGCCCAGGTCCAGCGAGGACCCGCGTGCTGTCGCGGCCACGGCCAGTGCGTGGGGCGATCTCGCAGCCCTCGCGGCCGAGCTCCGCCTGCCCACCGCCGGGCCGCTGCGCATGCCGTCCCTGCAGGTGCACTGACCGGTCCTAGGATCTCGCCCATGACAGCCACCGGGGCCAAGCCTCGCCGCGTCGGGATCATGGGCGGCACGTTCGACCCGATCCACCACGGCCACCTCGTGGCGGCGAGCGAGGTCGCGTCGCTGTACGGCCTGCACGAGGTGATCTTCGTGCCCACCGGGCAGCCGTGGCAGAAGTCCGACCGCGACGTCAGCGCCTCCGAGCACCGCTACCTGATGACGGTGATCGCGACCGCGTCCAACCCGCGGTTCTGGGTCAGCCGCGCCGACATCGACCGGTCCGGTCCGACGTACACGATCGACACCATCCGCGACATCGGCGCGCTGCGTCCGGGTGCCGAGCTGTTCTTCATCACCGGCGCTGACGCGCTGGCCCAGATCCTGTCGTGGAAGAGCGCCGAGGAAGCGCTGCAGCTCGCGCACTTCGTGGGCGTCACCCGTCCCGGTTACGAGCTGTCCGACGCGCACCTGCCCAGCGACTCCGCCCGGCTGCTGGACGTGCCGGCCCTGGCCATCTCCTCCAGCGGCTGCCGCGAGCGGGTCGCCGCCGGCCGGCCGGTCTGGTACCTCGTGCCCGACGGCGTCGTGCAGTACATCAACAAGCACCGGCTGTACCGCCCGTAGACTGGAGTCGATATGACTGCAACAGACGAGGCGATCGAACTCGCCCGAAACGCCGCCCAGGCCGCTGCCGACAAGCTCGCGAGCGACATCGTCGTCATCGACGTCAGCGACCGGCTGGCCATCACCGACATCTTCGCCGTGGTCACCGGCGCCAGCGAGCGACAGGTCGAGGCCATCGTCGACGCCGTCGAGGAGCAGCTGCGCGCCACCGGCCACAAGCCGATCCGTCGCGAGGGTCAGCGCGACGGCCGCTGGGTGCTGCTCGACTACGGCGACGTCGTCGTGCACGTCCAGCACTCCGAGGAGCGGTTGTTCTACGCCCTCGAGCGTCTCTGGAAGGACTGCCCCTTCATCGCGTTCGAGGACGCCGCCGCTGCTGCCCACGCCGCGGCGCGCGCGACCGGCGACGACGGCAGCTGAGGTGACCACGCGGAGCCTGCTGCTCCTGCGTCATGGACGTACCGCGTGGAATGCCCAGCGTCGCTTCCAGGGCCAGGCCGATCCACCGCTCGACGAGACCGGCCGGGCCCAGGCCTACGAGGTCGGGGCGCTGATCGCCGCGGTTCGTCCGGACCAGCTCATCACCTCCGACCTCGTGCGCGCGGCACAGACCGCGGAGATCGTCGGTGCCGCCTGCGGGCTGGAACCCGTTGCCGACGCGCGGTTGCGCGAGCGCGGGCTCGGGCACTGGGAGGGGCTCACCCGCGACGAGGTGGCCGAGACCTTCCCGGACGAATTCGTCGACTGGGTTGCGGGCCGCGACGTCAGCCGGCGCGGTGGCGAGAGCCGCGAGCAGGTCGCCGAACGGTCCATGAAGGCGTTCGCCGAACTGCCGGTCGTCCCGGTCACCGTGCTCGTCAGCCACAGTGCCACGGCGATGGCGCTGACGAATGCGCTGCTCGGGATCGAGCAGCGCGTGCATCCGCTCGGCCCGCTGGCCAACTGCCACTGGTCGGAGCTGTACTGCGAGTTGCACGACGAGGTCCCGGCGTGGCGCCTGCGCGGCCACAATCTGGGCGCTCCGGGCACGATCGTCCCGCTGCCGGCGCATGCCGGACCCGACGACGACGCAGCCGATGCCGACGCGTAGCGCCAACATCGTTGGTTGAATGCTCTGCTAACGGCCTCGAGCCTCTACGCTGGCGACAGGTGCCCCCGCGCCCGGTGGCGACGGACAGCGGGTGCGGGGTGTGCACCTCTGGACGGCAGCCGCCGACTCATCACTCGAGGCGCGGACGTCCGGCGCGGTACCCTCTGCGGCGTGCGTATCCCGGACCCACTGCTACTTGGCAGGCCGCGCTGACCTCCTGATCCACAGCGATCCACCGCGATCGACAGCGATCCACCAGCGCGGCCGAGCTCCTGCCACCACGCAGGGGCTCCTCGTCTTTGCGGAGCTGAACGCCATGCGACGTTCGGCGAGCCGGAGCGGCGAGCACCGGCAGAGACCCACACGGCATTGGAGCCCACCATGACCAGCGGCGCAGACACCCGACCGGCGGCCACCGAAGCGCAACCCGGCGACGTCCCGGCACACCGCTACACCGCCACATTGGCGGCGCAGATCGAGACCAGCTGGCAGCAGCGCTGGATGGACGAGGGCACCTTCGACGCGCCGAATCCCACCGGGCCGATGTCCGACGGCTTCGACCGGGTGGCCATCGGTCGGCACACCTACGTCATGGACATGTTCCCGTACCCGTCCGGCGCAGGACTGCACGTCGGGCATCCCCTCGGTTACATCGGCACCGACGTGTTCGCGCGCTACCGACGCATGCGTGGCGACAACGTCCTGCACACGATGGGCTTCGACGCCTTCGGCCTGCCCGCAGAGCAGTACGCGGTCGAGACCGGTCAGCACCCGCGCGTGACGACGTACGGCAACATCGACGTCTTCCTGGCGCAGTTGCGCCGCCTGGGCCTGGGCCACGACGAGCGTCGCCGCTTCGCCACCACCGACCCCGAGTACTACCGCTGGACGCAGTGGATCTTCCTGCAGATCTTCAACTCGTGGTACGACACCGACCTCGACCGCGCACGTCCGATCGAGGAGCTGATCGCCGAACTGGACGCTGGTACGCGACGTCCCGCACCGGGCACGAACCCCGACGAGCGGGCCTGGGACGAGCTGCCGGAACTCGAGCGACGCCAGGTGATCGACAACCACCGCCTCGTCTACCGCAGCGATTCCACCGTCAACTGGGCGCCGGGCCTGGGCACCGTGCTGTCCAACGAGGAGGTCACCTCCGACGGCCGCAGCGAGCGCGGCAACTTCCCGGTGTTCCGCAAGCCGCTGCCGCAGTGGAACATGCGCATCACCGCCTACGCCGACCGGCTCGTCCGCGATCTCGACCTGATCGACTGGCCCGAGAAGGTGCGCACGATGCAGCGCAACTGGATCGGTCGCTCCACCGGCGCGCATGTCGCCTTCGACTCGCCGGCGGGCGACATCGAGGTGTTCACGACCCGTCCCGACACGCTCTTCGGCGCCACCTACCTGGTGCTGGCGCCCGAGCACCCGATGGTCGATTCGCTGATCCCCGAGGGCTGGCCCGCCGACACCCCGGTCGTGTGGACGGCCGACGCGCTGACGCCGAAGGTCGCGCTCGACACCTACCGGCTGGCCGCGTCACGCCGCTCCGAGCTCGATCGGCAATCCGGCGACCGCCAGAAGACCGGCGTCTTCACCGGTTCGTACGCGACGAACGCGGTCACCGGAGCACCGCTCCCGATCTTCGTCGCCGACTACGTGCTGATGGGCTACGGCACCGGCGCGATCATGGCCGTGCCCGCCGAGGACGAGCGCGACTGGGAGTTCGCGACGGTGTACGGGCTGCCGATCGTGCGCACCGTCGAACCGCCCGAGGGATGGGACGGTGGCGCGTACACCGGCGACGGTCGGCGCATCAACTCCGTCAACGACGTGCTGTCGCTCGACGGGCTGACCCTCGACGAGGCCAAGACCACCGTGATCCAGTGGCTCGAGTCCGTCGGGCGAGGTCGGGGGGCCACCACCTACCGGCTGCGCGACTGGCTGTTCAGCCGGCAGCGGTACTGGGGCGAGCCGTTCCCGATCGTCTACGACGCGGCCGGTCTGGCCCATGCGGTGCCGGACGACCAGCTGCCGGTGCTGCTGCCCGAGGTCGCCGACTACGCCCCGATGACCTTCGACCCCGACGACGCCGACTCCGATCCGCAACCGCCGTTGGGGAAGGCGGCCGAGTGGGTCCAGGTCACCCTCGACCTCGGCGACGGCCCGAAGAGGTACCGGCGCGAGACGTCGACGATGCCGAACTGGGCCGGGTCCTGCTGGTACGAGCTGCGCTACACCGACCCCGACGACACGGCCGCCTTCGTCTCGCCGGCAGCCGAGAGCTTCTGGATGGGTCCCGGCCGCGGCGCCGGCGCGGGGGTCGCGAACGACCCGGGCGGGGTCGACCTCTACGTGGGCGGTGTCGAGCACGCCGTGCTGCACCTGCTGTACTCGCGCTTCTGGCACAAGGTGTTGTACGACCTGGGTCTGGTCTCCTCGGAGGAGCCCTTCCGCCGGCTGATCAACCAGGGCTACATCCAGGCCTATGCGTTCACCGACGCGCGCGGCTTCTACGTGCCGGCCGAGGACGTCGTGGAGGAACGCGACGGCGTCTTCACCTACCAGGGCGAGCCGGTCAGCCGCGAGTACGGGAAGATCGGCAAGAGCCTGCGCAACGTCGTCACCCCGGACGAGGTCTGCGACCGCTACGGCGCCGACACCTTCCGGCTGTTCGAGATGGCCATGGGGCCGCTGACCGATTCCCGGCCGTGGTCGACCCGGGCCGTCGTCGGCTCGCAGCGCTTCCTGCAGCGGCTGTGGCGGCTGATGGTGTCCGAGGAGACCGGTGCGCTGACGGTCACCGAC
>CAZZVT010000174.1:0-7132 GCA_964657545.1 uncultured Jatrophihabitantaceae bacterium
TTCGCGTGCTGGTTGAACATCGAGTCGACGATGTGGATGAACGCCTCGTAGCAGTTGAACAGCCCGTGCCGACCGGTCAGCAGGTAGCCCTCGAGCCAGCCCTGGCACAGGTGCTCGGACAGCACCTCCATGACGCGGCCGTCGGGGCCGAGGTGGGCGTCGCCGGGCAGGGTCTGCGTGTCCCACGCCCGGTCGGTCTGCTCGAACACCGCACCGAGGCGGTTGGACACCGTCTCGTCCGGCCCCATGAGCCGGAAGCGGTCGGGATTGCGGACGATCACGTCGCGCAGGAACGTGCCCAGCACCCGGGTGGCCTCGCTGGACCCGACCCCGGGCAGCTCTACGGGGACGGCGTAGTCGCGGAAGTCGGGCAGCACCAGGCCGCGCAGCAGCCGGCCACCGTTGGCGTGCGGGTTCGCGCTCATCCGCCGCGCGCCGGTCGGGGCCAGCGCCTCCAGCTCGGTCACGAGCCGGCCGGTGGCGTCGAACAGCTCCTCCGGCCGGTAGCTGCGCATCCACTGCTCGAGCTGGGCTCGGTGCTCGTCGTTGGTGCGGGTCTCGGACAGCGGTACCTGGTGGGCCCGCCAGCTGCCTTCGACCGGCAACCCGTCGACGATCTTCGGGCCGGTCCACCCCTTCTGGGTGCGTAGGACGATCATCGGCCAGCGGGGGCGCGTCACGCCGGCACCGCGGCGGGCGTCGTTCTGGATGTTCGCGATGTCGTCCAGAACTCGGTCGAGGGTCTCGGCGAGCTGCAGGTGCACGGCGAACGGGTCGTCGGCGCCGGGCTCGCTCGACAACCCGACGAAGTGCGGTTCGTAGCCGTAGCCGCGCATGAGCGCGGCCAACTCGGCCTCGGGGATCCGGGCCAGCACGGTCGGGCCGGCGATCTTGTAGCCGTTGAGGTGCAGCACGGGCAGCACAGCGCCGTCGGTGACCGGGTTCAGGAACTTGTTCGAGTGCCAGCTTGCGGCGAGCGGACCGGTCTCGGCCTCACCGTCGCCGATCACGCACAGGGCCAGCAGGTCCGGGTTGTCGAACACCGCGCCGTAGGCGTGGACGAGGGAGTAGCCGAGTTCGCCGCCCTCGTGGATCGAGCCGGGCGTCTCGGGGGCGACGTGGCTGGGAATGCCGCCGGGGAACGAGAACTGCCGGAACAGCGCCCGCATCCCGTCCTCGTCGCGGCTCACGCCGGAGTACACCTCGCTGTAGGTGCCCTCGAGATAGGCGTTGGCGACGAGACCGGGCCCGCCGTGTCCCGGCCCGGCGACGTAGAGCGTGTTCAGGTCGCGCTCACCGATCGCACGGTTCATGTGCGCGTACATCAGGTTGAGGCCGGGCGTGGTGCCCCAGTGGCCGAGCAACCGGGGTTTGACGTGCTCGGGCTTCAGAGGCTCGCGCAGCAGCGGGTTGTCGAGCAGGTAGATCTGTCCGACGGACAGGTAGTTCGCCGCGCGCCAGTACGCGTCGATGAGTTCCAGCTCTGCGCGCCGGTACACACTCGGCTCGACGTCGCCGGCGGGTCGCACCGTCATGCCGAGCTCCCGGCGGGCTGCCCGTTGTGCTGCACGGTCGGGTTTCCAGGCTTGCCGAACGCGGGCGCGGGGGACGGACGTACGGGCGCTTCGGCGGCGGCCTTCTCCCGTGCCAGGAACGAGCCGAGCTCGGCGATGGTCGTCATGAGCGGGGCCGGGAAGACGACGGTGGTGTTCTTGTCGACGCCGATCTCGACGAGGCTCTGCAGGTTGCGCAGTTGCAGCGCCAGGGGGTGGGCCATCATCGTGTCCGAGGCGTCGCCCAGGGCCGCCGCTGCGAGGGACTCGCCCTCAGCGTTGATGATCTTGGCTCGCTTCTCCCGTTCGGCCTCGGCCTGGCGGGCCATGGCGCGCTTCATGCTGTCGGGCAGCTGGATGTCCTTGAGCTCGACGAGCGTCACCTCGACGCCCCAGTCGACGGTCGTGACGTCGAGGATCGCGCGGATGTCGAGGTTGATCTTGTCGGTCTCGGACAGCGTCTGGTCCAGCGTGTGCTGACCGACGACCTTGCGCAGCGTGGTCTGCGCGATCTGGTCGATCGCGGAGTACACGTTCTCGATCGCGACGACGGACTTCACCGCGTCGACGACCTTGAAGTAGGCGACCGCGGAGACGTCGACGCTGACGTTGTCGCGGGTGATGATGCCTTGGCTCTGGATGGGCATGGTGACGATCCGCAACGAGACCCGGTGCATGACGTCGACGAACGGGACGATGAGCCGGAGGCCAGGACTGCGTTCGCCGACCACGCGGCCGAAGCGGAACAGCACGCCGTCCTCGTACTGCTTGATCACCCGCACCGCGAGGGTGAGCGCCAGCAGCGCGACGACGAGCACGACGACGATGACGGTCACGATGATCTGCATGAGCCTGAAGCTACGGTCGGTCGGACCGGGATTCGGCCCGGAACGGGCTACGTCAATTCCCGGTTCCGGTGGGACTTTCGGCCCGCACACAGCCGATGCTGCGGGCCTCACGTGCAAGTTCCACGTCCTCCCGCGCGGCGATCACCAGCGTCGCGACGGCGGCGGCGTCCGCGCTGATGTCGCGGTCGTCGGTGTGGGCGTTGTTGCGGCGGTCGTCCACGGCGACACCGAGGAATGCGAGTGCGTGCGCGGCACTGGCACGGATGTCGCTCGACCGCTCGCCGACCCCGCCGGTGAACACCACGACATCCAGGCCGCCCAGGGCGGCGGTCATGGCCGCGACGCCGGCGACCAGGCTGTGGAGGTAGACCGCCAGCGCGAGCACGGCGTCGGGGTCGCCGCGGGCAGCTGCCGCTTGCACGAGCCGCATGTCGCCGGTCCCCGCCAGTGCGCTGAGCCCGGATCGTTGCTCGAGCGCCGTCGCGACCTCCCGCGGTGACAGGTGCTCGTGTTCCTCGAGCCAGAGCACGAGGCCGGGGTCGACGCTGCCCGAGCGGGTCGCCATCACCAGGCCGTCGAGCGGGGTGAAACCCATTGTCGTGTCGACGCTGCGCCCGCCGACGACCGCCGCCAGTGACGCGCCGGCACCCAGATGGCAGGTCACCACCCGCAGACCGTCCGACGACCGGCCCAGCAGCTCGGCCGCCCGACGGGAGGCATAGGCGTGCGACAGGCCGTGGAAGCCGTAGCGCCGGACCCCCCAGCGAGTGCGCCACTCGGCCGGGACCGCGTACGTCGAGGCGGCCGGCGGGATCGTGGCATGGAAGGCGGTGTCGAAGCTGGCGACGGCGGGAACGCCGGGGAGCAGTTCGGTGACGGCGTCCAAGGCAGCGAGGGACTTCGGCTGGTGCAGCGGTGCGAGGTCGGTCAACGCCTCGAGCTCCGTACGCACGTCCGGCGTCACGAGCACCGGGCCGGTGAACGTGGTGCCGCCGTGCACGACCCGGTGCGCGACGGCTTCGGGTGTGGGCCAGGCACGCACGGCTGCCTCGAGGGCGGTGTGGTCGAAACCGTCGGTGTCCGCCGACAGTTCGGCGCCGCGGTGCAGCACGTCGTGGTCCAGCAGCCGCAGTTTCACACTCGATGAGCCCGCGTTGACGGTCAGTACGAGAGTCGGACGCGTGGCGCTCACGTCATCGACAGGACGTCACTCACCGGGCGGCGCGCAGTGAGCGGGGCAGCGTGCCCCGCGGGTCGCTGGCCGAGCCGCAGCATCATCTGCGGGTGCCCGGTCCACGACATCAGGGTCTGGAGCCGGGTACGGAAGGCGAGCAGGTCGACGGACTGGCTCAGCGGACAGCTCGCGACGCCTTCGAGTTCGGCCTGGATCATCAGCCGCATCATCCCGCGTCCGGCATCCACGCGATCGGCGTCGCGGTCGTTGTCGGTGAAGACGACGGCGATCAACGGACGTTCGTCGACGCCGGCGGCGAGCAGCTGGCTGCCGGCAACACCCGCCTCGAAATCGCGCAGCGGCACGTCGGTGTGCCGCGGTTGGCCGGACAACACCACAGGGATCACGGCGTCGGGGATGCCGTCGTCGGCGCCCGCGCGGCGCCACGAGGCCATCTCGGCGGCGAGCTCGGGATCGTTGCGCTCGAACCGGTCGGCCGCCGACACGACGACCGCGAGGTCGAGCATCTCCTCCGGCCGCGACGGGAAGTGCGCGTAGATGCCCTCGGACTCGACGGAGTTGCGCAGCCGATCGATCACCAGTGGCCGTACGGGATCCGGCCCGAACGCCCGTCGCTCGCTGCGCCGCCCTGCCGCCGCCGACAGCATGATGGCCGCCTGGCGGTCGGCGTGCTGGCGGCCGGTCAGGGTGAATCGCACCAGCAGGTCGCGATCGGTGTCGTCCGGCAGGACGGCGACCTGCGAGGTCCATCCGTGCTTCAGCAGGCCCAGCGCGGTGAGTTCGGCCGCCGCGCCGCAGGACACCAGCAGCGAGTGCCCGTCCCGGTCGGCGACGTGCAGCTGTCGCGTCCGGTCCGCGCGAAGGTCGAGCACGTGACCGTCGGAGGTCCATCGCCAGGGTTGGGTGTTGTGGATCGACGGAGCGCGCGACGCGGACGCCACGATCGAGGCGATCTCGGAGCGAAGGATCGCGGGTGGGCCGAGCAGTTGGGACGAGGGCATGAGTGCGCGCCGATCCAGACCCGGTCAGGGGCTTCGGTCTCGCGAGATGCCGGGAGCGACGGCAGCGTGGACGCCGGCGTTCGATGTACTCCTGACGTCGGCAACGCTACGGCCGCAGCAGCACACCCGCCCGTGGCGTTGTGCCCTAGCGACTCGGGACCTTCGCCGCGCTCGGGAGCGGCGCCCGGTCGGGGTGGGACGTACTGCTCTGGCTGAGCCGATCGCCGGGGCCCAGGCTGGGGTCATGACCGACCTAGCGAGTCCCACCGACCTGTCCACGCCGACCGACCATGATCTGAAGTGCGCGATCGTCGAGGAGCTCGGCTGGACGCCGAACGTCAACGCCGACCAGGTGGGCATCGGCGTCACCGACGGTGCCGTGACGTTGTCCGGGGAGGTAACCGACTACCCCGCCAAGCAGGCGGCCGTCAGCGCCGCGCTGCGCGTCCGCGGGGTGGCTGCGGTCGCCGACGAGATCGTCGTCGAGCACACGATGGGCCTGCGCCCGGATGCCGACATCGCCAGGGATGCCGCCGATGCCTTGGCCAGGACGGTGGTCGTGCCCGCCGGTTCGGTGAACGCCACGGTCCAGGACCACGTCGTGACCCTGACCGGTGCGGTGGGCTGGGAATTCCAGCGGCGCGCGGCCCGCAACGCGGTCGGCTCGTTGAAGGCGGTGCGCTCGGTGGTCAGCCGCATCACGCTCGAACCGCCGACCGTCATCTCACCGGTCGAAGCCAAGATCAACATTACCCGGGCGCTGGTGCGTAATGCCAGGGTCGACGCCACCCGGATCGAGGTCGCCGTCGACGGCACGCAGATCCGGCTGACCGGCAAGGTCACCTCGTGGGCCGAACGCCATCAGGCCGAGTACGCCGGCTGGTCGACGCCCGGCGTGACACACGTCGACAACCAGCTACGGATCGTGGGGTCGGCGTGACCGCCGCAGAGCCTGTCCCGGCGACCGGTCGTGTCGTGGTCGGCGTCGACGGCTCCGACCCGTCCCGGCGCGCACTGCGCTGGGGCGCGTTCATCGCACGATCGATGAACGTGAGTATGGAAGCCGTCATCACCTGGAATTGGGGAGTCGCCGGATACGGCCCCTATCCACTGGAATGGAGCCCCGGCCGGGACGCCCGGGCGATCATCGACCAGACCGTCGACGCAGTTTTCGGCCCTCGAGATCACCCCGCAGATCTGAAGATCACCGTGCTCGAAGGTGCTGCGCCCAAACTCCTGCTCGACGTCAGCGCCGATGCCGGCATGCTGGTCGTCGGAAGCCGTGGCCACGGCGGGTTTGCCGGCCTGTTGCTCGGCTCGGTCAGCGCCACGTGCGCGGAGCACGCCGACTGTCCGGTCCTGGTCGTACACGGGACGACAGCCGGACCGCCGGACGTGCCCGAGGTCGGTCGGTAGCTCGCTACCGTTCCGCGGTCAGGCCGGATACCGTGGGAGTCACGACGCTCGAGAATCCGACACCCTGAGGCCGAGTTCATGGTTGACGCGAACTTCCACGCTCGCACCGAACGTGACCGAGCCGCCGACCGTCGGGACGAGGCTGCCTACGAGCGCGACCGCGCAGCCGACAAGCGCGATCACGACGCCGCGCTTCGCGACGATCTTGCCTCCGAGCGTGACGACGCAGCGTCCGCGGCCCAGCAGCCGGTCGGGGCCGAGGTCAGCGAGGAGGCACATCACCGCTCCGAGGCCGGCCGCCATCATGCTGCCGAGGACCGAAGAGAGGCCGGCGACGATCGGCATGCGGGGGCGCAGGAGCGAACCGACGCCGAGCGCGATCGGCACAGCTCGCGCGCCGACCGCACGTCGTCCAACTGATCAGCTGAACACCCCTGCCGCGGTCGTGACGTTGGACCCGGTCCGGTCGGGCTCTCGGGCACATCCGGCGGTCCGGCTGCGGCGGCAGAGTCCTCCTTGACAACCACCGTCTTGGAGGCCCCGACATGACCACCCATCGACCGATCAGCAGCAGCCCGACGGAACATCCCGACCTGGTGAGGCTCCCGGGCTCCATCGTCACCTCGACGGCGTCCAGAGCGCTGGCGGTCCTGCGCATCGTCACCGGCCTGGTGTTCCTCTGGGCGTTCCTCGACAAGACGTTCGGGCTGCACTACTCGACGGCCACGGCGAACTCATGGATCAACGGCGGCTCCCCGACGAAGGGCTTCCTCGGCTCGGTCGAGATCGGACCGTTCCAGAGCCTGTTTCATTCGATGGCGGGTACCTGGTACGCCGACTGGCTGTTCATGCTCGGGATGCTGGGCATCGGACTCGCTCTGGTCGCGGGCGTCGCTGTGCGTGCAGCTGCCGTGGCCGGCGTCGTCCTGCTCGCCGGCATGTGGTTCGCCGAGTTCCCGCTCGCCCAGCACACGAGTGCCGGTCAGCCCAGCGGTTCCTCCAACCCGCTGATCGACTACCACGTGATCTACGCCCTCGTCCTGGTCGTCCTGGCCGCCACCTATGCCGGCAGCACCTGGGGACTCGGCCGTGTCTGGGGCCGGCTGCCCTTCGTCAGCA
>CAZZVT010000175.1:0-7032 GCA_964657545.1 uncultured Jatrophihabitantaceae bacterium
CGCCTCGGCGGCGGCGGGCTGCGCGTCGGCCGCGGAGGTGCCGGCCGCGCGCAGCGCCGCCTCCACGTTCTCGGCCGCGCTCAGCAGGGACACCAGCCCGTAGCCCTGCAACACCACGCCGATGCGCCGCCGGGCACGGGCGTCGATGGGGGCGCCGTCGAGCAGCACCGTGCCGGCGTCCGGGCGGGCCAGGCCGCCCACCAGCGCGAGCAGCGTCGTCTTGCCCGAGCCGGACGGCCCGAGCACGGCCAGCGCCGTGCCGGCCTGTGCCTCGAACGACAGGCCGGTGAAGATGTCGCGGCCGGCCCGCCGCGCGGCGAGCCCGGAACCGCTCAGCGTCCGGACGCTCATTCGCCCAGCCGCCGGTGCCGGGCGTGATCGGGTTCGGCCGGCGCGTCGGCGTCGATGCGGCGCAGCACCACGCCGGCGCTGCCGTCGGCCAGCGGTTCGGCCCGCAGCAGCGACCCGGCCGGCAGGGCGTGGGTGAACTCGGCCGGCAGCTGCACGCTGCCGTCGCGACCGACGACCAGGAACTGCTCGCCGCCGAAACCGGCGCCGGCGATGCGCCCGTCCCGGATGGACACCGTACGGTCCATCGCGTCGCTGACCGCGGTGTCGTGGGTGACCACGACGACGGTAGTGCCGAAGCGGGTGTTGACGTCGCGCAGCAGCGCCACCACGTCGTTCGACGCCGCGGCGTCGAGCTGGCTGTTCGGCTCGTCGGCCAGCAACACGGTCGGCAGGTTGGCCAGCGCGACGGCAACGGCCAGCCGCTGCTTCTCCCCGCCGGAGAGCCGGGCGGCCAGGCGGTGGGCCAGCGGACCGATGCCCATGGCGTCGAGCAGCTCGCCCGGGCTGGGCGCGTCGGCGTCCTGCTCGCGGCGTACGGCGCGCACATTGTCCAGCGCGCTGACGTAGGGCAGCAGGTTGCGCCCGGCGTTCTGCAGCACCACGCCGACGTCCCGCTCGCGCAGGCTGGCCAGCTCGCGGTTGGTCATCGTCGACAGCTGGCGGCCGCACACGTGGACGCTGCCGGCCGTCGGCTGCAGCAGGCCGGCCAGGTGCCACAGCAACGTGGACTTGCCCGAGCCCGACGGGCCGAGCAGCGCCACCATCTCCCCGGCGCGCACCTGCAGGTCCACCCCGCGCAGAGCGGCCACCTCGGAGCCCGGCACGCCGTAGACATGGACGAGGTTGTCGCAGCGCACCACCGGCTCGGCCGCCGCCGGCGTGTCGTCGCGCCCGACGGCAAGGTCGAACTCGATCATTCCTCGGTCCCCCGCAGCCGGTCGGGTGACGCGCCCGCGAGCAGCCCGCCGCTCGCGGCGGCGCAGAGAGCGAACAGCACCAGCAGGGCGACGCCCGCGAACGCCGCGACCGTCGCCGCCGGGACGGCGTGCGACAGCGACACCGAGGACGGCGGGTGCACGAACTCGGGGACGCTGCGCAGCGCCAGCGCCGCCGCCCACACCCCGGCCGCCACACCGGCCACCGCACCGAACATCAGCAGCAGCGCCTGCTCGATGAGCAGGCCCGCGTACAGGCTGCGCCGCGACGCGCCGGCCACGCCGAGCGCCGCGTACTCGACACGACGGCGCCGGGCCGCGCCGGCCAGCGCGGCCAGCGCACCGCCCGCGGCGAGCACGGCCGCGGCCAGCGCGTCGGTGAGCAGCACGGTGCTCGCCAGGCCCGGACCCTGCCGGTTCAGCAGCCGCGTCACGCTACCCGCGGACTGCACGTCGGTGACCCGGAAGTGCAGGGCGCGCAGCCCGGCCGCGACGGACCGCTCGGCGCCCGCGGTAACCCACACCTGCTGCTCCACGGTGTCGCCGAGGGCCGAGGCCGCCGCCCGTTCGGCGTACGTGCGGTTCGACGATCACCCCGCCCGACGGGGCGCCGGGCACGGCGGTGGTGCGCGCGACGGATCTGATCTGCACGTTGTTGCCGTCGAGCCCGAGCACGGGAACGACGCTGCCGACCGGGCCGGTGGGCACCGTCGTTGACACCACGGCAGGCAGGGCCACCGGTGTGTCGGCCACGGCCAGCGAGGCGGAGCTGACCGCGGAGAACGAGACCGGCCACGTCAACCCGCCGTCCTGCTCCGACAGCGACTGAACCGCGTCGACGTCGCTGCCGGTCAGCTGCCGCCAGCGGCGGGTGTCCTGCAGGCCGGGTAGCGCCGTCCAGCCGTGCGACCCGTGCACGTCGATGCCGTCGAGGGTCAACGCGCCGTTCACCTGCACCCCGGTGGTACCCGTCGTGGCGCTCGACAGGTCGAGGCTGCGCAGCGTGCAGGGGCAGCCGCCGATGGCCGCGGTGAGCGTCACCGATCCGTTGCTTCGAGGCAGCGCACCCAGTTCGGCGTTGACCGCGGCGCTGGAGCCGGGCGAGCCCAGCGTCGCGCCCAGCACCAGGCCCTGGGGCTCGAGGCCGTCCACGGTGAGCCGCACCCGCAGCATGTCGCCGGTGATGCGTACGGGCGCGGCCTCGGGCGGCGCCAGCCGGCGCATCAGCGTCGCGAGCGACTGCGTGGCGAAGCCGCCGCGCCAGGCGGCGACGTGGGCGAAGCGTTGCGGGTCGACCGCGAGCAGCGTGCCGGTCGTGGCCGTGGCCGAGAAATAGTTGTCGACCACCGCGGCCCGGGTGCCGCCGGGGTCGAGCCGGTCGACCGCCGCACCCAGGTCGCCAGTCGTGCCCTGGTCGGCGGTCGTGCCGGGCGACACGGTCAGCACGTGCGGCGCGCCGACCTGCACGTCGGCCACCAGACGGCGGTTGCTCTGACCGGTGCTCCATGCGGCGACCGCGAAGGTTGCGAGGGCGAACGCTGCGGCCAGCACGATCGTGGTGCGGGCGCCGGCCGTGCGCCGCGCGATCTGGCGGACCGCCAGGAACGCCCCCAGCCCTCCGCGCCGGCGGGTCGCGGCGAACGAGCGGCGGGCGAGCCACGGCAGCGCACGGGACGCGACGACCGCGACGGCCAGGCCCAGCAGCCCGGGCACCAGGAGCCCGAGCGTGCGGGGGTGCGACGAGGTCACCTGGCCGCCGACGACCAGCTCGACGATCGCCGCGACCGCCGCAGTGAGCACGATGCCGTCGACCAGCCAACCGCGTTGCGTCGCCTCGCGCGAGGCGTGCTGCCACTGATCGAGCACCCCGCGGCGCAGGGTGCGCCGGCCGGCCACCGCGATGGCGACCAGGCCGCCCAGCGTTGCGGTCAGCGCCGCGAGCCAGGCCGTCCACGGCACCGTCGCGGGCGTGTCCGGCCGCAACAGCACCGAGTCCAGACCCCGGCCGAGCAGCGCGGCCACGCCGACGCCCGCGGGCAGGGCGAGGGCCAGCAGCACCAGCGGCTCGCCGAGCGCGAACCCGAGCAGACCGGTCCCGCGGCGCCCGCGCAGCTTGGCCAGCGCGATCTCCGGCCCGCGCGCGGCGATCGCGTCACCGACCACCGTGAACAGCACCAGCCAGACGAGGACCAGCAGCTGCAAGGTGACGAGCAGGATCGAGATCCGCAGCGCCTTCCAGCTGGCCGTGATGTCCTGCTGCAACACCGGCAACCCGGACACGACCTGCAGGTCACCGCTCGTGCCCTCGAATCGCTGCTGGAGCTCGACCACGCCGGCGACCAGCCTCTGCAGGTCGACGGGGCGCACCGTATCGGACCGCAGCAGGCGGTCGATGGACACCGTGCCCTGCGGCTGGTTCTGGCCACCCGCCACCGTCGAGGCGGAGGTGAACAACGCATCCGAGCCGCTGTCGCCGGTGTCGCCCACCCCGCTCTCGTAGGGAAAGTAGGTGCTGCCCTTGCCGAACCAGTAGGACCCCGACGCGTCCGGCACGTCGTAGACCCCGGTGACGGTCAGCGGCCCCCACGCGTCGCTGCTGAACCGGCTGCCGACGCGCAGGCGGGCCAACGACGCCGTCGACGCGCTGACGACGACCGCACCCGGTGCGTCGCTGCACTGCCCAGCGCTGAGCCGCACGTGCGCGCACAGATCGGTGCGCCAGACCAGCGGCGCCGCGGAATCCGCGCCACCGGGCAGCACGACGGTGCCCTGGATCGACTCGACCAGCGGCTCGAGCGCCCGGCGCCGGACGTCCGCAGGGACCAATCGGTCGAACACCGGTGTCGTCGTGCTGTCGAGCAGCGGCAGGGCCGGCAACGTCGTCTGGGCGCTGACCTCGACACCGCGCGTGCTCGGCGGCGCCGCAGCGACCGTGTCACGGACGATCGACGTGCGGGCCGCCGCGTAGTAGGCCGGCCCGACCGCGGCCGCCGACGAACCGACGAGCGCGACCACGAAGACGGCCAAGGTGCTGGCGGCGCGATGGCGCAGACCACGGATGAGGACCCGCAGCGCGGTCATCGCCATGCCGTGCCCTCACCTTCCATATGGTCGGCTTGACCCTAATGCCCGCGCTTCTCGCGGATGCGGTCGATGATCACCCCGCGGCGGCGGGCGAGGGTAGGCAACTCCTCGGTGCGGCGGCGGACATCGGACTCGTCGACGCCCAGGGTGAACACCATGGCCCACCCACCGTCGCCCTCGAGCTCGTCGTACCTTCAAGAGCGGTCCGCCCGAGCAGTTCGGAGGGCAGCGTGCTCGCGCTCGTCGTTGAGCTTGAGGATCGAGCGCGTCCCGGCTCGACATCGCCCGGCCGGCTCGAGGTGACGATCGTTGCCCTCGTCGCGTCCGGAGTGGTGCCGATATTCGCTGAAGATGAGCTGCCGGACCCAGCTACCGACCCGGCGGCATGGTTGTACGACGATCGCGCGGTAGGTGCGAGATCTGCCGGATCTGGCACAGCGGGTCGAAGCCAGCTCCGAACCGGTGGAGCGCTCCTGGCTGATGGCGGGGGAGGCGTGGGCGGCGCGGTGCGTCGCTGCCGGCAAGCAACCCCTGCAGTGGGCAATGCGGTCGCAAGCGTCACCGCGCTCGGAGCGGCTGGACCTTGATCGTCCCTGCGCGCTGCTGCCGAGGTAATTGAAGCTTTCGATCAAGGCGCCAATAGCGGGCCCCCGCTCAGCGCGGCTCGCGCGTGCACCGCACGCAACGCGGCTACGAGAGCGCGGTGGTCCGCGCCTACGGAGACAATGCGGGTCGAACCTGCTCCGCACCGGATCCGCCCCGATACGGCGTTCGACATGTCGAGTAGGCAACGTCCCGAAGTAACTCAGGCAATGGTTCGCCGCTCTGGGACGAGGCAATTCAAGAACCTGAGCGCCCGTCCACTATCCAAGAACGGGCCGAAACGCTCCTAACCCAGGTCAACTCCGAGAACCCCGTTGTGAATTGGGGTCTGACCGATCCGCACGCCCTGACCCGATCGTCCACTGTCAATGCTGACCGGCTCGACGAACGCCGGTCGCCCTGGTTTGCAGAGATCGAGCAGTACGAGGGTGACCCGGAGCTGAGGATGCGGCAGTACTTCCAAAACATGATCGAAGACTTCAGCAAGGGCACGGATCAGAGCGAGGTCAGGCATTCGCGGACAAGAGCGTCCGTGACGAGCACCTTGCCGAGACGGACGTGTCTCCCGAAGCACGGAGGTAGCGCGCTAATTGGCATGACTGCACCGCGCTCATCGGCATGTCCGGTTGGATTGTCGATGCTGGGGACAGCCGACCTGCTGTCGCTACTGCTCGTAGACGTCGCGTCGGTGTCCAAGACGCACGACGACGACCAGGAGCACGTCGTCCTCGACGGTGTAGATGATTCGGTAATCACCAACCCGGACACGGAGCCCTGAGCGACCTTGCAGGGCCCGGGCTCCTGGTGGTCGCGGGTCCTGGGCCAGCAGAGCGATCGCCCCTTGAACACGATGCCGGACCCGGGGGTCGAGTTTGCGTAGGGCGCGGACGGCGGCTGGGCGAAGCTCGATGCGGTAGGCGCTCACTCCCAGCCGAGATCCGCCTTGACCTGGGCCCACGGGATGTTGGGTCCCTCCTCGGCCATTGCCTCATCGAAGGCGGCGATGTCTTCGGCGTCCTCGAAGGCGGTCATCAGCTGTTCGTAACGTTCGGGGCTCACCAACACCCCGGCCAGCCGGCCCCGGCGTTGCACGAAGACCGCCTCGGTGCGCGCAGTTTCCATCGCGTCGGGCAGGTGGTCCCGCGCGTCGCTCATGTTCATCGTCGCCATCACTGAATCGTACAGTTCGAGATTCGGGTCGTACATCTCATCTTCGGAGCGCCGCGAGTCAGAGGCGCTGCAATCGGCAACTACGGTCATCCGCTAAACGGCGTAGTCGCAGCGCGGCCATGAGCGAGAGGGCCGCGAGCCTGTCAAACTCAGAGGCATGGCCTCACGTCCGCCCGCTCGGGACGCACGGATCCCCGATTTGACGCATTTCGCGAGCGAGCAGGTAGGACGCGGGATGCGACGGGACGGCCCGGGGTCGTGTTCGTCAGCACGGAGACCTGGTGGAACACCCATGGGCATCTGTGGTGGCGCAAGAACTCCGACCCAGCTGAGTTGCCCCACCTTTGGATGGTCATGCCCGATGGCACATTCCACGACTACTTGCTGCCGCGAGACGACGTCGCTTCGCTCACCGAAGAATGGGCCGACGGGCGGCTCGGGACTTTCAACAGCTGCGAATTGACCGTCGAGTGGCTGGACCCTGACGAGTCGCTCCGCGTCAAGGTCGACGACTTCGGGCTGTAGTGACGCCGGCCAATAGAACGCACTCATCTCGGCATGAGCGATTCGTTGATCATGGTTCAAGTAGCCGCGGCTGGCGCCCGCAAGCGGACCGGCCTCCGACTTGGGCGGGGACCTCGGTTGCCCTTACGGCTAGCTGATCATGATCGTCCCGGAACAGGCCCCGTTACCGGGCGGGGTCCGGATGGGATCGGCTTGCGGACTCAGCGGTTGAGTAAGGACGCCGAGACGCGGCACGGGGCAGCCGCCCAACAGCGGTGGTGGAACCAAGTTGGCGCGGCGATTGCCTTAGTTCCGTGAAGCCGGTGACGAGGGAAGCGAAGCGCGACTGTGATGACGTGTCTGACCCGTTCGCTGCTGCCGACAG
>CAZZVT010000176.1:0-2344 GCA_964657545.1 uncultured Jatrophihabitantaceae bacterium
GGCGCGCCGAAGTTGCCCGGTACCTGGAACGCGAGCCACCCGCCGGCCGGTAGTTGTCCGGCCCAGCGGCGCAGCAGTTCGACGTGCTCCGGCACCCACTGCAGCAGCGCGTTGCTGATCACGACGTCGGCATCGGCAGGCACCGTGAAGGTCTCGACGGGGCCGAGCGCGAACGACAGCCGGTCGGTGGCCAGGGCCGCCGCCTGCGTGATCATCTCTGCCGACGAGTCCAGCCCCTCGACGACCGCGGCGGGCCAACGCTGCGCGAGCAGCGTCGTCAAGCCACCAGGGCCGCACCCGAGATCGACGACCCGCCGCGGCGCCGTCGCCCCGACCCGCGCGAGCAGATCGACGAACGGCTGGCCGCGTTCGTCGGCGTAGCGGACGTACTGCGTGGGATCCCAGTGCACTTAACCTCCAAGTATCTTGACGTCAAGACAATATATCTTGACGTCAAGATACTTCGCGTCGGCGACGTAATCAACCGTTCGGGCGGCACCGGTCCCTACACTTTCCGGCGTGTCCCCCGGTCGGCTGAACCCACGCGGACGTCGCGGATGACGGCCGTACCCCAGCGCGAGCGGCGTGAGAACTCGCTGCTGGTCCTGGCCCGAATCCCGATCGTGCGCCGGCTCTGGGCCGCGATCACGTTCTCGAGCCTCGGCGACTGGCTCGGCCTGCTGGCGAACACCGCGCTGGCCCAGCAGCTGACGCATGACAGCTCGAAGTCGGCCCAGGGCGTCGCGATCTCCGGCGTCATCCTCGTCCGGTTGGCACCTGACCTGTTCTTCGGCCCGTTCGCCGCCGCGTTCGCCGACAAGCTGGACCGCCGCAAGACGGTGATCATCGCCGATGCCACGGCCGGGATCCTCTACGCGAGCATCGCGATCGGTTACAACCTGGTCTGGCTCTACGTCGCGCAGTTCGTCATCGAGGCCGCCGGCCTGTTCAGCCAGCCGGCGAAGCAGGTCATCCAGGTCTCGATCGTGCCCAAGAAGTTGCTGGCCACCGCGAACCAGATCTCGCTGTTCTCCGTCTACGGCACCGCGCTCCCCGCTGCGGGCCTGTTCGCTCTGCTCTCGGTCGGCAACCGGCTGATCGCGGGCCGCAACACCGACCTGAACAGCAACGAGATCAACTACGCCATCGTCATCGCGCTCGTGATCAATGCGATCAGTTTCTTCATCAGCTCGGGCACGGTCTTCGTCAACCGCCGTGCGATCGCCGTTCGCCCGGCCGAGCGCGAGCAGGAGCAGGGCATCTGGAGCCTGCTGCGGGAGGGCATCGCATACATCCGCGGCGATGCGTTGATCCGCAGGCTCTACATCGGCGTCATCGGCGCATTCGCGGCCGGCGGGCTCACCGTCGGCGTGGCCCAGCTCTGGGTGAACACCCTCGATGCGGGAACAGCGGGTTACGCGATCATGTTCGGGACGCTGTTCGCGGGTCTGGCGACCGGCATGCTGATCGGTCCCCGGGTGCTGCCCAGCTACCCGCGCAGCCGGGTCTTCGGCATGGCGATCGGCGGCGCCGGGCTGACGCTGCTGGTCATGTCGCTGATCCGCGACTTCATCCTGGCCGACGTACTGGCCGGGTTGGTAGGGCTCTTCGCGGGCATCGCCTGGATCATCGGCTACACGCTCATCGGCCTCGAGGTCGAGGACCGTCTGCGCGGGCGGGTCTTCTCCTTCGTGCTGTCGTCGGTGCGCCTCACGCTGCTGCTGACGATCGCGGTCGGTCCGGTCGTGGCCGGGTTCGTCGGCTCGCACTCGATCAGTACGGGCGACAACGCCAGGCTGACGTTTTCCGGCCCAGGACTGACGCTGCTGCTCGGCGGCATCGTGGCCATCGCCGTCAGCCTGTACGCGACGTCGCGGGCAGGCGGTCGGCCGGCGGGCTTCCGGGCGATAGTCCGGCGTCGCATCGTGGGCAGCGGTATGCGACATCCCGACCACTCGGGGCTGTTCGTCACCGTCGACGGCATGGACGCCGACGCCACTGCAGCCTTCGCCCGTCTGCTGGCCACTGAGATCCGTACTGAAGGGTATGTCGTGAAGGAGACGGTCGAGCCGACCGACTCTCCGACGGGTCGGCGGGTCGAGGAACTGCTGCAGGCCGCCGCTGCTGCCGGTGGCCACGGCGTCGAGGCCGAGACCGCGGCGCTGCTGTCGGCGGCCGATCGTGCCGAGCACGTGGCAGCGGTCATCCGCCCGGCGCTCGTGCGGGGCGAGATCGTGATCTGCGACCGCTTCACCCTGACCAGCCTCGCGCTGCACGGCGGGGGCCGCGGTGCCGACGTCGACCGCATCCGCGGCGTCAACGCCTGGAGCACCGGCGACCTGCG
>CAZZVT010000176.1:2444-7029 GCA_964657545.1 uncultured Jatrophihabitantaceae bacterium
ACGGTCGTCGAGACCCGCGAGCCGGGCGGCACGGCGCTCGGCGTCGAACTGCGCGGGCTGGTGCTCGACCCCGACGGGCTCGTGACGCCGCGCGCCGAGGCGTTGATCTACGCCGCCGACCGCGCTCACCACGTCGACACCGTGATCGTCCCGGCCCTCGAACGCGGTGAGCTGGTGCTCACCGACCGCTACGTCGACTCGACGCTGGCCTACCAGGGCGCCGGCCGCGGGCTGCACGACGCCGCCACGCTGACGGACTGGGCCACCGGCGGGCTGCTGCCCCAGCTGACCGTGCTGCTCGACCTGCCGCCGGCGATCGGCCTGGCCCGGGCCGGCCGGCGCGCCCGCCTCGATCGGCTCGAGTCGGCGTCGCCGGCCTTCCACGAGGCCGTCCGGGCTCGCTTCCTCGAGCTGGCCGCCGCCGAGCCCGCGCGCTACCTCGTGCTCGACGCGGCGCGGCCGGTAGCGGACCTCGCGCGCGACGTCCAGGATGCGCTCGCGGCCCTGCTCTGATGCGTCGTCCGACAGATGTCTCGGCGTCAAGAGATGTGGGACCATGGCGGTATGGGTCCTCGGGCGAGCGGCGCCGACGAGGTCGACGAGATCGTCGCGGCCTGGCACCGCGAACGGCCCGACCTCGACGTCGAGCCGCTGCAGGTGCTCTCCCGCCTCGACCGCCTGGCCACGGCGCTGGGTGAGCGGCGCGCGGCGATCTTCGCCGGGTACGGCCTGCGGCGCCACGAGTTCGACGTGCTGGCCGCGCTGCGGCGCTCCGGCGGGACCTTCCAGCTCACCGCCGGCGAGCTGGCGGTGCGCACGTACGTCACGTCCGGCACGATGACCAGCCGGCTCGACGGGTTGACCTCGCGCGGGCTCGTGACCCGAACCCCCGACTCGCTCGACGGCCGGCTCGTCCGGGTGGCGCTGACCCCGGCCGGTCGCGAGGTCGTCGACGCGGCGTTCGAGGCGCTGCTGGCCGCCGAGCACGAGCTGCTGACGCCGCTGCCCGCCGACACCGTCGGCCCCCTGGCCGAGGCGCTGCGTGCGCTGCTCGCCCGGGCCGTCGAGCACTGACGTCGCACCCGTCGGGCAGACTTCGAGCATGGGCGTGTGGGACGAGCTGATTGGTCAGGCCGACGCCGTCCGCACCCTGCGCGGCGCCGCTGCGGCGGCCCGCGACATCACGTCCGGCCGCCCAGTCGCGCCGGGGCGGATGACCCACGCGTGGTTGTTCGTCGGGCCGCCCGGTTCGGGGCGTTCGGTGGCGGCACGCGCGTTCGCCGCAGCGCTGCAGTGCGAGCGGGACGACCTGGGCTGCGGCGAGTGCGCGCAGTGCCGCACGGTCGCGCACCGCACCCATCCCGACATCCATCTCGTCGCTCCCGAAGGCCTATCGATCGGCGTCACCGAGATGCGGCTCGTGGTCGGTCGGGCGGCGCGGCGTCCGTCGCTCGGGCGGTGGCAGATCGTGCTGATCGAGGACGCCGACCGGCTCACCGAGCAGGCGTCCAACGCGCTGCTCAAGGCGATCGAGGAACCGCCCGCGCGCACCGTCATCCTGCTGTGCGCGCCCTCGCTGCACCCCGACGACGTCCTGGTCACCGTCCGCTCGCGGTGCCGGCTGGTCTCGCTGCGCACCCCGCCGGCCGAGGCCGTCGCCGGTGTCCTACGAGCCGACGGTTACGACGCCGACACCGCGGCGTGGGCTGCGGCGGCCGGGCAGGGGCACGTGGGCCGTTCTCGTCGGCTCGCCCGCGACGGTGACGCCCGTGACCGTCGGGCCGAGGTGCTCGCCATCCCGGCCTCGCTGACGTCGCTGCGCGCCTGCCTCGAAGCGGCCGACCACCTCGTCGGTGCGGCCGAGGCCGAGGCGGCGGCGTTGTCGGCCGGCCTCGACGCCGGCGAGACCGAATCGCTGCAGGTCGCGCTGGGCGCCGGCTCCACGGGCCGGGGCACGGCCACCGCCGTGCGCGGGTCGGCCGGGGTGCTCAAGGATCTGGAGAAGCGCCAGAAGTCCCGCCACACCCGCACCCAGCGCGACGCCCTCGACCGTGCGCTCGTCGACCTCGCCGCGTTCTACCGCGACGTCCTGCTGCACCACGCCGGCTCGCCCATCGCGCCCGCGCACCCCGACCTCGCCGACGACGTCGTCGCGGTGGCCCTGCGCCTCGACCCCCCGGGCGCGCTGCGCTGCCTCGACGCGATCCTCGGCTGCCGTGAGGCGCTGGACCTCAACGTCAAACCCCGGATCGCGGTCGAGGCCATGACAGCGGCCCTGCGCCTGCCCTGACGTCGAGGCTCAGTCGTGGTAGGGCGCGGCGCCGATCGGCGTGCCCGCGGCGGGCAGCCGGATGGCCGCCAGACCGTAGACGTAGAGCGTGTGCGTCGAGGGCCGGTAGACGGCGACGTCGGCCCTGCCGTCGCCGGTGAAATCACCCGTCACCGGGATGTCGCCCTTGCTGCCGTAGTGGATCGCCGGCCGTCCGTAGATGTAGAAGGTGGACGTCGAGGGGCGGTAGACGGCGATCTCGGCCCTGCCGTCGCCGTTGTAGTCGGCCGGGATCGGGATGTCGCCCTTGCTGCCGTACCGGACGGCCGCATGCCCGTAGACGTAGAAGGTGGACGTCGAGGGGCGGTAGACGGCGATCTCGGCCCTGCCGTCGCCGTTGTAGTCGGCCGGGATCGGGGTGTCGCGCTTCGTGCCGTACCTGACGACCGAGGCGACCCTGCCCGTGCTGGTGGCGAAGTACCAGGTGCCCGTCGCCGGGTCGAACACCGCCAGCTGCGTCGGGCTGCTCAGGCCCTGGTACTGAGCGGCCACCGGCACGTCCCGGGCCCCGCCGAACCTGATCCTGGTGGTCACCCGACCGGTGGCGCTGCCGAGGGAGAAGGTCGAGGTGGCCGGCGTGTAGACCCCGACACGGGCGAAGCCGTCACCGACGGTGTTGACGACCGGTACGTCGCCCTTGCCGCCGAAGTGGATCACTGTCGGGTAGCCGTCGTTCACGGTCCACGTGCCGGCGTTGAAGGTCGCCCCGGTGCTGCGGCGCAGGTACTGGAAGTCGTGCTGGGTGCGTAGCTGGGCGGCCGTCGTGAGCTGGAGGTTCGAGCCGTAGTACGTCTGCAGGATGACGTTGTACTTGTTGGCGGTGTTGCCTCCGGCCCTGAGGTCCGGGTCGTTGCAGTTCTGGCTGCCGTACTGGCTGAGCATGATGCCGTTGGCACCCGCACCGCACGTCTCGTGCTGCGAGCCGGTGAGGGTGTCGCGGTACTGGGTCTGGAACACCTGACCCGACTTGCGGGCGAACACCGGCCACGTCTGGAGGACCGACGACGTCGTGCTGGCCAGAGCCGAATTGGCCCGGTAGACCTGGAAGTCCGTGTCGTCGGTGACGTCGAAGCACTGGCTGGCATCCCCGCCGAGATAGCCACCGAAGTGCGACATCCAGTACCAGGCATAGGTCTTGACGGCCACGGCACCGGCCTTGCGGGCATCGCCGTCCCACGTCGCGAGCCACTCGTTGGGCAGCACGTTCTCGACGTAGGTCTGGAACGGGACGGACCTGATGGCGACGGTGTCGGTGTTCGGGGTGCGCACCAGCACCTTGATCGTCGCTGCGGCGCCGGGCGGCGTCGTCGTCGACACCGCGTTGCTGCACGACCCCGACAGCGCCGGGCGGCAGGTGACCGCCGCCAGTTCGCAGTCGCCGGCAACGGCATGGTTCTCGTCGGGTGCGAGCCCGCCGGCCCGGGTGATGGGCCTGGGCGTAGGCGCTGGTGGCGACGCCGAGGCTGCGGCAGCCGTCAGGCCGAGTGCCGCGGTGACGGCGAGCGCTGCACCGATGATCCGATTCGTCATGTTCGTCCTCCGGGACGGGAACTTAGCTGTTTCACACTGAGGACGCACTGGTGCCCCGTGAGGTTGGCTACGCCTACGCTGCGCGAATGGCGATGATGTGCGCGGTGACGTTCCAGCCGCAGGGTCGGCTGTACTACGCCGACCCCGGTGAGCTGCGCCCGGCCGTCGGCGATCACGTCCTGTACCCCACCGCCGACGGCGACGAGGTCGCGCAGGTCGTCTGGGCGCCGGAATGGGTCGACGGCGACGTCGGCGGGTTGCCCGTGCTGTCCGGCACGGCGGATCCGGGCGACGTCGAGGCCGCCACCGCCTCGCGCAAGCACCGCGCGGCGGCCCGGGTCGCGGCGCGGGCGCTGATCCGCGAGCACGGCCTGCCGATGAAGATCGCGGGCATCGATCACGTCCCGGCCACCCAGCACACGACGCTGTACTTCACCGCGCCGCAGCGCGTCGACTTCCGCGCCCTGGTGCGCGATCTCGCGGCCACGATCAAGGGCCGCGTCGAGCTGCGCCAGCTCAGCGCACGCGACGAGGCCCGGCTCACGGGTGGGCTCGGCTCGTGCGGCCGCGAGCTGTGCTGTGCGACGTTCCTCGTCGACTTCGAGCCGGTCAGCGTGCGGATGGCGCGCGACCAGGATCTGCCGGTGAACCCGCTTCGCATCTCCGGTGCCTGCGGCAAGTTGATGTGCTGCCTGAAGTACGAGCACCCGCTGTACCAGGACTTCG